>JAIFLU010000094.1:2086-61379 GCA_020048915.1 Bacteroidota bacterium | reverse complement strand
ACCTGATTACCCCTAACCCTAAAGGGAGCAGGTTGATTTTTCAACTTTTCACCCTTTAGGGATGGGGTAATAAAAGTTGAAAAATCTAATTTGTAGAACTAATTCAATTGCAAAAAACCACTGTTATATTGATGAGTAAAATAATGAGTTAATAAAACTAAAAAATATGAAAAACACATATTTCATTCTTACCAGCATTGCAATAATGCTATTTTTTGGAATAGATAAACACATAAATGCTCAAACTTCTGCCAACGAAACTTTAAAATTTCCGAAAGGGTTTCTGTGGGGATCTGCTTCTGCTGCTTATCAGGTCGAAGGTGGGACAAAAGCTGATGGACGGGGCCCAAATACATGGGATAAATACCTCAATCCACCCTACAGCCTGGCAAAAATGGCAACCGGTCAAGACGTGAATGGGGATGTTTCGATCAATCAATACGATCGTGGACAATTCCTGAAAGATGTAAAACTGATGAAAGAACTGGGAATCAACACCTATAGGCTGTCTATTTCATGGTCGCGGATTTTGCCCGAAGGAACAGGAAAAGTGAATGAACCTGGTATTGATTATTACAATTTTGTGATAAATGCCTTACTCAAAGAAGGCATTCAACCCTTGGTAACGCTTTATCATTTCGATTTGCCGTTGGCTTTGGCTAATAAAGGCGGATGGATGAACAGAGAAAGTGTAAAATGGTTTACCGATTATGCCAATCTCTGCTTCGACCGTTTTGGCGATCGTGTAAAAATCTTCCTGACTTTTAACGAGCCTTCTATTGAAATGTACTTTTTGCAATCGGTTTTTGATGCTATTGATAATCGTCAGATGCCTCAAATTCCCGCTTCTGAGAAATATATTTCGGAACATTTTGCTCATATCCATCACTTAATGCTGGCTCATGCCAATGCCGTCAATGCTTATCATCATAGAAAATTGGGTGGAAAGATTGGGATAACCTACAACTTTATGCTGTGTGATCTCGATTCTGTTCCTACTGAAAATGGCAAGAAATCGCTTGAGTTGGTTAAAAAAGCCTGGAATAATTTATTTATGGATCCTGTTTTTAAAGGAGAATACCCAAAAGAACTGTTTGACCGTTTAAAAGCGGCACAGTATGGAGATATTCAGCCAGGTGATATGGACCTAATCAAATCTGCCAAAACCGACTTTTTAGGAATAAATTATTACGGGGTAAATATGTACCATGAACAACCAACCGCAGGTTTTTTTGGCCTTACCACCGGTAAAAACCCTGATAAACCCGAAATGTTTAATGGCTTTGTAGATCCCGATGCATTTGTGAAAGGATTGATCAGTCTGAAAGAACAATATAACAGCCCTGAAATTTACATTACCGAAAATGGCGCTGGTTATGGCGAACAGGACGAAAAACTGGAGAATGGAAAAGTAAACGATGCCTTACGCACCCGCTATATTCAACGCCACATAAAAGCGGTAAACCAGGCAATACAAAAAGGTGTAAATATAAAAGGCTATTGTGTTTGGAGTATGTTTGATAACCTGGAGTGGATTATGGGCTATTCCCGTCGGTTTGGTATCACTTATGTGGATTTTAAAACCCAGGAGCGAATTCCAAAACAAAGTTATTACTGGTATCAATCGTTTTTGAAAGAACAACAAAAATAAAAATCTATAAGCAGATCATATTCAAGTGAATAATAAAACATGTACGAAGCTGATTTTAATTAGACTAAAAATTATTTTCAAAAAAATCCATTTCTGTGTAATACCTCCACAAGTTTTTTGTGTCACCCCTTTTAGAAGAACAAAAAATGAATAACAACCAAAATATTCCTGAAGAGATTAAAGAAGATATCATCAATCTTCTGAGCAATAAAATTTCTGCTGAAGATGCTACCAGACTTCTGGCCTGGTTAAAGGAAAATGAAGAGAACAAGGTTTTCTTTGATCAGGTTACCGATATTTGGCATACCTCTTCATCCATGAGCAAGGCTGATGAATTTGATGCACAGATTGCATGGAACGATATTTCGAAAATACTTCAGGATAAACCGGATCAGGAAAAAACACTTTCGCGTTGGTTAAGGCCTATTGCAGCTGCAGCTGCAATTTTGGTAATTGCTTTACTGTCGGCCTTGTTGATAATGCAAAAATCAGGAAATAATCAGGGACCCGACCAGTATGTTGAAATGATTGCTCCGCTTGGCTCGCGCTCTATAGTGATGCTTCCCGACGGTACTAAAGTATGGCTTAACTCAGGTTCGAAAATATCTTTTTCAAGCAGTTTCGGGGAAATATCGCGCGAGTTGAAGCTTGAAGGCGAAGCCTACTTTGCTGTTGCAAAAAATAGAGAAATACCGTTTGTTGTTCATACCTCGGGAATAAATATAACAGCTTTAGGAACAGCTTTTAATGTGAAGGCCTATGATGATGATGATATAATTGAAACCACTTTGGAAGAAGGTTCAGTAAAAATTGAATCGATTTCGAAAACAGGTAAGGTTTCAGCTCCGCTTATCCTGAAACCTAAACAAAAAGCGGTTTTCAACAAAACCCGGGTAACGCAAACAGCCGACAAATCGGTTCAGGAAACGGTAAAACCAACAGAAAAAGCTATTGTACAAACCAATCCAGAGATACTTGAAGTAGATTCGGTTGCCGATACAAAGCCATTTACTTCGTGGAAGGACAGCAGGTGGATATTCCGTCACGAGAAGCTGGAAGATCTGGTTCGCAAACTGGAAAGAAGATACGATGTGGAGATCAATTTCAAAGACAATTCCCTGAAAACATACTCGTTTAGCGGAAGCTTATACGACGAATCGATTGAACAGGTATTTGAGGCCATTAAGATGATAGCACCCATTGAATATAAAATTGACCACAAAAAAATAGAAATATATACAAATGAAAACCTGATAAGGAAATACGAAAACCTAAGAAAATAATTAAAAACTCTCTGCCTATGAAATAAAGAAACTAACTAAAATGCAAAAGGGAGACCTGCCAGTCCCCCCTTCCGATTAATTATTAATGCCTGATTTCAGTTGACGCCGGAAGCAGGTTGGTATAACAATTAACTAAACAAATGTATGAAAAAACTACGAATATTAATTACCCAAGTATTTGGTTATGGGTACAAAAAGTACTTACTAATTATGAAATTAACTACACTACTATGTTTTCTAACTTTACTTCCCATCTCCGCCTCTATTTTTTCGCAAAGCACCTCTCTAAGTTTGAAGGTAAATAATAAAAC
Organism: Bacteroidota bacterium; assembly: GCA_020048915.1. Classification (GTDB taxonomy): domain Bacteria; phylum Bacteroidota; class Bacteroidia; order Bacteroidales; family JAAUTT01; genus JAAUTT01. The sequence continues at coordinate 58,134 of JAIFLU010000094.1, read as the reverse complement.
CATAAAGGAAGTACTGGAACAAATTGAACAGGAAAGCAAATTTCATTTTCTGTATAACGACAATTATGTAGATCTGGACAAGAAAGTTGATCTGGAAGTAAATAAGATGAATATTCACGACATTCTCGATCAGCTTTTGAAAGGTTCGTCGTCGTCGTATAAAGTTCTCGACAACAACCTTGTTGTAATTGCACCCGTTGAAATAATGCAGCAGCAAAAGGTTACGGGAAAGGTGTTGGATGCCACATCAGGAGAACCCATTATTGGTGCAAATGTTATTATCCAGGGTACTACCATAGGTACGACAACCGATATCGATGGCAAATTCTCACTCGATGTTACAAATGCCAATGCTGTTCTTGTTATTAGCTCGGTGGGTTATATGTCCGAAACAGTAAATGTAAATGGACAGTCAATGATCAATGTAAAACTTGCCATTGACATTACCAAACTCGAAGAGGTTGTTGTAATTGGCTACGGTTCAGTTAGAAAAAGTGATTTGACTGGTTCTGTAGGATCTATCAAAGAAACCGAATTGAAAAATGCAAAAGTTAACTCCATAGACCAAATTTTACAGGGACGTGCTGCTGGGGTTCAGGTAACCCAGGCCAGCAATGCACCTGGCGGAGGGATTTCGGTGCGTATCCGTGGTAATAACTCAATACAAGGCGGAAATGACCCCCTTTATGTTATAGATGGTTTACCAATTTATAACAACGAAAGTGTAAACTCGAGCGCAATGAACCCATTATTTTCAAACCTTCAACAGCCAAATATCCTTAGCACCATTAACCCAAACGACATCCAGTCGATCGAAGTATTAAAAGATGCTTCGGCCACTGCTATTTATGGAGCACGCGGATCCAATGGCGTTGTACTTATTACAACTAAAAAAGGAGAATCGGGTAAAGTTAAAGTACAAGTTGACGCTAGCAACGGCGTAGGAAATGTTGCAAAAACATACGATTTATTAAATGCAAGACAGTTTGCAGAGTACAACAACAATGCACGGGCAAACTCATCACCTGCGCTTCCTACTTATTTCGACCTAAATAATTTACCTCCTTACGATATCGATTACCAGAAAGAAATTTTCCAGACTTCTAAGATCCAGGATTACCAATTATCGTTGACCGGAGGCGATCAAACGCTTTTGTACGCTATTACTGCTGGTTATCACAACGAATCTGGTATTGTTAAAAGTAGTGGTTTTGAGCGCTATTCCTTAAGGGCAAACCTGGAAAAAAAGGCAAATAAATGGTTAAAAGTTGGTAACAATCTTGCAATTTCACGATCGGAAAGCGAAATTGCAAATACCGATAACCAATATGGTTATAACTTAATCATGAGCTCATTGCAATACGTTCCTCTACAGCAAAAGATGGATCAATATGGTGTTTACTCTTCAGGTCAAATAACTGGTGCAGGTATTCCTTTGATTGTCAATCCAGGATATATTACCGACTTAACAAAAATGTCGTATACCTCGAACAAAATTATCGGAAATATCTATGCCGAAGTTACTCCGGTTAAAGAACTTACCTGGCGTATAGCTTTCGGTAGCGACATCCAGGAAAGCAGGAACCGTAACTTCCAACCTCTGAACGGAGGCAATGCATCAAATGCTGCTCAATCGATCGTTGGTACAATCAGCAACTTCTACTGGAACCTCGAAAATTTATTGACATACAATAAATCGTTCGGCAAAAGCAACGTAACCACAATGGTTGGTGCCACTCAGGAACAATATGTTTCGGAAGCCAGCAGCTTATATGGTGAAAACCTGAGCAACAAAACGGATGTTTACAATAACTTCAACGGAAATACCCGTGTTACAAACAACATGTATTCCTCCTACCTTCCATGGCAAATGGCCTCGTTCTTCGGTCGTTTGAATTACTCTTACGATGGAAAATATCTGTTTACTGCCTCGTTGCGTCGCGACGGTTCTTCAAGGTTTGGTAAAGACATGCGTTGGGGAACTTTCCCATCGGTAGCTTTGGCGTGGACTATTAACAAAGAAAATTTTATGCAGTCGTTCCCTGTGATCAGTACCTTAAAATTAAGGGGTAGTTATGGAGAAACAGGAAGTACTGAAATTGGTACCTATAACTCTTTATCCACGTATGGTGGATCTAATGCTGTTTGGAATAACCTTGTTGCTCCAGGTTACGCAACAAACCGTATTCCAAACCCCTATTTACAATGGGAGAGCACAAAACAATCTAACATTGGGTTAGATTTAGCCGTTCTCGATGGAAGAATTGCTGCTACAATTGATTTATATAAGAAAAGAACAGAAAGCCTGCTTTACAATCTTCCTATTCCTGCATCAACTGGCTTTACAACCATGCTTTCGAATGTTGGAAATGTTGAAAACAAAGGGATTGAAATGGGTTTAAGTACTTTCAATCTGACGGGCGAATTTAAATGGAATACCAGTTTTATGGTTTCGTTCAACAGAAACGAAGTTATAAAATTGGATGGCCAAAAAAAAGAAGCGGTTCTTGGCAATGTTCAGATCATAGGTCAACCCATACAGATACTTCGCGTTGGAGAACCTATCGGAAGTTTCTATGGATATAAAACGGATGGTGTTTATACAACCAAGGATCCCATTAACCCTGCCACAAACAAGTTTTATAATCAGCCCAACTCGCTTCCTGGAGATATTAAATACCAGGATATCACCGGTGCGAATGGTGTAAGGGACTCCGTTATCAACTCCCTCGATCGCGTTATTCTTGGTAATGCCAACCCCGATTATGTTTTCTCTTTCTCCAACTCCTTCTCCTATAAAGGATTCGATTTGAATGTATTTATCCAGGGTGTTCAAGGCAACGAGATTATGAATCTAACCCGTGCAACGCTCGAAAATTTCAGTGGAACCACTAATACAACCACACGTGCATTGGACAGATGGACCACAACAAACGAAACTGTAGGACAAAGAAAAGCAATGCAGGCGGGACGCGCTGCTTATGGAAACGCTACCACTAGCGACCTGTATGTTGAAGACGGTTCTTATATCCGGTTAAAAACTTTAACATTGGCTTATAACTTCCCATCATCGTTGGTTAGCAAAATGAGAATCAGCAACCTTAGAATCTACTGTTCGGCAAATAACGTTTATACCTGGACCAACTATTCAGGTTACGATCCCGACATTAACTCCGCTGGAAAAGCAACCCTGAATACAGGTTATGAATATGGAGCTTATCCAAGTGCCAAGGTTTATACGGTTGGTTTAAATATAACATTTTAATTTCTAGTAAGACATGAAAAAATTTCTTTTAATATATCTGGCAATGGCAGGTTTGATTTTATCGTCCTGCGAAAAGTTTTTGGAAGAAGACCAAACAGGTCAAATTACTTCTGAAACATTTTATTCTACAAGCAAGGATGCTGTTCAGGCCCTGAATGCTGTGTATAATCCTATCATATCTCTGGGATGTTTTGGTTTGAACTATTGTGTTGTAAATGAACTTAGAAGCGACGACTTTGTAAAAGGTGCAAAGCCCTGGACAAATGCAACCCAAGCTGATGTTTACGACAAATATACCTTCACTGCATCGGAAGGCTTTATTTCCGGTATATGGAATGGATATTACCAGGCGATCAAGAATGCCAACCTGGTTATTGAAAATGTTGGTAATATTGTAACCCCAGACACAAGTGTAATCAGAAATGTTATCGCCGAAGCTTATTTTTTTAGAGCTTACAGCCATTTCGAACTTGTTCGTATGTTTGGTTCAGTTCCTTTAAAGGATAAATCCCCGTCGGGTTTAACAGGAGCTTATTCAGGAAGGGCATCTGTTGATGATATTTATGCACTTATCATCAGCGACCTTGAGTATGCATGTGATCCTAAAAAGGGATTGTATGCAAAACCTTGGGTAGAAGCCGCAGGTCAACACCCAACACAATATGCTGCTTATGCTTTATTGGCTAACGTTTACCTTACCCTCCAAAACTGGACAAAAGCAGCAGAATACGCCAAGAAGGTAATCGATGGTGGTAAGTTTGCTCTTTGGGCTAATTACAAGGATATTTTCCTTTATTCGAAAAAATTTAGTGCAAATACCGCCGAACTTGGTGAAAATGTTTTCGTTTTCAACTTCCATCAGGATGCCGGTTTCAGCAGCCGCTGGGGCTGGATAATGCAACCTCCTGATGCTTATGTAAATTGCTTTGTTGGATCTACCAAAAATGGCCGCCCGGGAGCTAATGTAATGGAAGTTTCCCAAGCAGCAATTAACGATTTTGAAGCTGATGATTCAAATCGTAAGAACTATGTTTTACCCTCGTCGTATACTGACGACGATAAAACCAGAGGCGTTAACGGTTTGATTACTCTTGACCCCACAAAATATTGTATGAAGTACACTAACGAAGGGCAAACCAATGTTCTCTGGGGTGGATGGGGAAGCAATATCCCTGTAATTCGATATTCCGAAGTGCTATTAATTTATGCAGAAGCCGAAAATGAAGCCAATGGCCCAGCCAATGCTTATGCTGCCATCAATCAGGTTAGAGGCCGCGCCGGCATTGTAGCTCCTTTAAGCGGACTGAATAAAGAAACTTTCCGCACAGCAGTTCGAAAAGAAAGAAGGACTGAATTCCTTGGCGAAGCCAAGAGAATTTTTGACTTGATCCGTTGGGGAGAATTTTACAATACAATGCAGTCTATTATACCAAACTTAAAACAAGGCCAGCATTTATTGCCTATACCGCAAGGTGAACTTGATGCTAATCCAAGCCTTAAACAAAACGAAGGTTGGAACTAATAAAGTAAAGAGGTTGTGTAAAATCGTTTTAAGGTTTACACAACCTCTTTAATATCCTAAACTGGTTTCAGAATGAAATTTCCAACATTATTTTCAATCAATTTAAATTGACTTAACTCCCTTTCACCTTATGAACCGTCGTAACTGGATTAAAACTTCCGGAGCTGCTGGAACAGGCCTCCTGATTTCAAAAACTCCCACTTTGGAAAATTTTCTGTCTTCTCCTAAAAATATCTCCATCAAACCCCGCTGGAACGAAAAGGGCACACCCCTTCGCCACACATGGGCGGGTTTGGGAAATGTGGACCAGATGCGGTGGATTCTTCGCCGCGATATGCAGGAGCAACTGGCTTTGTGCCACAAGGAAATAGGGCTGAAACATGTTCGTGCTGTTGGTATTTTCGACAACGAAATGTGGGTTTTTGATAAAGATCCTGCTAATTACCTCAACCGAGAAAAGCGAAACACGAAACGCTATAACTGGCGGGTTCCTTACTATATCTACGATTCACTGGTCGACATTGGCATTGCACCGGTGGTCACCACCTGCTTTACCCCCGGAGAAATGAAAACCGGCCCCCAGACCTGCTTCGCAACAGGATCGAATATTACTCCTCCCCGCGATTGGAAAGAATGGGAACGTTTTGTAAACGATTTTGTAAAAGGCCTGGCCGATCGTTATGGAATTGAAACGCTGAAAAACTGGTATTTTGAGGTTTGGAACGAACCCAACCTGGGAGGTTTCTGGACCGGGGGAATGGACGGGTTTTTTAAAATGTTCCAGATTGTTCACGGAGCTATCAAGAGCGTGGATTCTTCGCTCAAAGTCGGTGGACCATCCACGGCTCATAGTGTTTGGCTGAGAGATCTGATTGATTTTGGAGCAAAGAACAACTGTATGCCCGACTATATTATCGGCCATATTTACAACAACGACAGTACCGCGGGCGACCCGTTATCGCCATTCGACGGTCCACAGGGGGATAAAGAAAATAAATCGCCTCACTTTTTATCGGGTATTACCCGCGGTGCCCGGAAGCAGTTAAATGAAGCCGGATTTAAAGGTGAATTTCATATGAATGAGTGGGGTTTGTCGTGGCACCCGTTTGCCCCGGTGAGGGAAACCGCAAATGAAGCGGCTTTTATCGTCAAATCGATGTGCGAGGTGTCGCAACTGGCCGATTATTTTGCCTACTGGTGCATCTCCGACATCTACAATCAGGTTGGCTATGGACGCGAAGCTTTTCACGGAAATTACGGCATGCTCAACCTGGATGGGTTGCGCAAACCCAACTACTTTGCCCATCAGTTGCTTTGCAAACTGGGCAGCGAAAAGATCGAAGTGGAAGGTGTAGGCGATTTAAATACCAATGCTTTTGTAACGCGTAACGGAAAAGAAATTTCTGCCATTGTATATGCTTTCGATATTAATTATACTGAGGAATCGGCGGTTGGTAACTCAAAAGTTGAATTTACGCTACCAGCAGGAACTGACAAAAATTCAATTAGCCTTATACGCCTCGACTCCAAAGAAAATAATATTGTAAATACCTGGAAACAAATGGGAAGTCCAGCCTATCCGAAACAAGCAGAAATTAAGTCGCTTGCTGAAAATAATGAACTTTCTTCAAGCTCCAACTTCAAAATTAATAGTGTGCCTGAGGGGCTTCTTGTCACTTTCGACATGGAAACTCCCGGCATTGTATTTATTCAAGCTAAAACACTTTAAATATGAGGCTATTTCTCATTATTTTCCTCATCCTGGTGGGTTTCAGCTTTCACACAAATGCCCAGCAACTTCCTCCCGACAATGAATATGTAACCATTAAGGACGGGCACCTTTATAACCAGAATAAGCGAGTCCGTTTTTGGGGCGCGGTAGGTAATTTTCCCGGGAAAAACCATGTCGACAATGAGGCTGTAGTGAAAAGGCTTACATCTCTCGGTTTTAACATGGTCCGTTATTGGCGCGAACCGGTGAACGACGGAGCGTACACAAAAGGAGACGGCTCACGCATGGACCTGATTGACCATTTTATGTGGTGCTGTCAGCAAAACGGCGTTAAAATATGGTATGCCGGTATAAACAACGCAGGGCTTTCTATGCCCGCCGATTGTGGCATTATAAATGATCCCGCCACTGAAAATGCATGGAAGGAGGCTGTGACAGAAAAGGGCTCAAATATCCGCAACAACATGGCTCGTATCTGGGATCCGCGTCTCCACAAACTTGGTATTGAAAGAATGAAGAAAATTGCAGACCATGTAAACCAATACACCAATCTGCGCTATGCCGACGATCCAAATATTATCATATGGGAACTCTCGAACGAAGAATGGTGGTTTGGCCATATCACCACCCGCTTTTCATCACTCCCGGATTTTTTCAGGCGCGAAATTATTGACCAGTGGAATGAGTTTCTGCATAAAAAATATAGGTCGGAAGAAAATATCCGCAAAGCCTGGCTGGGATTTCTTCCCGGAGAATCGTTCCCTCAGAAAACAATTATGTTGCTGCCGCTGAGTAAAAATGCGAAAGCCGGCGACCAGCGAAAAGCGCTGGGTGTTAATATTGTTGATGGTGAAGCCCAGCAATATGGTTTAAACGACGTAAATGGCAAAAGAGGCTCAGATGTGGTTGAATTTCTGACCAGCATCTGGTATAAACACAAACGAGAGGAGCATCAGGCAATGAAAGCTCACGGAAAGAGCATCGCACTGGGTTCGCTTTGCTGGGATACAGGCATTGGAAACGAAATTCAGGCACAATACCTGCACCAGCAAGCCGATGCGGTTAGTCATTGTACTTATATCTCCGGGTTTCATCACGATCCCCAGGCAAAAAGATTCCCCTGGTACAGCGGCCTCGAGGAACTGCCGCGGTTAACCTGGAATGATTCGTGGCTCGAACAGAATAAAGTAGAAGGAAAACCTTTCTTCGTTTACGAAAATCAGATTCACAACCCAGCCAAATACCGGGCGGAATATCCGATGCGTTTGGCATCGCTCGCTTCCATAAACGACTGGGATGTTATTGTGTGGCATTACTTTGGACCTGCTCCTGATGCGAATATTCCTCTCCCATACAATCAACCCATGGAATACACAAGCAGTGAAAGCAACCATCCTCAGGGATTACATTTTCAACACGATGAGGTACAACAATCGGCCATGACCATCGCCTCTTCCATATTTTGCAATTTTCTGCTTCAGCCAGCCAACAACCCAACTGTATTCATATTCGGGAAAAACAGTTTCCTGAACCCTGCATCCATGGATTACGGAGGATCGTATGGAAAAACAAAATCGAAATTTATACCCACCACCTATAGGTTCGGTTCCCGTATGCTCATTGATACCACAAGAGCCGACGATGAAATCATCACTTTAGAAGAATACAAATCGCGCTTGGCAGGGAATACACCAAATAAGCTGGAGAAATCCGATTCAAAATGGTCCGACGGGCGGGAATCACGTGTTTACGATTCAAGGGTTTACGAAATCAATCCCCTTAAACCCACACCGGAGATAGAATACGACTGGCAGCGAGGCCACCTGATCTTTGACTCCCCCGGAGCAGTTTCCTATACCGGATTTCTGGCACAATATGGAGCGCCCCTTCAATTTAAGAACGGGATCGGATTAAGCAATGTAACCGTGGTTAATCCTGAAGCGATGCCCTATCCGGTTACAGAAAACGAGAATTACATCGAATTCAGTGCGGTAAGTTGTGATGGTAAGTCACTGGATAAATCGGCAAAAATCTACATCTCACTGGTAAGTACAAGCTTCAACAGTGGGTTCAAATTAGACCATTCTAAAATACACCGCGAATTTATCTGGGGCGCAAAGGAAAATGCTGGTACCACAGTGAGCACCGGAAGTTTACCTGTTTTAACAGCGCGTGTAGGTGCCTCCATTTCCCTTCCGATGCTTAACGGGATGAAATACAGGATGCTCGACTGGCATTTAAACCCAATTAAATCGGGAACCATTGAAAAAGGAATGCTGAAAGTACCAGCAACGCTGCCTGTTTACCTTATCGAACTGCAACGATGACCCAGGTTGTTAGAAAATGCATAAAAACATAAAACAATGAATCAAAAAACCTTACTGTACTTTTTATTTTTCATTTTAATAATCAGCTTTGGTTTCACCTCCAATAAGTCTGAATTGCCCGACATTTTTAACCAGATTCATGGAAATCTGTCGCTGCAGCTGGCGACTTTTGACGGCGCTCATTTAAAAAAATCGAAGCACATCGATTCCGAAAAGCTGCCAGTTGGTAACAAAATTGAATTTGAAAACGCAATTTTCAATATAAAAACAACGGTACAAAAAGTTGAAGCACAAGGTGGTGCGTATCGACTTACCATCAGGGCAAAACTTCTGAAAGGCGAAATCGATAATTTCAGCATGGGTTTGAAAATCGACTTTAGCCATTGGTCGGTAAACAATTATGTGCTCATGCCAGGAGCGGTCTACAATGGCAACAGGTATAAAGCTGTTCGTTTCCAGCGGAAACATCTTGTTGCAACCACCGAATGCTCTCCGGATATGGAGCCGGTGATGACCACCGTACCCCGATTACAAATAGGCAATGAAAGATCGTTCCTGGATTTTTTAAGCGGGGATATGTCAACCCCTTCATTTGGGGTACAATTTAAGTCAATTAAAAAAGGTTTTTTTATTGCCACTGAGCAGGGTACAAATTATGGTGATTATAGTTACAAGATTGAGGAGTCGGATAACCGCGACAAGGCCTCTTTCCTGCTGCGGATGCCAGCTTTAAGGGAGGATTCCGTTCAACTGGGAAGAGAAGGCTTTTATCCTTCTCCCGACAGGGGAGCCAGCTTAAAAGAAGGGGATAGTATTGAAATCTCATGTCTCCTTTATTTTTTTAATGCTCCTCAGGAACAATCGTTGTTCGATCGCTTTGTTCAAATACGGAAAAAGATTGGCACCCGGGTTCTTCCCAACCAAATTCCTTATTCGGCTGCCTGGAATCTTCAGGAAGCAAAATATAACGAACAGAACTGGGTTGAAAAATATGGGTACTATTCAGTAGGCATGCGCGAGAGCAGGTCTCAGGATTGGCAAACGGCCTGGGTGGGTGGATTAAATACTGTTTTCCCTTTATTGGTCAACGGTAATGAAACAACCCGGGAAAGAGCACTACGCACCTTTGACTTTGTACTAAACAACCCCAGTCCGTCAGGGCTGCTGTATGGAGCTTTTTATAACGGTGAATGGTACGAGAAAAACGGGTATGCCTTTATGCGGTATCAGGCCGATGGGCTGTACTTTTTGGCGAAATCGCTGTTGTTTTGTCAGCAAACTTATCCCGAAAAGACATTGTCGGCTTACTGGCTTGCCGGTACCGAAAGATTAGCAGATGCCCTTGCAAAAGTCTTCACCGAAAACGGCCAGTTCGGACAACACTTAAACTATCAAACCGGCGAAATTATTGCAGGCGGAACAGCCAGCGGAGGCACTGCTATTGGCGCTCTTGCTCTGTGTTCCCAACTTTTTGAAAAATCCGGTTATCTTCAGGTTGCAAAATCGGCCGGTGATTATTACTACATCAATTTTATTCAAAAAGGTTTGACAAACGGCGGACCCGGAGATATTTTCCAGGCACCCGACAGCGAATCTGCCTTTGGATTGCTGGAATCGTACGTGGTTTTATACGAAGTAACCCACGACCCCAAATGGTTGAAAATCGCCAAAGAAATTGCCAATCAGTGTGCCAGTTGGGTCGTTTCGTACGACTTCAGGTTTCCTGCCAAATCCACTTTTCATAAACTTGGCATGCTTACCAACGGAACCGTCATTGCCAATGTCCAAAACAAGCACAGTGCACCGGGCATTTGCTCCCTTTCGGGAAATTCACTTCTGAAACTGTATCGCTACACAAACGATGAGACTTACCTTGAATTAATCGCGGATATTTCAAGGGCTATCCCTCAGTACATGTCGCGGGCCGACCGTCCTATCCCCGATGTTCGTCGAAACCAACGATGGCCCATAATGCCTCCCGGCTGGATCAACGAACGGGTGAATATGTCAGATTGGGAGGAACGGGGTACACCCGGAGACATAAAACGGGGCGAGATTTTCGGAGGATCAACCTGGTCGGAAGTGGCTTGTATGCTAACCTATGCTGAACTCCCAGGTATTTATATTTCGAAAGACAAAGGGCAAGTAACAGTGCTCGACAATTTCGAAGCAGAAGTAATAAATAAAACAGCCCGCTTCATTGATGTCAAAATATCTAATCCTTCGGCTTTTGATGCTAAAGTTAAAGTGATGTGCGAGAACTCAGATGAAAGGAGTAAAGTTCTTCCATTGACTTACATCAAAGCATTTGAGATCTTGAACATCAAAGCAAAGGAATCGAAAATTCTCAGATATAATCTTTAAGCAACCCAAATGCGCAATAATAATTTAACTTTGAATTTACTGAGTAACCTTAAAAACCGCAAAAGAGAATGGTTTGGATAAAAAAACTGTCGGATATAAGATTCTATTTCATTTTTCTGTTGTTGTCAATCTTCGGTTTAGCGGTTGGCCAAAACGTTATACCCCCATCAGAATTGGTCAATCCACTGGTTGATTCTCACAAATCGCGCTGGTTCTATTTCTCGTCGGCATGCCGTCCTTTTGGAATGGTAAGTTTGAGTCCCGATACCTGGACCAAAGGAAGCTGGAATTCAGGTTACCTTTACGATACTACTAGTATTCGCTGTTTTAGCCATATCCATTGCTGGGAAATATCAGGCATTCCGGTAATGCCAACCACAGGGCCCATAAAAGGACATTTGGGTTTCGAAGCAGTTAAATCGCGGTTCTCGCATACCACCGAAGTGGCGAAAGCGGGTTATCATAAAGTAATTCTCGACGATTATGGCATCACTGCCGAGCTGACATCGACAAGCAGGGTAGGTTTTCACCGGTATACTTTTCCAGCGGGAAAAACCGGAAATATTCTTTTTGATATTGGCGCTGAACTGGGACAAGGAACCATGGACTCGGCCTTTATCCGGGTGGTGAATGGCAGTGAACTTACCGGATATGCGGTAATGTCGCCAACTGTGAGGCGCAAAAAACCATGCACGGTTTATTTTGTGGCTCAGTTCAACCAGGATTTTGAAAGTTTTGGAGGTTGGGAAAAAAATGGTAATAAAACTGTCCGCGACCTGGTCACGGGAATTAAAGCCATTTCAGGCAAGGAGAGCGGCGGTTATGTTACATTCGCACCCTCGGCGAAACCCGTGCTGCTAAAAGTTGCCATTTCGTTTGTTAGCGAAGAGCAGGCAAGGTTAAATCTGGAAAGCGAATTGCCACACTGGGATTTCGACGGTGTAGTAAAAGAATCAGCTCTAGAATGGGACCACGAATTAGGTAAAATTAAGGTAGAAGGTGGAACTCATGCCCAACAAGTTAAGTTTTATACCGACTTATGGCATGCTTTGCTCGGGCGACATATTTTCAGCGATATCAATGGAAAATATACCGACAATACCGGGACTAAACCTGTAATAAGGCAAATTCCGCCCGACCAAAGCGGTAAACCACTTTTTAACCACCATAACACCGATGCTTTCTGGGGTGCCGAATGGAACCTCAACATTTTATGGTCTATGGCCTACCCCAAGGTGATGAACGATTTTGTGAACACCCTGGTAGATTATTATAGCAACGGAGGCTTAATTGCCAGGGGGCCGAGTGGTGGCAATTACACTTTTGTGATGGTAGGCGACCAGGCCATTCCTCTGATAGCAGCCTCTTACAATAAAGGTATCCGCAATTTCGATATTGTCAAAGCGTACGAAGGTTCGCTCAAAAACTCCGAACCTGGCGGAATTCGCGACCATGCCGGATATGAGGTCGAAGCTCACCCCTATATGAAAAACTATGTCGAAAGAGGTTTTGTACCTGAAGGTATCGATGGTAAAGGATGGCACCGCGAAGGATGTGGACTTACGCTTTACTTTGCCTATCAGGACTGGTGTATGGCTCAATTTGCAAAAGGACTCGGAAAAACATCCGATTATGAAAAATATTACAAACGCTCGTTCAGTTATCACAATGTTTTCGACACCACAACCCGATGGATGCGGCCAAGGGAACAGGACGGCTCCTGGATGAAAGATTTCACTCCGGTTACTATAGGGTTTAGCGCCCGCGGCTTTGTTGAAGGCAACTCAGCAACTTACACCTACTATGTGCCCCAAAATATTCCGGATCTCATTCAAATAATTGGAGGTAAGAAAGCTTTTGTTGAAAAACTCAGCAAACAGTTTGAACTGGCAACACCAAACAAATATATCACTCCCCACGGCAAGCATTCCGAAAGCTGGGTCGACTACGAAAATCAGCCTTCGCTTCATATGGCACATCTTTTTAGTCACGCAGGAGCCCCCTGGCTCACACAATACTGGGTGCGAAAAATAAAAGACGAAATTTTTAGCGACATTACTCCTTATGGGGGTTATAACGGAGACGAAGACCAGGGACAATTCGGAGCTTTGGGAGTGCTTATGGCTATGGGGATTTTCGATGTGGAAGGAGGCACATCAGTAACTCCGAAATACGAAATCACAAGTCCTGTTTTTGATAAGATCACTATTGCCCTCGATAACAAATATTATCCCGGAAAGGAATTTGTAATTGTTACGCGGAACAATAAACCGGGAAACATTTATATCCAATCGGCCAAATTAAACGGGGCAGAATTAAAGGATTTCAGGTTTACACACCAGGATTTTATAAAAGGAGGAACGCTTGAAATTGAACTCGGCCCACAACCCAATAAAGCGTGGGGCACAATGAGTAAAGAATAGTATTTTAAAAAATAAAAATCAAATGAAGAGAGTCCATAATCTTACTTGCTTGCTGATATTACTCTTTGTCAGTTCCGATCTTTTAGCAACCGATATTTACGTGTCGCCCAATGGCAACGATGCTAACCCCGGAAACCGCGAACAACCCATGGCTACTCTTACGGGAGCGCGCGATGCAGTTCGTGCACTGAGAGCCAAAAATAGGACGAAGGAACCCGTAAATATCATTGTGATGGATGGCACTTATTACATGTCGGAACCATTGTTGTTAACCGATTTGGACTCGCCCAGCCAGGCATTATCCATCACCTTCAAAGCTGCCGATGGTGCCAAACCCGTTTTTGTAGGCGGAAAAGAGATAACCGGCTGGTTAAAAGTGAATGAAAAACTCTGGAAAACCAATATAAAAGAGGTTCAGCAGTATGGATGGAAATTCGAACAGCTTTATGTTAACGGTAAGAGAGCAACCCGGGCAAAATCGCCCAACAAAGGGTTCTATTTTCTGAAGAATGTAGGAGAAACTGTTATGGATAAGGGAAAAGGGCGGGTCGCCAACCTGGCAGTTCAGCGCCTGGGGTTATTTCCGGAAGATGCAAAAAGCCTTAATAACTTTACCAAAGATGATTTTAACGATGCTGTAATTACCCTTTACCATAAATGGGACAACACCCGCAAACGTATTTCGAATTACGATAAAGACAGCGCTTCTGTTTTTACCACGGGCGGTGGCATGAAGCCATGGAACTCACTCGATCATCAAACACGGTATACCATCGAAAATTATCGTGCCGCCCTGGATACCGCCGGGGAGTGGTTCCTCGAAAGTAACGGCGACTTGTACTATATGCCTTTACCAGGCGAAACTCCCGAAACTGTTGAGGCTTATGCTCCAACATTGGGTATTTTTATAATCATTGAAGGAAGTGAGAAAAAACCTGTGGAAAATATTCGCTTCGAAAACCTCAGTTTTAAAGTGGCAGGTTACCGGATGCCTCTCTGGGGTAATGAAGCTGCCCAGGCCGCCGCTCCAATTGAAGCTGTGGTAATGGCCGATTATGCCCGAAATATAGAATTTACCGGATGCGAAATTGCACATACCGGCAGCAATGCCATCTGGTTCCGGAAAGCCTGTTCCAACTGTACCATCAAAACCTGCTATTTTCACGATTTGGGTGCCGGAGGGGTTAAAATTGGCGATATCGCCATTCCTTCCGACGAAAAAGAACTCACGAAGTTTATTACGGTGGATAATAATATTATTCGCGATGGTGGCAATGTTTTCCCCTGTGCTGTTGGAGTTACCATATTCCAGTCGTCCGACAATACCATTACCCACAACGAAATTGCCAATTTCCGTTATTCGGGAGTTTCAGTGGGTTGGGTTTGGGGATACTCATACAGTCCTTCAAAACGCAATAAAATTGAGTTCAACCACATTCACCACCTGGGATGGGGCGAACTTTGCGATATGGGCGGTGTTTATTGCCTGGGAGAGGCTCAGGGAACCACGGTAAGCAACAATGTAATTCACCATGTTTTCTCGTTCGACTACGGCGGATGGGGCTTATACACCGACGAAGGCTCCACCGGAGTGGTAATGGAAAACAACCTGGTATATGCCTGCAAGAATTCGGGTTTTCACCAGCATTACGGCAAAGAGAATTTTATCCGTAACAATATTTTTGCAGCCAATATCAAAGGCCAGCTTCAGGCAACCAGGGTGGAGCCGCACCTGTCGTTTACATTCACAAACAACATTGTCTGGTTCAATTCTGGCGATCTCACCGTTAACAACTGGCCAAAAATCAATATCAATTCCGATAAAAACTGCTATTGGGATACCCGTTCTCAGGATCTGAAATTTGGTAAAATCAATTTCAAAGATTGGCAGAAAAACGGAAAGGATGTCCATTCCATTCTGGCCGATCCGGGATTTGTCAACCCGGCAGCCTTCGATTTCCGGTTGAAAAAAGCATTATCGATGAAAAAGATTGGGTTTGTGCCTTTCGATTATTCCAAAGCGGGTGTTTATGGAAATGTGGAATGGATGAATCTGGCCCGTTTCGACGAAAATACTACCAGCCAGTACGATGAAGCAGTAGCCAAAATCAAATAAAATGAAAGCTCTTTTTATTTCATTATTAATTCTGGCAAATGGTATTTGCCACAGTTTCGCTCAAGTTGAAAAAATAAACTTCAGGAACTGGGAAAACTGCTATCGCCTCAAAAATGAGAGATGCGAAGTAATCATTAATGCCTCTGCAGGAGGGAAAGTGATCTGGTTTGCCCTGAACGGAAAAAACATGATCTACGAAAATCTGCAGCAGGACGGGAAGCTGCTGGCCGACTGGCAACAAAAACCTTTTGACCCCGATGGCGGTCGCTTCGATTTTGGACCGGAAAAGGTAACCCAGCCTTTGCACGCACTCACCTGGATGGGACCTTGGAAAGCGGAGATTGTTAACCATAACACCATCCGTCTGACATCGGAGCCCGATAAGAGCTTGGGACTGCAAACAACCAGGGAATTCAGCCTTCATCCCGATTCATCGATGCTTACCATAAAATTATCGGCCACCAACATTTCCGAAAAAAAACTCATGCGTCATTTCTGGAGCCGCACCCTGGTGAAACCTGGAGGAGAACTGTTTTTACCTCTGAACTATAAAACCACTGTTGATAAAGGCTGGAGAAGATTTCTCTGGAACCCCGACAGGATGGACAGCATACCGCAACCCGACGAAAGAATAAAAATTGAATCCGGAACGTTGATGTTTCGGGCAGTTGGGGCCACCATCAAAGCAGGAACCTATGCCATGGATGGCTGGATGGACTACCAGATTGACGGGATGATATTCAAAAAAACCTTTCCCACCTACCCATCCGGAGATTATTCGGGGAGCGAACACCTTACCACCATTTTTTACAGCAATGGCAAATTTATCGAACTGGAACCTTGCAGCCCCACTTACAGTATTAATCCCGGGCAAACCATCTGGTTTACCGAAAAATGGGAACTGAAAGAAGATTTGCCCTGAACGGAATTACAAACATTTATTTACTTTTGATGAGCATTCATCAACCAGTAAACTTAACATTATGTGCAAAACGATTTTTCAGGCAGTTTTCATATGCTCCCTCTTAGCTCTTTTTTCCTGTTCCGGTAACCGCGAAGTCAAAAACCAGGATAGCACCAAGGCACAGGATACTGTGCAAGTTTCCGATGAACAGCCTGCTGCCGAAATGATTTCCTTCCCCGGGGGTACCTTCACAATGGGCTCAAACGATGGTCTACCTCAGGAAAGACCTGCTCACCAGGTTACAGTCAAAGCTTTCAGAATTGATAAACACCCCATTACTGTAAAAGAGTTCAGAAAATTTGTGAAAGCAACCAGCTATAAAACTGATGCAGATAATTTTGGTAATTCAGGAGTTTTCAGTTTCGAGACTTACGGTTGGGAGCTGAAAAACGGCGTTAACTGGGAGTATCCCATGGAAAGAACCATGGCTGTTGCTGAAGATAATCACCCGGTTACTCATGTTAGCTGGAGAGATGCCGAAGCTTACGCCAGCTGGGCTGGAAAGCGCCTCCCAACTGAAGCCGAATGGGAATACGCGGCCCGCTGTGGTGGAAAAGCCAATTCAAAATACAGTTGGGGCAACGAGCTGATTGTAAATGGAAAATATAAAGCAAACGTTTGGCAGGGCAACGACTTGTCGGCGCCCCAGGGTACCGATGGTTTTAAGTTTACATCGCCGGTGGGCTTTTTTGGGGAAAACGCGTGCGGACTTACCGACATGGGTGGTAATGTTTGGAACTGGTGCTCCGACCAGTTTTTACCATATCCGGGCAACACAACTCCTTCGAATAACGACCCTGAACTCCGGGTGATCCGCGGCGGCTCTTTCTTTTTCGACGACAATGGCGATAAAAGCTACACTGTAACATTCCGTGGTTCAAATACCCGCGAAACATCCCTTTTTAACCTTGGTTTCAGGTGTGCGGCCGATAATTAGGGGCTGCTGAAAAACCACTAATCAGCTTATTTTAAAATTATTAAAATTCACATTCGGAAACCAGATGCAAAGACATAGAATGTTAAAAGTTTGCATCGAAATCCTGAAGGGATTTAATTTGAATAGCCCCGTACAAAGTGCGGGGTTAATAACGAAACCAAATCCAGAACCCTGGAAGGGTTCAATTTCAACTAATTGAACCCTTCCAGGGTTCTGAAACATTATTCTCTCAATACCGCCGGTTCCACCGGCGGCTATTCAAATTTAAGTCCTTTGGACTTAATCTGCAGCCCTTAATTAAAACAGAGATTCAGTCAGGGTATCATTAAAATGAGCCTCTGTCGATAAACCGGCAGGGGTTATTTATTGCCTTATAATTTTTGGAAAGAATCATGTCAACAATGGTTTTTCCCATCAATATAAAATCAGTTGAAATAACCGAAATTCCTGAATTTGAAACCACCTCCTTCAAAGGGGTGTCGTTGTAAGAAATAATACCTATATCCTTTCCGGGGTTTAGGCTCATGCGACGAGCTTCCAGCAATATATTTTTCAGATCGTTTTCGTCGATCACAATGTATGCCTCCCCCTTTTTCAGCGAACCGGAAAAAGGCCCACAACATACCTTGTACTCCATTTTCATATCCTCGCAGAAGTGTTTGAATCCTTTTAACAATTCTGCTGGAGGAACAGTGAAATTATCGTGAAACAGTAAATTTAAACAACTGTATTTCCACATCAGATTCCCTGTCGATCGCAGCGATTTCTCAATATCGTTTTCAAAATCCTGAAAAACGCCTGAAAAGTTGCAGGTACCTTCCGGTCTTCGTACCAAAAGAAAGAGGCTGTCGCAGGGAATTTTGCCCAACACCGCATTATCGGCCTTTTCACTGCAGGGGAGAACAACATATGAGGTGTATTTACCAATATTGTCCTTTATTGTTCGTTCAAAAACCGAAGGATTAAAATAATGAAAATGAAGGTTTAGATTGGCTTTTTCGCCAAAAGCATCTCTGATGGCATGAAAAAGCGTTTGCTTATAGCTTGTAAAATTATCGAAGAGCAAAAAAACATTGTGCTGAAGCTCAACATTTGTCGATGTTACAAAATATCCCTTCCGTGGAACCGAAACAAGTATCCCTCTTTTTACCAGATCGAGGTAGGCTTTCTGAATTGTTTTCCTGGCTATACTCTGTTGTTGCAGAATTTCGTTTATCGAAGGAACCTGGTCACCATTTTTCAATTGCCCCTTTTGGATCATGTCTTCGATATGTTTTTCTACAACCTTGAATTTTAATCGTTCCGATGAACTTTCCATTTGTGAACAAATCAGATTTTTCTGTGCTACTCTGTGCTATTTTTCTGAATGCATCTCTCTGGGTAAAGGTATTAAAAACACGCTACAAATAATATTTCACAAGCAATGTGATTCGTTATTTGATAAAGCACCTTTCACACCTGAAGCATTTTGATTTTGTTAAATTTGTTCGTACAACGCTAACAAAAATTTTATGAAACACCGTATTTTGATTCTTATCCTATTTACCGGAGTTATTTCCGGAATAGGTAAGGCCCAGAACAACACTCTCAGTGCAAAAGAAAAGAAAGCAGGCTGGAAATTGCTGTTCGAAGGCAAAACCAATCAGGGATGGCACCGCATTCATCAGGATAAATTTCCGGATCGTGGATGGGTAATCACCAATGGCGAACTCTGCTGCGTTGCTTCCGATAAAGGCGAATCGACCAATGGCGGAGATATTGCCACTATTGAGGAATTTGACAATTTTGAACTGGCTTGGGAGTGGAAAATGCTCACCAAAGGAGGAAACAGCGGCCTGAAGTATTTTGTAAAAGATACCGCCAGCAATGGCAACGATAAGTACGCCCTTGGACTGGAATATCAGCTCCTGGATGATGAAAATTTCGAATGGATGAAAACCGGACAGATGAAACCCGGCGACTACCGCACCCTCGGGTCGTTGTATGAAATTTATCCGGCAGTGGTAAAACATCCCAAACCACTCGGAGAATACAACATAAGCCGCATTGTAAGCAAAGGTTCTCATGTGGAACACTGGCTGAATGGTGAAAAAATCCTTGAATATGAAAGGGGATCAGCCGATTTCAGAAAAAAGGTTGCCGAAAGCAAGTTTAAGGTTTACAAAGGCTTTGGTGAAGCCCCGAAAGGCAAAATTGTTCTTCAGGACCACGGATGCAATATTTGCTTCCGAAATATAAAAATCAAAAAACTGTAACCTCACATACCTATTTATGGAAACCACCCGCCGTAATTTTATCAGAACAGCAGTTGCAGGCTCGGCCGGAGCAATGATTGTTCCAACCATTGTGCCTTCGTCAGTTTTTGGCTCATCCGCACCATCGAACCGCATTAACATTGCCATGATTGGTTGCGGAAGACAGACAGTCAACCCAAATATTCCCCAACTTTTGGCTTCACCCAATGCACAAATTGTTGCAGTTTGCGATGTCGACTCCTGGCGGCTCGGGAATGCACAAAAACAGGTGAATGACTTTTATTCTGCTCAGAAAGGGTTAAATTATAAAGGATGTAAGATTTTTTCGGATCACCGTGAGCTATTACGAAAAAAAGATATAGATGCCGTAATGATCTCTGTTCCCGACCACTGGCACGTCCCCATTGCTATTGAAGCTGCAAGGGCTGGTAAGCATATCTCCCTTGAAAAGCCCATATCCACATGCATTGAACATGGTCGACAACTGGTAAAAGCAATTCAGAAATATAAAGTGATTACCCGCAACGACAGCGAATTCCGCACTTTGCCTAAATTTTCAAGAGCGGTTGAACTGGTACGAAACGGTCGTATCGGCAAAATACAGCGCATCTTTGTGGCTGTACCTGCTGAACTCAACGGTTCGGCATTGCCTCCGCAGCCTACCATGCCTGTTCCGTCCGAACTAAACTACGATTTGTGGTTAGGTCCCGGCTGGGAGGCACCTTACACCGAAAAACGCGTTCATGCACAAAAAGCTTACGGTCGCCCGGGTTGGATGCGGGTCGACAGCTACTGCAACGGAATGATATCCAACTGGGGCGCACATCTGATGGGCATTGCCCAATGGGGTAACAACTCTGAGTACACAGGCCCTGTTTCCATCGAAGGAACGGGCGATTTCGACAAAGGTTTATGGAACACGCTTAACAGGTTCGATATACGTTACCAATACCAGAATGGGGTGGAACTGTTTTTCAAAATTGAACGTCCGTACGTGAGGTTTGAAGGAACCGATGGATGGATTGAGATAGAATACCAGGATAAACTTTCAGCCAGCAGTCAGGCTATTCTTGATTCGGAAATTAAACCCAACGAGATGCAAATAAGAAATATTCCGAATGACAAGGAAGATTTTCTGCTTGCCATTAAAAACAATAAACCGTCGCTTGAACCATTGGAAACAGCACACCGCACCATTTCGATGTGCCAGCTCGGGCTTATTGCCGTTAAATCCGGTGCAAAACTCAACTGGGATCCCGAAAAGGAAGAGTTTATCAATGATAATGCAGCCTCGGCATTGCTCAATATCCCTATCAGAGAGAAATATTTTATGTTTTAGATTTTCAAATCAACATTTATGAGCTTCACGCGACGTGATTTTATGAAAACCACAGGAGCCGGAATTATGGTTTGTGGATTACCTTGTATTCAACAGGCTGGATTTATTGAAAAAAGTGAATCGCCTAATAAAAAATCATTTCAATTTGCAATTGCTGGCTATTCCTTTCTGAAATTCAATCTCGATCAGTCGTTATCAATGATGCAACGATTGGGAATTTATCACTTAGCTCTTAAAGATTTTCATCTTCCTCTCAACAGCTCTCAGGAAGAAATTGATCGTACACTTGCTAAAATGAATTCCTCAGGTGTTTCTCCTTATGGAGTAGGCCCAATTTATATGAAAACCGAAGTTGAAGCAGATCAGGCTTTTTCGTATGCCAAAAAAGCGGGAGTTTCGCTTGTTATTGGAGTTCCCAACTATGAACTCCTTCCGTATGTTGAGAAAAAAATTAAAGCCTATGATATAAGGCTTGCAATCCATAATCACGGTCCGGATATTCAACTTTACCCAAGTGTGGACGATATATGGAATAACATTAAAAGCAGGGATCAGCGAATGGGTATTTGCATGGACATTGGGCATACAACCCGATTGGGGCTCGATCCTGTAACAACATTTCTTAAATACAAAGATCGAATTTTCGATATTCACATTTGGGATTGCGATAAACCTAAAAAAAAGGGGTGGTGTGTGGAAGGCGGAAGAGGCATTATCGATTTTCCCAGATTCTTCAAAGCTCTTAAAAAAGCTGACTACCGGGGAACCTGTAGTTTGGAATATGCAAAAGACATGACCGACCCACTGCCCGGCATGGCTGAGTCCTTCGGTTATTTTAACGGAGTTCTTGCCGGATTAAATGTTTAACAGCAAATGTGCTTTGTGACTATAGATTAACAATCATTTAGGGTAATCCCTGGAATGATTGTTAACTCAGGCTTATTGAACAAAAACGAATTTTAAATAAATAAGAGTTTACATTATAGAAGTAGTACCCTGTTAGCTAATTAATTAAAAGCTTGAAAACAAAATCAAATTTTAGATGGACTATACTGGGTTTGTTGTTTATTGCAACAACTATCTTATATATTGACAGGTCAGCTCTTGGTATTTTGGCTCCTACGCTTCAGAAGAACATGAATTGGACCGAGGCTCAATATGGGTATATTAACACAGTGTTTATGATAGCTTACGCATTGTGTTTTTTGGTGATGGGTTCTCTGATCGATAAATTTGGAACACGAAAAGGTTATCTGTTTTCGATCTGTATCTGGAGCCTTGCAACTTTAGGACATGCATTTGCCCGCACATGGGTTGGCTTTGCAGTAGCACGTTTTACCATGGCAGTTGGGCAGTCGGGCAATTTTCCATCGGCAATAAAAGCCGTAGCTGAGTGGTTTCCCAAAAAAGACAGAGCTTTGGCCGTGGGCATTTTTAATGGAGGTGCCAACATGGGAACTATACTAGCTCCTTTAATTATTCCGACACTTGTTCTAAGTTTTGATAATTGGCGGGTTGGTTTCATATGGACAATCCCCATAAGTGCTATTTGGGCACTGCTCTGGTTTAAATATTTCAGAAGACCGGAGCAGAGCAGCAATGTTTCGGGTGAAGAACTGCAATATATCAATTCCGACGGTGACGAAAACGGAAACTTAGCAAAAGTTGGATGGCGGGATATCCTTCCGCAACGAGGTGCCTGGGCTATAGCACTGGCAAAGTTTATGGCCGATCCTATCTGGTGGTTTTACATTTTTTGGGGAGCAAAATTCCTTAACGAAAAATTCGGACTTAATCTCAAGGAAATTGGGCTACCCTTCTTCATTATTTATTTAGCTTCATGGGCTTTGGGCATTCTATTCGGTTGGTTCTCTTCAAAATTAATAAAAGCAGGATTTAGTTTGAATAAAGGACGTAAACTTGGAATGCTTTCCTGCGCATTATTTGCTGTACCAGTAGCCTTTGTACCACATACAAATAATATGTGGCTTGCGGTGGGGCTAATAGCCCTGGCTGCCGGTGGCCACTGTGGCTGGTCGGCCAATGTGTTTAGCCTTATGTCAGATATTTTTCCCAAAAAAGCTACTGCCACCGTTGCCGGTTTTGGTGGTTTTTCGGGAGCTGTTGGTGGGGTAATCGCTGCATTTTCAGTGGGAAAAATACTTCAGAATGTAGGAATAACAGGTTATACAATCCCCTTTGCTATTGCAGGATGTGGTTATTTAATAGCACTTCTTCTTATTCATTTGTTAGTGCCAAGAATCAAATCCATAGATATTTAGCAAATAGTATAGCCATGATTATCCATAATCATTAGGAAATTTAATAACAAGAAATTATACAGGTTCGAAATCATGTTGCCCAGGTTAATGGCAATATAATTAATTGAAAACTTTTAAATTAGTAAAAATGACCAGCAAAGATAGAATTCAAAAAGCTTTGAATCATCAGGAACCAGATCGTATTCCATATGATCTGGCGGGAACCACAGTAACTGCAATTACCCGGAATGCTTATAAAAATGCAATGAAGCACAGGGGACTTTCTCCTGATACCGGCGACGATGAAATTGACCCCATTCAGCAAATAGTGACTCCTCACGAGGAAAATCTCCTCCTCTTAAAATCGGATACCCGCCGTATTGGAGCTCATCGAATTCCCGATTATAAAAACATAAAGAGGGTTTCGGGAAATGTAATTACCGTGACCGATTTTTATCACAGCGACTGGATTTTTGAGGAAGGGAAAGACCTTTATTTCCACATGATCTCCTCCCCTCTTGCAAAGTATGAATCTCTTTCCGGTTCAATGCATCTGCTTACTCCTCCAAATTGGGAAGAATACATAAAAAATCTTCGAAGTACATTAGATAGCCAGATATCCAAAGTTGGCAACTTCTGCGGAATAGCCGACAGAAATACCGCAGGTTTAACGGAAAACAGCCTTCGCATCAGAGGCTATGAAAACTGGTTTATGGATACGCTTATAGACCCCGCTGGGGTTGAAGCACTGCTGGAAAGAATTACCGAAGATAAAATCCGGTATTGGGATGCTGTAATTGATTGGGCATTGGAAACCGGGAATGAGCATAAAATTCAGGTCATTGCCGAGTGCGACGATTTGGGTTCTCAATCAGCCACCATCATCGCTCCATCGCAGCTTCAGCAGTTGGTAATTCCCAGGTTGAAAATAATATTTAACCATGTGAAGAAACGACTGCCGCACGTGAAAGTCTTTATGCACAGTTGTGGCGCCATTCGCGAAATCTTACCCGACCTGATTGATGCCGGGCTTGACATCCTCAACCCGGTTCAGTTTACTGCCGCAGGAATGGACCTGAAAGCGCTGAAGCATGATTTTGGCGATGTCCTCACTTTCTGGGGCGGAGGCGTTGATACCCAGTCCACTCTCAACAAAGGGAACCCGCAGCAAGTTGCCGATGAAGTAAAAAAGATTATTGATATCCTTGCTCCTGGCGGAGGCTTTGTATTTGCTCCCGTTCACAACATACAGGACGATGTTAGTCCTGAGAATTTCTGGGCAATGTGGGATACATTACAGGATTATGGGAAATATTAAGCATTCAGGTACAATTGTATTGCCGTAGTTAAAGCATATTATGTATTTTAGAGATTTAATTTTAAATCTCAGCAAAACTATGATCCGGTTTCTACTACTTTCCATTTTTATATTCAGCGGAATAACAACATTCTCCCAGGTTACCTTCCGGGAAAATATCCTTAGCATGGAAAATGAACTCATGCTTCAGAAAATAAGCTTTCAGAAAGGCTCTATTCAACCCATGTCCATTTTCTCGAAAAGTAAAAACACCGAACTCCTTGCAGGTCAATCATCTCCCTGGTTTGAATTTGTGGTTAACGGCCAGCTAATCACCTCCGACCAGCCATTCTGGAAATTTGTAAGCTTTTCAACCCGCAAAATAAATAATGGTGGAACCGAAGCCATTGTAACTGTTCAAAATACAAGAAATGCAAATGGCCTCCAGGTTGAAATACTTCGCCAGATTTTCCAGAACTCCCCTTTGGTCAGGGAAAAACTCACGCTGAAAAACCCTGGAAAAGCTACGCTGGTATTGAAAAAACTCGATGGGAATCTTCATTTTATATTTCCATGTTATTCGCTCAGGGAAACCGGAACCATCCATACGCTTACTGAAACACGCATCGCTACATTCAATAAAGAGGTAGTCGAAAATTACAACCCCGCCTTAACATGGGACGACCGTACCCACGATTTTAACCTGGCTCACTGCCATATGTTTCACCCCGATATCATCAAAAAAGAACTTGCCGCTAATTCTGAATTTACTGCAAAAGGTCCCTTTATAACATATCAAACACCCTCCTACTCCTGGCTTATGGCCTACGAGCATGCCTCGCAGGATAAAAACTATGGCAGCGAGTTTGGTAATGCCGCAAAAAAAACTTCGGTTGCAGGCATTGATGCTGATCAGGGCGTCACAGGAGCATCGGGCATCGTGGAAAAAGAAGACGACTTTTGGTTTCTTTCCCTTTCGGGTGAAAGAAAAAACAATGCTTCCGATCTGTTCGTGGAGATCAGAAAAGGCGGCTACCTCGATGGCGAAGCGATTACAACCACCAAGCCCTACGAAACCGTTTGGGCGACATCGGCATTCTTTTTTCAGCCCGAAGAAGAAAAGGCAATAGTTCACAATTATTTGTGGAATCAGATTACAGAAAACCGTGCTTCACGCAAAAGTCATTTTTATTACAACACCTGGGGAATGCAGCGCGATGCCAACAACAAAACCGGTTTGCGCGATATTTTTACTGAAACCCGTATTCTGGAGGAAATCCGATATGCATCGGAACTGAATGTCGATTTATTTGTGCTCGACGATGGCTGGGAAGAAACTATGGGCGTCTGGCGACCTCATTCCAAAAGGCTTCCCAACGGATTGTCCCCGCTTGTAATCGAGATGAAAAACCGAAATATCATTCCCGGCATCTGGCTTTCACCGATGGGCGTCGATTCGCTGGCTGAAAGGTTCAAAAATCATCCTGAATGGGTGTTGAAAGACGTAAACAGCAAACCCATCCGTGCACAATGGGGCTTCCCCGCTTTCGATTTCGTAAGCGGCTTTTACGATTTATTCGTGGCCGACTGCAAAAAGCTGGTCGATGATGGTATCCGCTTTTTTAAATGGGATGCCATCAATACCTTTAACAGCACCCTGCCCGATCTCTATCACGGAAGCAGTGCTTATTCCAAGGAAGAGATACGAGACCGTTACGGATTCATGCTTCCTTTTTATGTAACCCGCGCTATGAAAGAACTCAGGGAATACAACCCGGAAGTGGTGGTTGAAATTGACCTGACCGAAAAGGAACGGTGTGTGATCGGTTTAATGCCCCTGCAGGAAGGGAAACTATTCTGGATGAACAACGGAGCATCGGCGTATAACGATTACAGCACCCTTCGCACCAAATCCATGCGCACAGTGATTAACGAATATGCCGGAATCATTCCCACAGAGCTGTTTACCCAGGCAGTTTACCCACACCATGTCAGGCCGTTCGATGCACAGCGGTACCATGTAAATACCACCCTGGTTGCAGGTCGTGGTTTTTGGGGAAATCTCCAGTCCATGTCACAACCTCAACGCCTCAGGGCAGGCGAAATGCTTGCAAAAAGTAAAAGGGTGCTTCCGTATATCACTGCATTGCCAATGGAAGTAAAGGGAAAGATCGGCTCATCACCCGAAATTTACACCCATGTAAACCGCGAAAAAGGAGCCGGACAGGTAATTGCATTCAGCGGATCAGCAATGAATTATATGCATACTGTGGAAGTTAAATCTGATAGTTGCCTGGCAGTTTTGAATCACGCTTATAAAATCAACCGCAATACGCTCGAAATTCCATTTCAGTTTACTGCACCCGATGCTTCGCGCGAAGCATTTATTATTCCTAATAACGGCAAAAAAATAAGTATAATGGAGTCTTCCGCCTGGTTGAGAAATGTATCTCTAAATGGAAATTCACTCGAGATTGAATCCGGAGCAGATGGTGAAGCGGTGTTAGTATTCCCCATTGAAACAGGGGAATTAAAATTAAGTGTCGCGACTTCCGAATATCAGTTGAAAACAGAAAACAACCGGAAATATGTGGTATTAAAAATGGCTGAAGGAAAGAAGGTGACTGTAAGTTGGTGATTGCTATCCGATTATGATAAATATGCAAACCGATCCATAATGAAATTGTTACACATGTATCTATTAAAAACATGGGAAGTTATATAGTAGCTGGAAAAAGTGGGGAAGAAATACGGTCTGACATAATTCTTCACCCGGGAGAAGTTCTAAGAGACGAACTGAAAGCAAGGAAGTTAATGAAATCGGTATTTGCTTTGGAAATTAAAGTATATCCTTCTCATTTCTCTGAAATTCTGAAAGGAAAGCGCAATATGAATGCCTCGCTGGCAATTAAACTGGAAAAAGCGTTGGGAATAAGTGCAGAATTCTGGATCCGGCTGCAAGGGGAGTATGATTTGGCTGTGGAACGAAAGAAAATAACAATGGGTTGAGATCCACTCAAAAGGTCAAAATTAGATTCTACCCCCCGAAAAAATGGGGTATAATGAATTGATGACAGGCCAACCGTTACTAATTTTCATCCCTTACCTTTGGCTTGAACCAAAGGTACCCAAAGTTCAAGGCTTCCAGAAAATTGGCTAAAAACAAAATCCTGTCCTGCTACGGGGATAAGCCACTACTATTTGCCAAATTCTAAGTATTTAGTAATCAATTAGTTTGTTGGTTAGAATAAAAATAATTTCCATCAATACCGCTACAATCCCCTCACGACGGCCAAAATTTTGTTTTCTTGTCGCCATTTTCTGAAGGCCGATCCCTAACCTTGGGCATTTCGTTTTTATTCAGATATTAAAAATTTGTGCGCCAGATTTTTACCAAAATCTACCATTGGTAATTAAATAAAAAACCTCCGATTTCAATGGAAACCGGAGGTTCTAATTTATGTCAGGTTAAATTACAGGCTGTTTGCAATTAAATCGCCTAATTCTTTTGTACCCATACCCATTTGTCCGGCTGATAAGCTCTTGATTTTCCCGGAACCAAGGGTGTCGCTTACTGCTTTTTCGATAGCAGCGGCAGCAGCGCTTTCTCCAAGGGTATCGAGCATTAAAGCTCCTGCACAGATAGCAGCCAAAGGATTTATCACGTTTTGACCGGTATATTTTGGAGCAGATCCCCCCATCGGTTCGAACATCGAAACACCTTCGGGATTAATATTACCTCCGGAAGCAATTCCCAATCCACCCTGAATCATAGCTGCAAGGTCGGTAATGATATCACCAAAAAGATTTTCAGTTACAATTACATCATAGAACTCAGGCGATTTTACAAACCACATGGTGGCTGCATCTACATGGTTATAATCTTGTTTAATATCCTTATAGTCCATGTCCCCAACTTCTTTATGCGTACGGACCCAAAGGTCGCCGGCGTAGGTAAGTACATTGTTTTTATGAACAAGGGTAAGCTGTTTGCGTTTGTTACGCTTGCGGGTATATTCGTATGCATACCGGATACAACGCTCTACAACAGGGCGTGAATAAACCATTACCTGTGTTGCAACTTCCATAGGGGTTCCTACCTGAACTGCACCGCCAACACCGGTATAAATACCACCGGTATTTTCGCG
Organism: Bacteroidota bacterium; assembly: GCA_020048915.1. Taxonomy (GTDB): domain Bacteria; phylum Bacteroidota; class Bacteroidia; order Bacteroidales; family JAAUTT01; genus JAAUTT01. The sequence goes on along the minus strand of JAIFLU010000094.1, from coordinate 29,184 downwards.
GATAACAACAAAGTCGATATCGGCAGGGCCTTTATCCTTTAATGGAGTTTCAACACCAGGGTATAATTTAACCGGACGAAGATTAATGTATTGATCAAGCGCAAACCTCATCTTTAAAAGAATACCAACTTCCAAAATTCCAGGTTTTACATCGGGATGGCCTATAGCACCCAAAAATATGGAATCGAATTTTTTTACTTCTTCAATTGCTGATGCCGGTAATGTTTCTCCGGTTCTTTTGTAACGCTCGCCTCCGAAATCAAAATTTTGATAGTTTAACTTAAATCCAAATTTTGAAGAAGCTGCATTTAATACTTTCAGACCTTCATTAAGTACTTCCGGCCCAGTACCGTCGCCGGGTATTAAAGCAATGTTGTACGATTTACTCATTTTTAGTAATATATTTATGTTAATTAAATATTATTTCACACAAGTTTTTCAATTTCCTGCTTAAGATTTATTAGATCATTATTGATGGTATTCCAGACTATCTCAAGATCAACCCCAAAATAACCATGAATGATTCTATTTCTCATCCCTGTAAAACGATGCCATTCGATACTGGAATTTCGAGTTTTAAATGTTTCTGTTAATTGATTTGCGGCTTCGCCAATCACTTCGAAGTTCCGTATTACAGCATCAACAATTAGACTGTTATTTTTAAATTCTTCAAAAGATAATCCTTTTGTATATCTTGCTATCTTATTGCATGAATCAATAATGTCTGCTAAAAGAAGTCCGTCATTTCGTTTAGGCATATTTCAAGTCATTAGTAATAAAACCAAAATAACTGTCCTTTATTCCATTTCTTGAAACAAGATCGACCTTGTGATTGAGTAGCTTTTCCAATTCACCTGCAAGATCAATAAATTCTATTCCGGGAGCTTTCGTAAATTCAACCATAATATCAATGTCACTGGAATCGGTTGCTTCACCTCTTGCATAAGAACCAAATACAGCAAAACTCTTTACCCTATATTTTTGAGCAAAATAGTTTTGCTTACTATGCAATGTGCTAAGTATTTGTTCCAGAGACATCATTTTTTAAAAATATCTCAAAGGTAAAAAGAATTTGCTAAGCTTTCTCATTCTCTATAATATTCAACATCTTGACTGTTGCTTTGATAGCGGCAATGGTCTGGTCCGAATCAAGTCCACGGGTTTTAAATTCGCGACTGTTTTCCCAGGTAATAACTGTTTCAACCAAGGCATCGGTTTTGCCGCCCGGGGGAATGGTCACCACATAATCGGTAAGTTTCGGCAGTTTCTTTTTCAGCGATTTAAAGATCATCTGCAAAGCCTTCATAAAAGCGTCGTACTGACCATCTCCTGTGGCCGTTTCCTGGTAGACCTTCTTATTAATTTCGATGCTGATGGAGGCCACCGGTTTTAACCCTTCTGTCAGAGATAATGAAAAGTTTTTTACTTTAATCTTTTGCTCAATGAGCTCGCTGTTAAGAATATCGGAGATGATAAAAGGAAGGTCGTCGGTGGTGACATTTTCCTTTCGGTCGCCCAATTCAATTACCCGTTTGGTAACCTGTTTCATCGTTTCAGGATCGAGTTCAATGCCCAATTCCTTCAGGTTTTGCAGGATATTTGATTTCCCGGCAGTTTTACCCAGGGCATATTTTCGAACACGACCAAAACGCTCAGGTAGCAGCTCATTAAAATAAAGCTTTTCCTTACTATCGCCATCAGCATGTACCCCGCAAGTTTGCGTAAATACATGTTCACCAACAATAGGCTTATTTGAAGGGATCCGAATACCTGAAAAGGATTCAATCATGCGGCTGACAAGATTGATTTTCTCTTCGTTAATATTTAGTTTGATGTTGGCATGATCGTGCAAAACAGCAATTACACTGGATAATGGAGCATTCCCAGCGCGTTCCCCTAACCCATTTACAGTGGTATGAACGCCTTTAGCCCCCGCCCTTACCGCAGCTAAAACATTTGCGGTGGCAAGGTCGTAGTCGTTATGGGCATGATAATCGAAATGGATATGGGGTGCACGGTCCACCATCATTTTGGTAAACTCAAACGATTCTTCCGGATTCATAATTCCAAGGGTATCGGGAATCATAATCCTCATAAAATCTTCCTTCACAAGGGCATCCAATAAATAGAAAACATAGTCGCGCGAATTTCGCATCCCATTGCTCCAATCTTCCATGTATATGTTTGCCTTCAGCCCATTTTTATGCGCATACTTTAAAACGTTGCTAATATCGGCAATATGCTCATCCGGAGTTTTCTTTAACTGCCCTTTCAAATGCTTTAACGATCCCTTACAAAGCATGTTTACCACTTTGGCTCCGGAATTAACAATCCAGTCGATCGATTCGGTTCCGTCGATAAAACCAAGTACTTCAACTTTATCGATGTACCCATGTGCAGTGGCCCATTCGGTAATTCGTTTTACGGACTTAAATTCTCCCTCCGACACTTTGGCCGAAGCTACTTCAATGCGGTCGACTTTAATTTCTTCTAACAGAATTTTTGCCGCACTCAACTTCTCGCTCGCCGTAAACGAAACCCCGGATGTTTGTTCCCCATCGCGCAGGGTGGTATCCATTATTTCGACTTTCATTTTCAGTATTTTAAATTGACAATTATCGATTGACGATTTTAGGCTTTGCTTTTCTCAAATGCCTCAATCTTATCTTTCATGTTTAACAAGTAATCGATATCGTCGTAACCATTCATTAGACAAGTTCTTTTGTATGGGTTGATATCAAATTTCTCTGATTCGCCCGAAGAAAGCAATGTGATTGTTTGGTTCTCCAAATCAATTTTGAGCTTGGTTGCCGGATTAGCTTCAATAGCGCTGTAAATTTTAGAAAGAAATCCTTCCGAAACCTGAACCGGAAGCAATCCATTATTAAGCGAATTGTTCTTAAAAATATCGGCGAAAAAGCTCGATACCACTACCTTGAACCCATAATCGTAAATTGCCCAGGCAGCATGTTCCCTACTGGAGCCACTTCCAAAGTTTCTTCCTCCAACCAATATTTTACCGGTATAGGTAGAATTATTCAATACGAAATTCGAAATTTTATTGTTATTCTTGTCGTACCGCCAGTCGCGGAAAAGATTTTCGCCAAAACCATCGCGGGTGGTTGCTTTTAAAAAGCGTGCAGGTATTATCTGATCGGTATCTACATTCTCGATTGGCAGCGGTATTGCTGGCGACTCAAGGGTTATAAATTTATCTATTGCCATAATAAAATTGATAATTGATAATTGATGATTTATAATTGAGATTGCGATTGCGATTTAAATAGAAAGGAGTAGTTCCTTCAATCAAAAATCGGCGACCGACAATTACATTAATTCTCTCGGATCGGTAATTACTCCTGTTAAAGCAGCAGCAGCAGCTGTTAACGGACTCGCTAAAAAAGTACGAGAGCCAGGTCCCTGGCGGCCTTCAAAATTCCTGTTCGAAGTAGCAACGGCATATTTGCCTTCAGGAACTTTATCGTCGTTCATTGCCAAACATGCCGAGCACCCTGGCTGACGTAGTTCAAAACCTGCTTCATTCAATATTTTGTCAATACCTTCTTCAATACACTGTTTTTCAACCTGTTTTGACCCAGGAACTAACCAAACAATTGTATCTTTATCTTTCTTCTTACCTTTCACAAAGCTTGCAAAGGTTCTGAAATCTTCGATACGACCATTGGTACAACTTCCAAGGAATACATAGTCGATTTTGCGCCCCAGCATTTTCGACCCAGGTTCAATATCCATGTATTTCAAAGCTTTCAGGAATGTAGTTTTGTTATTATCGGCAAACTCACTTCCATCGGGGAGCGTGTCAGAAATTTTACATCCCATACCCGGATTGGTTCCATACGTAATCATGGGCTCTATATCGCCACCGTCATACCGGATTACACTATCGAACTCAGCACCGTCATCGGTCTTAAGGGTTTTCCAGTAAACTACCGCCTTGTCCCAGTCGGTTCCTTTAGGAGCAAATTCGCGCCCTTTAACATAATTGAAAGTTGTTTCGTCGGGGGCAATCATACCTCCCCGGGCTCCCATTTCTATACTCATATTGCAAAGGGTCATGCGGCCTTCCATGCTCAAGCTTGTAATAGCAGAACCGGCAAACTCAATAAAATAACCCGTACCTCCCGATGCAGAGATTTTCGAAATGATATACAGAATAATATCTTTTGCAGTTACTCCTTTGCCAAGCTTACCATTCACTTCAATAAGCATTTTCTTTGGCTTGGGTTGCATAATACACTGTGTAGCAAGTACCATTTCTACTTCGCTGGTGCCTATTCCAAATGCAACGGCTCCAAAAGCCCCATGGGTGGAAGTGTGGCTATCGCCGCAAACCATTGTAGAACCAGGAAGTGTAATTCCCAACTCCGGACCAACCACATGCACTACACCCTGCCATGGATGATTTAACCCAAACAATGTTACGCCGTGGTTTTCACAATTTTTTGTAAGGGTTTCAACCTGCGAACGCGAAAGTACATCGCGAATGGTGAGGTGTTGATCGATTGTAGGAACGTTATGATCGGGGGTAGCAAACGTCTGTTTGGGACGGGCTACTTTAATCCCCCGCTTATCAAGTCCTGCGAATGCTTGTGGACTGGTTACCTCGTGAACCAAATGGCGATCGATATAAACCACACTCGGGCCTCCTTCTATCTGCGAAACAACATGGCTGTCCCACACTTTATCAAATAAGGTTTTCTTGCTCATTTTAATTACTATTCAAATTATATATTGTCTTACGACTTACTACTTTTGACTTACTACTCAATACTTATAACTTTCTAATGAATCCTGGAAATTGCATCCAGAAAGGCTTCCACCGAGGCTGTAACAATATCAGTATTGGCTGAGAAACCATAGAATATATTTCCTTTGTTTTCGACCTGAACATGCACTTTACCAACATCGTCGCTACCACGGGTAACAGCCTGAACAAGAAACTCTTCGAGGTTAACCTTTTTATGTACCAACTGGCGAACCGCATTGAAAGCTGCGTCGATTGGGCCGGAGCCAGAAGATGTGGCTGCACAAACTTCGCCTTCGATAATCAGCTGAATGGTAGCCATTGGTATTGCCGATTTTCCGCACACAACATTCAGGTATTTGAGCTTGATGGTGCGCGACTGTTCCGCTTTGCCAACACCTACAATTACATATAAATCGTCATCGTTAATGTCTTTTTTACGATCGGCAAGTTTCAGGAATTTCTGATAGGCATCGTCCAGCTCTTCCTGAGTAAGCGTAAAGCCCAAACGCTGAAGGTGATGGTTCAATGCTGCCCGACCACTTCGAGCAGAAAGTACAATAGATGATTCGTTGATCCCTACATCGTTTGGATCAATAATTTCATAATTCTCACGATTCTTCAAAACTCCGTCCTGATGTATTCCCGATGAATGGGCAAAAGCATTCCGGCCAACAATAGCCTTGTTTGGCTGAATTGGCATCCGCATTAAGGTAGAAACAAGACGACTGGTTTTGAATATTTGCTTCGTATTTATTCCGGTAACCAAGGGAATATCTTTGCGCGATTTTATCGTCATAACCACTTCTTCGAGGGAGGTATTTCCGGCACGTTCGCCAATACCGTTCATGGTTACTTCCACCTGGCGGGCACCATTTAAAATTCCAGTGATGGAATTTGCAGTTGCCATACCCAAATCGTTATGGCAGTGCGTAGAAATAATTGCTTTGTGAATGTTTTTTACATTATCCACTAGGTATTTTATCTTAGCACCATATTCGGATGGAATACAATAGCCTGTTGTATCGGGAATATTTACGACTGTTGCGCCAGCGCCAATTACGGCTTCGATTACACGGGCAAGGTACTCGTTTTCGGTACGACCGGCATCTTCGGCATAAAACTCTACATCCTCCACATATTTTTTAGCATACTTAACTGCTTCAATAGCCCTTTGGATGATTTCTTCGGGGTTCGATTTTAGTTTGGATTGGATGTGGTAAATTGATGTTCCGATACCGGTATGGATACGTTTATGTTTTGCATATTGGAGCGATTCAGCAGCAACATCAATATCTTTTTGAACCGCTCGGGTAAGTGCGCATATTACGGGTCGTTGAACCGCTTTCGAGATTTCAACAATAGAATTAAAATCACCGGGACTGGAAATTGGAAATCCAGCTTCGATAATATCTACTCCTAGTTCTTCGAGGGCGCGTGCCACTTCAATTTTTTCAACTGTGTTTAACTGGCAGCCTGGAACTTGCTCGCCATCCCTAAGAGTAGTGTCAAAAATGTGCAGTTTTTCTTCCATAGGAATCTTAAATTTTACTTTAACCTTTATTAAACTAAAAAAGCCATTCTTTGTTGAGAATGGCTTGTAAATATTTCGTAGTTGCACTACATACCATTCTCGTTTAGCACCTAATAATGAGGCTAAGAATAATAATACCGAGGATGATAGACGTGTTTTTCATTTGCTTTTTTCAATGTGAAGGCAAATATATTGAAACGATTCTAAATAAAAAATTTATTACTTATTATTTTTGGGGAATTTTGGGAACATTTACTGTATGTTATTCGGCAACAATTATTTAAAAATGCTGAACAACATGTTTTCTGAAGGAATGATTCACTGATTGAGAAACCATCTGCTTTCAGATATTCGTTCATTTACCTTATAAGTAAAATAACGGGTATCTGAAAGCACAAAGGAATTCAATAAACTATTTTTTTGATTTAATAGTATCGCTGACAATCGTCATATTCCGCTTAATATCGTAAGCTAAAAAATATCCGGTAGCTTTTGATTTATCTTCAACATTGGTCCGAACATTGGCTGGTTGTCCGCCGAAAGGATCTGAACCACGCGATTCCAGCATGATATCTATTAAAAAATCATAATATTCTTTAGGAACAGCACATGTTTCGAGCATAATGGTATCGTTTATTTTCAAATGCTCATCGGTTTTGTCAGGAAAAAGATTGTAAACAGGTTGGTTTTCAACATAAATACCATTAAAAAACTGGTCGTCGGTAAATTGCATCTCGGTAATGGTGTCCGTAAGTAAAACTCCGTTCTTTTTTACCCTGAAAATATAAAAATCCTTCGTATCGCCAGGTTCGTCGGCATTAAAGCGAATTTCGTATAAATCCATAAAATACTTGTGTACATTTACAACACTTATCGAATCTACAGGCGCCATTTTGTTCATTACACTGGAAGCTGTATAGGTTTCGAACTCTCCATTTTTATCAACATCTACGTTACTAACCGAAAGGGTATACGTATTCCCGGGAATACCATAAACATCGGGATTTGTGTAGTAATCTCCCGGTTTATCAGGATTTTCGGCAAGGGAATAAACAACTACTCCATTCGAAATCGTAACCTTTGCATTTGTAATGGGTTCGAGGGGTTTATTTGAAAAATAATCAGTAGTACGTGCCAACCTTACCAAGTGGGCAGTTGTATCGCTTGTAATAGATCCATCGACTACCAACCGGGGATACCCCTTATCCATACTCGAAGCTAACTCATCGGTAATGTCTTCGGTACAGCTATATGTTAATAATATAAAGGATGCACTGTATAGTAGAAAAGAATACTTTTTCATTGGGCTATTTTTAAAATTTAAAATTATAGGTAATTGAGGGGATCATTGGGAAAAGGTAAACTTTTTGCGCAATGGTCTTCTCAGGATTATCCGAATCCTGAACAAATTTTACTACCCAGGTATTTTTTCGGGAATACGCGTTATACAGCGAAAAATTCCATTCTCCCTGCCATAACTTACCTGGCTTTTCTTTTCCTTTAAGCGTAACGGAAAGGTCCAGACGGTGATAGTTTGCAATTCGAAAGGTATTCCGTTCGGTATATACCGGTAATACCACATTGCCATAAACCATACGCCCAGAAGGGAATGTAGCCGCAGCACCTGTGGAATAAACCCAAACACTCCCAATAGAAAGCCGTTTGCTCAAATCGTAACTCAATACAATATTTACATTATGCGGCTTATCGTATGGTGCCAGATATCTTTTACCATTGTTGATAGCAGCAATTTTACGTTCGGTGCGCGAATAGGTATAACTTACCCAACCGTTTAGCTTTCCTTCGGGAAACTGAACCAATACCTCGGTTCCATAAGCACGCCCTGTTCCAAAACGAAGCTCCGCTTCCAGTTTGCGGTTTAGATATAAATTGGCATGATCTTTAAAATCAATCACATTGTCCATCTCTTTGTAATAAACTTCTACCGATGTTTGTAATTTATGATTGGCAAAATCGCGGAAAATACCAACAGCATATTGGTTAGCAATTTGGGGCTTCACATTTGGGCTGGCAGTAAACCATAAATCCATAGGGGTTCCGGCAGTGCCATTCGAAGCCATTTGCATATATTGTATGGTGCGGGAGTAACTAGCCTTTACCGAAGTGTTGTTGTTAAATTCGTATTTCATGCCCAAGCGGGGCTCAAAACCACCATATCGGTTGTAGAATTTGCCCTTTGCATAAACCACCGAATCGGTTGTTTCAAATTCGCTGTTGATATTGTAAACCGTTCCCTCGCCAATATTATTAAACCAGGAATACCGCAACCCGTATTTGAACGATAATTTTGGAGTAACATCATGTTCATTCGTAATATAAACCGCGCTCTCAAGTGAATAATTATCGGGGACCTTAAAAGTTATGAAATTCTTGATATCCGAAACTATTTCTCCTGGATGAAGGGTGTGTTTTACTGTTTCAAATCCAAACTTGGTAGTAAGCTGCGGAATTATAAAATAGGTAAAATCGCCTTTTAGACCAATATCGCCCATATTATATTTCCAGGTAACGCTGGACGTCTCGTTATTTTGCATGGTTAATGCATAGTTATAACGACTGGCAACAGCGGTGATGTTGCTGAAAAGCTTTTGTGAGAAAAGGTGATTCCAGCGGGCTGTGAATGTTTGGTTGCCAAATTCCATACCAGCAAAATCGTTTTTGAAGATATCTCGGCCTAAAAAACCGGAGATAAAAATTCGGTTATTCTCATTAATACGATGATTAACTTTCATATTCAAATCGTAAAAATAGAGCTTGTTATCGCGCAATGCCTCTTCGCTTGCCAAAGGCAGGAACATATCGGCATAAGTACGGCGGCCCGAAACAACGAACGAAGTGCGGTCTTTAATAATTGGCCCTTCAAGTGTTAACCGGCTGGCTACCGTTCCAATTCCTCCGGAACCGCTGAATTTTTTGGAGTTCCCGTCCTTCATCCGAACATCCAGTAACGACGACAATCGGCCGCCATTGCTGGCCGGGATATCGCCTTTGTAAAGCTTAATATCCTTTATGGCATCGTTATTAAATACCGAAAAGAAGCCCATCAGGTGGGAAGCATTGTAAACGGTAGATTCATCGAGCAAAATAAGGTTTTGGTCGGAACTGCCACCGCGTACATTAAAGGCAGAGGTTCCTTCGCTTGCCGACTGCACTCCGGGAAGGAGCTGAATGGCTTTGATTAAATCGACCTCGCCCATGAAAGCCGGGATTTTTTTAATCGTTTTCATTTCCATTTTGGCTGTGCTCATTTCAGTTTTGCGCACGTTCATATCGGGCCGATCGGCAGTAACCGTGACTTCGTCCATTACTTTCGACTCGGGCATAAGTTCGAGCGTGATCGCCGTATTACTGGCCAATACAATTTTCTTAATTTGTTTGCCATATCCCAAAAAGGAATACTCCACCGTATATGTCCCCGGCGCTAAGCTGATAGAATAAAAGCCATAGATATTTGCGGCAGTGCCCACTTTCAGTTCCTTAACAAATATGGTAGCACCAATAAGCGACTCCCCATTTTCGCCATCTTTAATATAACCACTAATTGTATATTTAACAGGGGCGTTTTCGTCGTCGCCACTCGCGTGTATCTTCTGCGGTGAAATAAGGCTTATAATAAAAAGGCAAACTAACAGATTGATAATTTTTTTCATACGATTTTGATAAATATTACTAACGGTTCTAAACTCAAATTTCATATCCTATTGACAAAAGAAAATGAACAAGGTTGCATGCAATAATTATTTCGTTATAATTCTTCAAACAAAAAAAGCCCTCTTGCTTGGCGGATTAGTTCTGAAATAAATCTCGCACAAAAGTAATCTGTAATTACCGGGAGTTGAATTTAAAATCGGCGAACAGGGGAATTATATGGATGAGTTGGATAAAATGGTTCCTATAGTAACAAAAAAAGTCTGGCCTTTTATGAAAAGCCAGACTTAAATGCCTCAAAATTTGTTAAATCTATAATTTAAATTCAATGGGTAATACAACCCTGCAGGAAATAGGTTTGCCTCCTTGTTTTCCAGGCTTCCAGCCAGTAATTAGTTTGGTCACCCGAAGTGCTTCTGCATCTAGCGATGGCGATGTGCCCCTCATCACTTTAGGGTTGACAATTTTCCCTTCCTGGTCAACAATGAAATTTACAAGAACCTTCCCTTGAATTTTATTCTTTTTTGCGTCTGCCGGATATTGAAGATTGTCATAAATAAATTTCTTCAAAGCATCGGTTCCTCCAGGGTATGAGGGTAGTTCCTCCACTGCAACATACTCCCCTGGTTTTGCAGACTTCTCCTCTTCTAAATTGGTCGATGCAATTAATGCATTCCCTTTAGAAAAATCAATGGTTATTGCTTCTGTTTCGAGTTGGACATTTATAACTGAATTTCCATCTATTGCAAAGGCTTCAGTTTTAAAGCCTACAAACGAAAATACAAGTGTTCCGGCCTTATCGGCAACTATTTCGTAATTACCATCGGTATCTGCCATAGTACCGGTAGTTGTCCCTTTCACAATTACAGCAACACCGGCAATTGGCTTACCCGTTTCTTTACTCGTAATTGTGCCGGTAATTTTAATGGCTTCTGAGGATTTTAGTGATTCTTTTCCGGAATTGGAAAAAGGCTGATCCATTGGTACCTGATTCGAAAATGCCAATGTCAATAAAGCTATCAGGGGCACAATTAACAATGCTTTAAACCGTGCCCAGTTTGGTGATTTCATTTTTGTCATCATAACGATACGTTTTTTAATTAATGATTGATTGAATTGGTTGGTGATTGTAAAAACGGGCCCTCCCATGGCTTGATTCACCAGTAAAGCCTGGTATCTCCCCTGATCGTATCCGCTACGCAGCACAGTTTTGTCGGCTAAGAACTCATGAATTTCCTTCACCGACCGTTCGATAAACCATGCAAACGGATTAAACCATTGGATAATGGTAACTAGTTGAATTACTATTATATCGATAAAATGGTATTGTTTCAGGTGCGAACGTTCGTGTTCAATAATATTCCTCACCGAAATCTCGTCGAACTGCGCTTTGGGAATAAATATCTTATTGAAGTACGAAAACGGAATTATTGCTTTCTCCATTAATACCACAGTAATATTTTGTTCTGTTATGGTTTTTGAAATTCTGGATATTGCATGCAAATAGATGGCCTGGTATATCAGCCGGGATAGAATCACGACGCATCCTATTATATAAACAAAAGTTAGCCAATTCCAAAAGCCCCATATTTGCTGACTTTCAGGAACGGTTGAGCTGGTGACATATGCTGAGTTTGCCTGAATAGCATCGAAATTTATTACTAACGCTGGTAAAACCGGTTTTACATCGTTAAAAATGTCTAAATGCACGAGCGGCAGAATTAGTGAAACAACAACCGAGAAGATTAATACGATTCGGTTGGTTGAAAAATGAGTATCCCTTCGTAACAACAGCCAATAAAAGGAATAGAGCAATGCCAAAGCTATTCCCGATTTCAAAAGGTATTCGGCCAGATTATTCATTGTTCGAAGTATTTGATTTTCGTAATTCCTCTTCGGTTAAGCGCATTATCTCTTCCAGTTCTTTCATGGAAATGTTATTCTCCCGGGCAAAGTATGCCGCCATTTTAGGGAAAGAATTGTTAAAATAATTCGACATAAAATCACTGAAATGAACTTTGGTATATTCTTCCTTGGAGACCAAAGGGAAATACTCATAGGTGTTTCCATATTGTTTGTGGCCAATAAATTCCTTTTTCTCCAATACCCGAATCACTGTAGACACAGTATTGTAGGGCGGTTTTGGATCGGGCATCCGGTCGATCACATCTTTTACAAACCCCTGCCCTAGCTCCCAGAGTATTTGCATTACATCTTCTTCTGCGTTGGTAAGTTTTTTCATTTTTTTGTCGTATATCGTAAAAATAAAGTCGTAAGAAAATCCAAAACAAACGTACAACTATTTTTGCAGTTTACAAACTGTTTTTACAGTTATCTGCCTGCTATTGTAGTTTTTATTTGTTAGATTCTTAATATCAATAATTTGAATAAGAAATATTGAATTTAATAATTCAATGATATCGATAAGACATCTTGAAAAGGATCTGTAGAACGAAAAACATAAAGCATCGTTTCTTACATATTAAAAAGTACTATTTTAGACTCTGAAAAAAAGTTAGGTATGAAAGAAAATCAGGATGAATTTTTTATGAAGGCTGCCATGCAGGAAGCTCAACTGGCTTTTGATAAAGATGAAGTTCCCATAGGGGCAGTAATTGTTTGCCAAAACCAGATTATAGCCCGGGCTCATAACCTGGTCGAAACACTCAACGATGTGACTGCCCATGCTGAAATGCAAGCGATAACAGCTGCTGCCGATTACCTTGGCGGGAAATACCTGAATGGCTGCACGCTATATGTTACGGTAGAACCTTGTCCCATGTGTGCCGGAGCGCTGTATTGGTCGCAAATAGACAAAATAGTATATGGTATAACCGATGAAAAGCGGGGTTATACCTCAATTTCTCCCAAATTATTACATCCCAAATCGACAGTAGTTTCGGGAATCTTTAAAGACGAAATTTTAAAACTGATACAACAGTTCTTTCTGAACAAAAGATAACATATGGGGATTTTGAAGCGCTTTCCTGTTGAGGCGTTAAAGTAAGCCCTTTACAATCCGCTATTCTGCCTCAATAAAATGTATATAATACTAAGCACTAGGTTTTGTAGAATCCTCAGTCTTACGTTTTTTGAAATACTCAACGATTTCTTGCTTTGTCATCGAGGACAACTTTTCACTCAACTTATCTCTTTGTTGACGCATAAATTTTACAGCATCAAATGTCTTTTCAATTGTTGTCTTCATACGTCATAAAATCTCTTGGTGAACGAATTTCTAATTGTTTATAACCATTCTTAATATTTATAGAATTATAACCCTGAATTCTCTGAATATTTACAATATGCTTAAAATTCCAGCTTAATAAAAAGTCTGCACGGTTGATAGTGGCAAGTGCAATATGCAGACAGTCATCAAAACTTGTTTGCCCGACAACTTTTTCTGCAATATATTGTGCTGCTAAATCAACAGCTTCTTCGGTAGTTTCAATAAATTCAGTAATTTCAATCTTCATACTCTTAACCAAACTCTTAACGTTTTCAGGAGCAAAACTTAATTCTTCTTGGGTGATGGTAGAAAATAAGAGTATGAAATCTCCATTCTGAAATCTTGTGAAAAGAGGTTTCGTAAATTCGGAGAATTCCTCATCAAAGAATCCTCCGAACACAGAGGTATCAATATAAAGTCTTTGTTTCATGCAATAAAATTACAAAAAATTACTTTAATATTCGGAAAGGTTTTGTTAGCCAGTTTTCATAGCCTTGTGCATAACAAAATAATTAACTGCTATAAACCCTTAAAAACCGAAATATTAAGCTTTCCTATCCATTCAAAATAAATAACTTGTATTTTTATCTTTTAATCAAATAATTTAAACTGATGAAATATATTATTACTTTATTCACAGGTGTTTGCCTTTCTTGCGCAGTTTCTTTTGCCCAACCCAAATTCGATCCCAATGGGGTTTATTTAATCATACGGGGTGACGATATTGCTTCTTCTCAGGCAGCAAACGAAGCCTGCATAAAATCGTACAGGGAAGGAATTTTGAAAAGCACCGAGATTATGGTGCCTTCTCCCTGGTTTACAGAGGCGGTAAAGCTTTTGAAAGAAAATCCCGGATTAGATGTTGGAGTTCATTTGGTATTGACCAGTGAATGGGAAAACATTAAATGGAGGCCGCTTACCTGTAGCCCGAGTTTGGTCGATTCGAACGGTTATTTTTATCCAATGCTTTGGAAACGTAACGATTTCCCTCCTCACACTTCTCTTCTGGAAGCCTCATGGAAACTATCGGAAATAGAAGCGGAATTTCGCGCTCAATTAGAAATGGCAAAAAAGCATATTCCTCAGGTAAGTCATATTAGCGCTCATATGGGATGCACAGATATAGACGGTTCTGTTACAAAAATGGCAGATAAACTTGCCAGGGAATATAAGATTGACATTAACCCTGGAAAATATAATGTAAAATACTTTGATGGATTTAATGGTTCCCAAAGTGAAGAAACAAAAGAAGCAACATTTATTGCGAATTTAAAAAAACTAAAACCAGGAGTTTACCTTTTTGTAGAACATCCCGGATTAAATACTCCCGAAATGAATCATCTGGGACACCTTGGTTATTATACTGTAGCCGGAGAACGTCAGTTGGTAACCGATCTGTTTACCAGTCAGGCAGTAAAAAGCGCAATAAAAGACAAAAACATCAGGGTGATAAGCTATTCAGATCTACCAAAGTTGAAGCCTTAAATTTCTCAACCATATTTTGCAGAATAAATATCAACAGAGCTATGCAAAATTCAGATTTTTTCAGATATTTGTAAGGATATAGATAATGTTCATATAAATACCATTAATCTACTAACTTAATATTATCATGAGTAATTCAATATCAAGAAGAAAATTCCTTGGGAATGCAACATCTGCTGCAGCAGCAATTACCATCGTACCCAGCGTTGTTATGGGAAAACGTTTTGGTTATACTGCTCCAAGTGACAAGTTAAACATTGCCGGCGTTGGCGTTGGCGGTATGGGTAATGCTAACCTGAAAAACCTTAAATCGGAAAACATCGTTGCGCTTTGCGACGTCGATTGGGGATATTGTAAACAAAACGGTGTATTTGAAGAATACCCCGGAGCAAAATGGTACTGGGACTGGCGTAAAATGTACGAAGAAATGGGTAAATCGATCGATGCTGTTGTTGTTGCAACTGCCGACCATTCCCATGCCGTAATAGCTGCCAATGCAATTGAAATGGGCAAGCACGTTTACGTTCAAAAACCATTGACCCACACCGTATACGAATCCCGCTTATTAACCAAGCTGGCTTCTAAATACAAAGTGGCAACCCAAATGGGTAACCAGGGTTCATCAGGCGAAGGTGTAAATACCACCTGCGAATGGATTTGGAATGGCGAAATTGGCGACATTAAAAAAGTTGAAGCTTTTACCGACCGTCCTATCTGGCCACAAGGCTTAAACCGTCCGGAACAAGGCCATTGGGTTCCTGAAACTCTTAACTGGGATTTATTTATTGGCCCAACCAAAATGCGTCCATACAATAGCCTTTACACACCATGGAACTGGCGTGGATGGTGGGATTTTGGAACTGGAGCTCTAGGCGATATGGCTTGCCATATTTTACACCCTGCTTTCAAAGCCTTAAAACTTCAATATCCTATTAAAGCACAGGGAAGCTCAACTTTATTGTTAACCGACTGTGCTCCAAATGCTCAAATGGTTAAATTGGTTTATCCTGCCCGTGCAAAAGATAAATCTATTAAAATTAACCTTCCTGAAGTTGAAGTTACCTGGTACGATGGTGGCCTACAACCAATGAAGCCTGCCGGATGGCCTGCCGGTAAAAATATGAATGATCAGGGTGGTGGAGTAATTTTCCACGGAACTAAAGATACGCTCATTTGTGGTTGCTACGGTGTTAACCCTTGGTTACTGTCCGGCAGAAAACCTGTGGTTGCCAAAACAGTTCGCAGAGTTGCTACAACTCACGAAATGGATTGGGTACGTGCAGCAAAAGAAACTCCTGAAAATCGCATCATGACTAAATCCGACTTCAGCGAAGCAGGACCATTCAACGAAATGGTTGTTATGGGTGTATTAGCTGTACGTTTACAAGGCTTGAACAAAGAACTTGAATGGAATGGCGAAAAAATGGAATTCACAAACCTGAATGATACTGAAACTATCAAAACCGTTATTGCTGATGGGTTCAAAATTCACGACGGTCACCCAACATTCAACAAAACATGGTCTGATCCTGTTTCTGCAAAAGCATTCTCGCAGGAACTTATCAAGCATACATACAGGGAAGGTTACAAATTACCTAACATGCCTGCTTAATTCATAATTGTCCCTTACTTTTCAGAAATGAAAATGTAGCTAAATACATTCATCAGACAAACCGGACTTAAACCCGCGCTTTTAATCTGGTGAATGTTTTTTTTTGAATTCGAAATAATTAATACCATAAACTAGATTGTATAATGAAAAAAATAAACATTTTATTAAGCTCCTTATTAGTTGCCGGAGCAATGCTGGTATTTTCATGTAAATCGTCAGGTGGCGGAAATGCTACCGATTCAACTGCTGCCGATACGTTAAAAGTTGACACCATTGCTGCCCCAAATACATTAACGGCTGCTGAAAAAGCAGAAGGATGGGTACTATTGTTCGACGGAACCACTTCCACTGGCTGGAGAGGTTATAACAAAACTGCTTTCCCCGACTCTGGCTGGGAAATTGTTGATGGAACCATTCACTGCTTAAATACCGGTACCGGCGAAGCTGGTTTTGGCGGCGATATTATTACCACAGAGCAATACAAAGATTATGAATTTTCGCTTGAGTGGAAAATTGGTAAAGGGGGCAACAGTGGGATATTCCTCTTTTCTCAGGAAAAACCGAAACAACCTATTTGGAAATCTTCGCCCGAAATGCAGATACTTGACAATGTAAATCATATTGATGCAAGCCTGGGTGAAAATGGAAACCGGAAAGCTGGTTCGCTATACGATTTAATTCCTGCGAATCCTCAAAATGCAAAGCCTTTTGGCGAGTGGAACAAAGTTCGAATTGTTGTATATCAGGGAACGGTTGTTTTCTTCCAAAACGATGCTAAAGTTCTTGAATTCCACCTTTGGACTGAAGACTGGAAAAATATGATTAATAAAAGTAAATTTGCTGGATGGAATGATTTCCTCAATGCTGGTGGCCCTGAGAAAAAGGGATACATTGGCCTGCAAGATCATGGAAGTGATGTTTGGTTCCGTAACATCAAGATCAAAGTTTTGCAGTAAACTTACACGAACATATTAAAAAAGGAGGTTTGAAGCCTCCTTTTTTATTTTATACAATATTGATCAATGTCTCTTATTCCTCTCAGAAATTCATCGGTAAGCATTGGTTTCTTACCCTCCAATTGTAGTTTATTTATTTGAAAGGATCCTTTTTCACAGGAAGCTAATAGCGTTTTGCCTTGGCTTATTAATTGCCCTGTATCACCTAATAAAGTATCTGCCGGCTGTCCTTCCAAAATTTTAAGCGTTTTTACCTCTCCTCCCTTAACCAGGGTAGTCCAGGCTCCCGGATACGGACTTAGCCCACGAATAAAGTTGTTAATATCCGATAAGTTGCTCCCCCAATTAATCCGACAGTTTTCCCTGAAAATTTTAGGAGCCGGACGTAAATCAATCCCCAAAGACATATCTTCCTGCGCAATTGGTACACAAGTTCCACCTTTAATTTTGTTTACCGTATCAACAAGTACCTGAGCACCAATAGCCGCCAACTTATCGTGAAGAGAACCGGCAGTATCTGTGTCTGTTATTTCAACTTCGTGTTTAGCTATTATTTTACCGGTATCTATTTCTTTTTCAATAAAAAACGTTGTAACACCGGTCTTTTTTTCACCGTTTATTATAGCCCAGTTGATTGGAGCAGCCCCGCGATACTGTGGTAACAATGAAGCATGAAGGTTAATGGTGCCCATTGTTGGCATGGCCCAAACCTCTTCGGGTAACATTCGAAAAGCAACAACCACTGCAAGATCTGGGTTTAGCGACCGTAACTGTTGGATAAAATCAGGGTTTTTTAATTTTTCGGGCTGAAGTATCACAAGCTGGTGCTCCTCTGCATACTTTTTTACATCCGATAGTTTTAGAGCTAGCCCTCTTCCGGCAGGTTTATCGGGGGAAGTAACCACTCCCACAATGTTAATACCTGCTTTTACCAAAGCATCGAGGGAATGAACCGCAAATTCCGGTGTTCCCATAAATACAACACGCAGCATTTTTTTATTTTGAATATTATAAATCTCCGGTATCAGTCTCAATAGCATCTAAAAAGTGCCCCATTTTATCGCGTTTTGTTTTAAGGTAAAACTCGTTAAACGGATTCGCTTCTATCTCAACCGGCACTATTTCTTCAATATGAATACCATATCCCTCCAAAGCAATTCGTTTAATGGGGTTATTGGTCATCAGGCGGATTTTCCCCAAACCAAGTTCCCGAAGTATATTGGCTCCAACACCATAATCGCGTTCATCGGCCTTAAAACCAAGGTCGATGTTGGCTTCAACGGTATCGCGACCTTCTTCCTGTAATTTATATGCTTTTATTTTATTGAAAAGACCAATACCTCGTCCTTCCTGATTCATATAGAGGATTACCCCGGTACCTTCCTTTTCAATCTGGCGCATTGCCTGATGCAACTGAGCGCCGCAATCGCATCGCATCGAACCGAAAATGTCACCGGTAACGCACGATGAATGCACGCGCACTAAAACAGGTGTTTCTTTGGTCCATGAGCCTTTTATAAGCGCAACATGCTCTAGTTTATTGGAGAGCTGCATAAAAGGGATAAGATCGAAGTTGCCAAATTTAGTAGGCAATTTTATCTGAACGCCTCTTTTAATTAACGATTCGCCTCTTAAACGAAAACTAATCAAATCTTCAATAGAAATAATTTTGATTTGAAGTTTTTTGGCAAGTTCAACCAGTTGAGGAAGCCGGGCCATGGTTCCATCATCATTCAGTATCTCAACAAGAACTCCCCCGGGAGTTAGTCCTGCAAGGCGTGTAAGATCAATAGCAGCCTCGGTATGTCCTGCCCTGCTTAAAACACCTTTTTCGCGGGCTATTAGCGGGAAAATATGCCCTGGTCGGGCAAGATCCTCTGCAGTTGTTTTTGGGTCGACAAGCGCTTTTATCGTTCGGGAACGATCGGATGCTGAAATTCCAGTTGAAATTCCGGGCCCTATTAGATCGACCGAAACCGTAAACGCTGTTTTATTCAGGGCATTGCTGTTAGAAACCATCAGGTCGAGATCGAGTTCTTTGCACCTATTTTCGGGCAAAGCCGCACAAATTAACCCGCGACCATGTAATGCCATAAAATTGACAATTTCAGGAGTTATCAATTCCGAAGCTGCGATAAAATCACCTTCGTTTTCTCTGTTTTCATCGTCCACCACAATCACCATCTTACCATTTCGTATATCGGCAATGGCTTCTTCAATGGTATTAAGTTTTATAACACTATCGTTTGGTTGGTTCCCAGACATTCGCTTTAACTCCTATCATATATTTAATAAACCCAACTAATAAAGCCAGGTTCATGGTATAAAAATGTGTAACAAAACGCAAAATTATCAATTGTAATTTAATTTTACGCAAATAAAAGTCAGCTATGGAAGCAAAGATGCTAACAAGCTGTATAATTAATAGTATTTTGTAAACTAACCCGCTCAACCACAAGTAGAAACTAATTACGAGCATTGCCAAAAGAATAAATGGCCCATACCATCGAATTACCTTATGGGATAAGAAACAAAAACCAATACCGTTGAATTTAAAAATCATATTTGAAAAGACTCCCAGGTTTTGAATATTTCCAACTCCAATACGAACTTTACGACGGAATTCTTCCGAAAGATTGGTAGTAACATTCTCATAACAAATAGATTTCTTATCAAGAATTACCTTAAATCCCTTTTGCAGGACTTTAAGGCTGATAAAAAAATCGTCGACTGAGAAGTTTTCAGGTACCCTTGTATACAATTCTCTGCGAATAGCATAGCATGCCCCATATACTCCAATAGTGCTTCCAAAAGCTTTTCCTTCGTGGTACTTCACTTCGATTTCCTGGGCCATAAATGCACTTTCCTGCTTGGCTACACTTTGGCATGTGGCATTTTTGTTAATTATGGCAGCTCCGGCAATACCAATTTGGGGGGTTGAAAAATTCTTCAGCAAATTTTTAATTGTTTCAGCATTGAATGTGACTTTGGCATCGGTGAGAACCAAAAATTCACCAGTGGACAAAGCAACACAGTCGTTTAATACAGCACTTTTACCCCTGCGCTCTGCAAAAAGGAGAGGCTTTATGCGATGATGTTTTTTTGCTAATTCGAGTATTATATTGTTTGTGCTATCGTTCGAGCCATCCGACCCAACAATAATCTCCATCTTTTCGGCGGGGAAATCCGATTGAAGAATATTTAAAATTTTACTTCCGATGTGGGATTGTTCATTATATGCAGCAATAATTATAGAAATTTGTGGAGTAATATTTATTTCAGTTGCAGTTTCGTTGTTAACTTGATTTTGCATTTTGCTAATTATCTTAATAATCGCAGGGAAAAGGATATACGAATAAAACATTAACAAAAACAAAAACCAAAAAACAATAGCTGTTACCATATATATCTAAGATTCACATAATAAAAACCTTACCAATTATATGGTAAATGTTTTAGAAAAACATGAAATTACTATTAAACTCTTAAACAACTAGAATAAAAGCTTTCAATTTTTTGAGATAATACTAAATTGTCGAAATTAGTTATCGCACACTCCCTTCCCACAGTGCTTATAGTGATCTGTGACAAATTATCTGTTAATAATTTTATTATTGCGGCACTAAAATCGTTGGCATTATTAGCTAATAATATTCCGTAGTTATTGGCGACATCTACCCCCTGAACTGCCTTTAAAGTCGCAACAATTGCTTTTCCCATAGCCATTCCTTCGATAATTTTAACCCGTACACCGCTCCCCGAAAACACAGGAACAACCATTATCTGATAAGGTTCTATGAATTTGATTGCATCAGGAACTTCCCCATGAAAATTCGCTCCTGCGTCGCATATTATTTTTTTAATCCAGTTGGGCGAATTTCTCCCGGCAATATGCAAACTGACCTTGGGAAATTGTTGATGCACTTTTGGCCAAACCTGTTTTAAAAACCAAATTAACCCTCTCTGATTAGGCATCCAATCGAGAGCTCCTATATAAAATATCGATTTATCAACGGTTTTATCTGAGGGGATGTAATTTGAGATATCAATCCCAAATGGAATAACTTGTAAGTTCGATGGTTTAGAAAAAGAACAAATAACAGAAGCATCAAACCGGGTAATAGGAATAACTCCATCGACATTCTCAATTACCCATTTTTCGAAAATTTGAAGGCGTTTTGCTATAACGCGAAAATACCATCCCTTAATAAAAAAAGCCGCTTCCGAAGCCATTTCTTGCCAGAGAATATGCTCCACATTATGGGCCCTTAGGATAGTTTTTGCTTTTGAATATTTTCGGATATCGTGTAAGTAAACAGCCATATGAGGCCCCTCAAACTGTATAATATCAAACTCGTCGTTGGTGATAATTTTCAATAATTCCTGCTTAAACTTTTTATTATAAAACCGAATTACGTTATACGGTCTTTTTGAAAAAAATAAATTCCGAATTAAAGAGAAAAGGTTGATATTAGTGCTGAAAGGTACCGATTTAATGGAAATCCCAGGTAAAAGCTGAACGCCTGGCTCTGATGTCGATTTATGCTTTGATGTATTCGCTGCTAATATGGTAATGATATGGTTCCGTTTGCTTAACCCGGTCGAAAATGAATACGTTGCCAATGCGCCTCCGTCTTTGGCAGGGAACGGAACCTTAGTACACAGTTGAAGGATTTTCATTTCGGGCTGCTTTTGTTTTTTCTTTGCGATTTTTTAAAATTATCCCCATCCGTTTGAAAAAATTGGCATAGGTATCGAAATTTAAAATCGCCGAGTCGGTAGTAGCCTTATACGTAAGAAACACTCCTAAGGGCAATAAGATAAATGCCGATAGCCACATTCCATAAAAAGGGGAAAGTACCCCTTCCCGAGCAAATTTCTCACCTGAGATAGAAATTACATAATACAAAACAAAAAAACCGACAGAAACAACCACGGGCATTCCCAGACCTCCTTTACGAATGATAGCGCCCAACGGAGCTCCGATAAAGAAAAATATAAAACAGGCTATTGCCAAAGTAAACTTTCGCTGCCACTCAATTTGATATTTCCGAGCTCCGCGAATAGTCTCTTCGTTATTCATAAAGGAAGAAGTAATATACGACTTGCTGTCCCTTGCCGATGATAAAGCTGAGGAAATATTGGAAATCCGGGAATGATAATCAAGTGCAGAGAAAGCGCTGTCAAAATTAGTTGTTAGAATCTTCCCTTTCAACGTTGAATCGGTAATTTCCTTATTTGCAATGCGCCACGGACGGTTCTGAAATAAAGTGGCCGTTAATAACGTATTCTTTAAGTTATTTGAGCGAACTTCTACTTCATTATATAAAGAATCGTAATAATATTTTAACTGCCCAAGATTCAGCATTTGATAATGCTGCTTAAATAATTCTTCATCAGTGCGCACTAAACCAAACCCGCTCAATTCAATGTAATTTATTTCTTCGTCGAACTTATCCCGCTGAAAAGGATAAGTATTGGGCTTGCTTAAGGATTGCCGGTCGCGAACCACATCCTTATATTGAAATCCGCTATAGAGTGTTACCAGCAGGTATTTTTTATCGGAGGTAATCCGCATATAGCCAGAATCGGCCAGGGTTACGCCAATATTCCCCCTCCCATTAGAATGGTCATATATTTTAATGTTTTTTAAAAGATTTGTCCGATAGTCTTTTTTCCCGATATAAATACTATAATTTTCAATACCATTATAAAACACTCCTTCGCGAATTTGCAATTCCGGGCGCTGTTGCTGGATGTCATATAACAACGATCGCATTTTTAGATTTGTAACCGGTAATACATAATTTGCAAACAGAAAGGCCATTACTGCAATTAAAAAACTAAAAATCAACAATGGCCTCATAATTCGCTGAAGTGAAATGCCAGCAGCTTTAAGGGCGGTTAACTCATAGTTCTCACCTAAACTGCCTAATGTCATTAACGAGGCAAGCAACACCGCCAAAGGAATAGCCATAGGTACCAAACTTGCTGAGGTATATAGCAATAATTCGGCAATCACGTGGAATTCGAGTCCTTTACCAACTAAGTCGTCGATATACTTCCACAAAAACTGCATGAGCAATAAAAAAATCACTATAAAAAAAGTGAGACAGAATGGCCCCAGAAAGGAGGTCAATATAAATTTATGCAGTTTCTTCACGAAATGGAATGGTATTTAATCTGGTACAAAAATATAAATCTTATGCGCAGATTACTTCAAACGGGATATTTATTTACAGTATTGTAAATTCGGGAGAGAAAATCAAACTCCAATACAGTGTCTGAGAACAGATATCTGGGAGTTCCACAGATCAATTGTCTCTTTTTTATCAGCTTCTTCGGCATAGTCTATAATAACCAGGGCATTTTCGTTGGTGAGTTCGTCGGTAACTATTCGAAACTCGAAAAATAAACCATCTTGCTCGTCTTCTTCCCAACGAAAACGAATGTAAGAATTTTCGCGTTTTTGAAGAACTTCTGCCCGCTGAGGCTCTTTGTCCCAAATAAAACTAAAGTATTTTCCGTCAACATTCACATCGTCGGCAAACCATTCGGATAAACCTCCGGGGGTACTTAAACGGGGGTACAACACCAAAGGAGAACAATTCATTGTATATTCCAGTACTAGCTTGCTTTTCATTTATTTATAGACTCTTTGTAAAGTTGCAATATAAGAAAAAATAATTAACTGAAAGGAATTAGTTTTTAAAGTAATGAATTAAATGTAAATAAAAATATGAGGGGATTTTTGTTTTTTTCTTTGCAAAAGAGAAGAAAATAGTATATTTGCAACCGCAAAAAAGATGGCGCGGTAGCTCAGCTGGTTAGAGCGCATGATTCATAATCATGAGGTCTGCAGTTCAATCCTGCATCGCGCTACGACACAAACAATGAATACAAAAGCCTCTTGGAGAAATCCGGGAGGCTTTTTTGTTACCTAAAAAACCTATTGAGTGTGATTTTGAGTGTGATTTTTTTATTTGACAGAGAGTAGGTGCTAAAATGAATCATCCTAATCGCAATGTGACGGTCAAAATATCTGGTTGTCTTTTCATCTACTTATTTGTTTGCTTCATAAATTGTTGGAATAAACAAGGAAGGCTTCCAATTATGTAAAATTACTAATGCTGATTTTGCTCTACTAATCCCAACATAAAACAATGTTCTTCCGTCTTCGATGCTTTCTTTTGTGAGAGGGGCATAAATGTAATCGTTACCATTTCTCCCGAGGTATCGCTGATGTGGAATTTTGTTTTCGTTAATTTGATTTAGGATTACAACCTCATATTCCAAACCTTTTGCTTGGTGTATTGTGTTTATTGTAATTCCAGAAATACCTGAAAGTGTTTCTATGTATTTCTCAAAAGTCCAGAATTTAATTTCCTCCTCATCAAGTAAGTTGAGAATTTCGTTGAATGCAGCATGCGAAATTTTAAAAACTGAATCAAAAACATTTTGAAGTTCAAAAAGGCCTTGTAACAATGTAAACGTTCGGTCAATGTGACTAAATTTTGAAATAAGAGAGTTTGTGATAAAATTAAACTCACTATCGCTTATTGAAAGGTTATTTTCTAATATGTGTAATTCAATAGCTCTTCTTATGATTCTTAAGTTTTTAACCGAACTCGAAAATAAAAACTTACATATACTCCGAATTAAATTGAATGTTGAATTATTTATACTCTTGTGAGGTAATGCACCTAACCCGACAATCCTGTACTTATTTCTAAGCCCCTTACTAACATTCAAAGCATCCCTCCATTGCAAAGATAAAATTGCAATTTCGGAAGGGTCAACATTAACTTTGTTTATGAAGTGATTTACATAACTATCAATAACTGAATCATGATTTGCTTTTTTAGTTTCCTCTAGAATAACTTTATAGTCAATACTCTTATACTTTGATCCATTGGTAAGAACTGGATGGTTTTCAAAGAGCGAAGAGTAAGCGTTAATAATATTAGTAGTTGAGCGGTAGGTTACTTCTAAAATTTCAATTGGAGCAGTAAAATCAACCGAAGCCTTCTCAAAAGCGTTGTCAATTGCTCCTGCGAATCTGTAAATTCTTTGTTTCTCATCTCCAACCATGAAGAAGGTGCAAATACCTTTCTGATTTATCGCCTTTAGAATTTCGTATTGATAAATATTGGTGTCTTGAAATTCGTCAATAGAAGTTTCATAGAACTTGTTTGCTAATGAAGTTGAAACAAAATCGTTTTCCGAAATGATTTTATAGGAACGATAAAGAATCTCGTTAAAATCAATAGCCCTTTTTGTATCCAAAAAAGCATAGTATACTTCTGCAATATATTCCAATGTTGTTGCGTTTTTCCATTCAACATCTTTATCTAAACTCCCATCAAGTGCTTTCTTTATTTTGTTTATTTCATCTAAAGGACTATCGCCTAAATCAAAATCCGGATTTAATGCAACAAATTCAAGTAACTCATCATAGGTAATTACCCTGGGTTTATACCAATCGTAAAGCCAACCAAAAGGGCGCAAAATAAATTCTAAACAAAATCGATGGATTGTTCCAATAAAAACAGTATTATCTCTATCTGGCAAACGGCAAGAAATCTCATCTGCACCTGCATTTGTATATGTGATAAGCGCTAACGATTTATGAACGGGAATGGATTCCAACTTGTGTTGTGCTCTTGCAACTATGGTTTTAGTTTTTCCTGAACCAGGTGAAGCACTGACAATAGTATTACCTTTCAGTTCAAAAACTACTTTTCGCTGTTTGTCATTTAACATTTTTTATTTTGATATTTTTACATGTTGCAATATGAAGAATTGAAGCTTTAATATAATCAGGTACAGAAAAATTTTCGTCAATAAGCAAACTTAATTCTTGCGCAAATCTGCCTTTTGTAACTGTTTGGTCAATCCTTTTAATCAATTCATCTCCCCAATTATCCGGATTGTCTTTAGTTGCTTTTAGTAAATTTTCATAAGATTGTTTATGATTCAAATTTTCAAAACAATTTTTTAAATACGTATTGTTTGTTGTTGGGTTTGGGAATAAATCAATTTCTAAGGTTCTTGTTCCTGGAAAAGTAATTACTCTTTCAGCTACTTCAAGCTTCTTAGCATTCTCAATCGCAGTAGTTGCTGCTTCCCCTTCTTCGAGTTCTCCGCTATCTCCATCAATAATTG
Source organism: Bacteroidota bacterium (assembly GCA_020048915.1). GTDB lineage: Bacteria > Bacteroidota > Bacteroidia > Bacteroidales > JAAUTT01 > JAAUTT01. The sequence goes on along the minus strand of JAIFLU010000094.1, from coordinate 2,769 downwards.
CAACTGCCGGTATTTCCAAATTATTGTCTTGAACAATTTTTAAATATGGATCAAAATATCTACAATGAATTGGAATTACAGAAATATTGTGTTCAGTCAAGTTAATACCATAAACCTGATTTGCAATTGCTGGAATAATAAATTGCTCTCCAACTCCTTCAACATAAATGATTGCAGAAGCAAAGAACATTTCACTTCTTGTTGCATCCAAATATCTTTTTAATAAAAGATTTTCTCTTTCAGTTAGAAGTCCGTCTTTAAAAGGAGAAAAGGATTTAACCTCCCTTTTTTTATTTCTAAATAGGACATTTAAATTTTTATAGTTGCAATCACTTGCAATATGTGTTGAATGAGAAGTCATAAATACTTGTGTTGTCTTTAACTCATGCAAATTTGCAAAGAGAATTTTTTGTAATTGCGGATGAAGATGAGCTTCCGGTTCTTCAATTAAAAGGATATTGATTTCCTGCTGTTTGCTTGAATTTTCCAATTCAGCAATAAATAAACTCAAATACAAAATATTTTTCTGTCCTAATCCCAAAATTTGAATCGGGATATTATTGTCAGTCTCTGGACTAAAAAATAAATTTAATTGACTCCAAGCATCGACATCATAATTAGAGAGGAAACTAATTGCAATTGGAAAAGAAAAATATTGTCCTGCAATATTTACACCTTTGGAC
>JAIFLU010000094.1:0-2072 GCA_020048915.1 Bacteroidota bacterium | reverse complement strand
TGCTAAGTCAGGTATAAATGGCAATTTGTTTAAGTCAGTCGATGATGTTTTTAATATTGATTTAACGCTTTCAAGTTCTTCCTCAGCCTTTTCTCTTGACTGACAATATTTACTAAGTAAAGATTTAGTGCTACCATGCAAATCTGAATTTATGTTTCTAAATGCATTGATGTAGTAAAGATTTATTCCTTCCAAATCTCTGAAACCTATCTGTGCTGATTTGCCCACTAATTCAGTCAAGTCAAAAGTGGTGTTGCCAGCAAACAGTCGCCAGTTAAAATCTTTTAGCTCAATTTTTTCAGGAATACTTTCGTCCTCATTGAATTTATTTTTGTGGGCAAATACATACGTTATTCTTGCCGTTGTATCACTTGTTTTGAAAGCATGAAAAGTAGGAAAATGAGCAAGTTTTTCGCTGTATAGCTCAATTGAAATCAATACATAATCATCAAAAGTTAAATCTTTTTTGAAACCATGAAAGTCTTTGAGTTCTAATTTTCTTGAATTATATGATAGTTCTTTGTCGAGGACTAATCTAATAGCCCAATAGAGATTGCTTTTCCCAATATTGTTTTCTCCAATGATTGTTTGAAATCCATGCGAAAAGTCAATTGAAAAGTCGCTGAAGTTTCTATAGTTTTTTATTGTTACATTTTTAATATTCATCTTTGTTGGCGGTTTGCTATTTCTTGTCCATTACTAAAAATAGTAAGTTCATATCCATGTTTCTGTCTCATATTGAACATGATAAAAATCCCAAGTTGATATTTTAGTTCGTTTCCATAATATTCCGTTGTATAAGCTCTCAATTTCATGTAGTCATAATCACGCCTCACTCTACTTGTTGATTTTTTAACTTCTATTATACATAAATTAAAATCATTTCTCCCTCGTTTATGGATAATAATATCAGGATATACAGCTCTATTAATTATTTCTGTCTCTAATTCAAGTTCTGCTTTTCTCAAAATGTTATGGCGTTCTAACTCGTCCCTTAAAACATTTATTCTTTTTTTTCCATCTTGACTTTCGATATTTCCATTGTACTCACAATCTATATCATAACCTGGAAAATAATCCGCAATATAAAGCGCCAACTTATGCGTTATACTTTGTTCATTCAAATCATTTCTAATCAGCCATTGTTCATTACTCAGAAGATTTGAAATTGCGGAATCTAAATTTATTTGAATATCATCATCATTCATGGTTGTGATCTTTTTTAATTTACCTACAACAAATCAATATAAATACTTGTAGCTTATATTGTTATTATAGCATCATATAATTATACCCCTTATGATGCCAAGTGTAAAATATTTTGGTTTTGTATTTACTTATAAAAGTAACCACCTAGTTTATTAAAACCAAAATATTTATTGTTGAATAACAAAAGTTATAATACTTGCTAAATCTAGAGAACAGAGTTAAGATATGTTTACTGTGTGCTATTTATTAAAATTGTACATGGACAGAGTATATCTCTGAAATCCCCCCGAGCCCTCGCATAAAAAGCGAGGGCTTTTTTATGCACAGTATAAACAATACCTTCTTATTACTCCCTATTGCAATTTTATTTACTGGAGTTATGCTGTGTACAAAATTTTGTTCCTTATTCAAGACACTATGAAAACATTAATGAAGCGAAAACAAAAAGTATATTATCAACACTTTGGTCGTAAGGGAGAGACTCACCCATTCATTCGTATTGCTGGTCAATATTTGAAAAGGTTTGGATTTAATGTTGGCGATATTATTGAACTCAATGTGGGAGATGGTTATATAACAATAAAGAAAAGTATTGTGAGACCTCCAGAAGTTAAAAAGCAAGCCTGATATAAAAATATCAGGCTTTACTTATTTCTGTTGACAACATCTTTTTTCTGCTCTGTATTGTATTTTGCTCTTGTGTTTTCGTTTATCGGAGTTATGCTGTTCTTAAATAGTTTTTTAAAATCCAGTAACCAAAACTTGTAATTATGAATAAAACTAAACAGCAGGAGTTACTTTCTCCACAGGGAAAAGCAGTTGATCTAAGCATGGCTTTATTGATAAATGGTAATTCATTAGAG
>JAIFLU010000148.1 GCA_020048915.1 Bacteroidota bacterium | reverse complement strand
GGCTTTACAATGATAAAAATATGAGATTATTTTGAAATACTTAAAAATAATGCTCCGAAAATTTGGATTACAACATAGAAGTAGAATTAAAATGTTTATCCAATATCTCCATCATAGCCTTGCGGTTTCGATATTTTTCGCGAAAATGGCTTACCAGATAATTTACAACAATCAGCCCGCCCGGAATTTTCGCCAGCTTTTTCATATACCTGGCTATATCATTATAAACACTTCTTCCGGTATCTTCGGCATATGCTAAAATTGCATTTTTGTATAATTCAATTACTTCGGCAGGGAATTGGCTTGAAAGGTGTTTCGAATACTCGTCGATAAATTTCAAATGCCCACTATTTAATTGCATTAATAACAACAACCGCTCATGATAGCCTTCTTCGACAAACAATTGGGCTAATTTATCGGCATCGCTATAACTGCCCCTGGCTGTTGGAGTTTTTATTTTAATTATGATTTCCTCACATTTCTCGAGCCATTTTTCCTTCTCCCAATTTTTTTTGAGGATCCGATAATACTTGAAGTCGTAATGATTATTGAAAAACAACTTTTCGGCAAGTTTTCTTATTTCCGGAATATCTTTCAGTAACTCTGCAATTTCTAAAAGAAGTATCGTGTATTGTGCCACCGTGCCCGGGTGAGAATTTTTCACCGCAATATCGATACCCGAAATACAAAGCTGACGGGCTTCCTGATAGTTTTTAAGGTTCATGGCCTTTACGATCAGCATGTTCCGAAAATCGGACAGATGAATGTTGTTGGTAATTATGGCCAACGCTTCATTCGAGCGGCTGTTTTGTTCGAGATAACTAATCTTGGCCTTTAACAAAGCAACAATAGCATATTCTCCATGATTGCGCTTTTGCGCTATCATTATCCGCTGACTGAGTAGTTCGAAAAACGCTTTTTCTTGTTCCCCGGAATTTATGAGCTGAGGGAGAATATCTAAAAAGCTATCGTCAAAACAACAGTCGTGATATTTATCGAGGGGGTATTGCGCCATGCAATAATCGAATAACTGATCTTTTAGCAATGGAGGAGCTTTTTCGATAATATCATGAAAATTTTTGAATGTGGCCTCCCAAATAAAACTTGCCCCTCCATCCGAATCGTCCATGTTCAAAGCAATTTCAGGAATTTCTTCCAATATTGCCTGCGTAATAGCCAGGCTTTCGGTAAGGTTATTTTTAGCTAACATTTGAGAAGCTTTATTGCAAAGCTCCGAAATTTGATGGGTCATTTTTTCGGCGCTGCGATAATCGATAAAACTATGCTTATCTGAGGCGCTTTTCGCAATGTTACGGATAAGTTTACCATACTTTTGCCGCGAATCGCCCTCCTGCTTTTCGGCAAACGATGTAATAAAAGCATTTTTAAAATCGGCGTTTTGACTCACTTGCTCCATTACAAAAGCTTTTAGCTCGTCAGCAGATAGTTTCTGAAGCAGAACCTCGACTGCATCTTTCTCTTTTGGGGGCTTCCCCGGGCTTGCCGATTTTTTAGTTTTCGGGGATTGAGGAATGGAATCCGCTTCGACAATCTCAGCCTCTATAACAGGTAAATCCAGGTCGCGGATAGAATACAGCACAGCCACCACATGCTTGCACACGGGGCCATGTTCGTAAGGGCATTCGCATTCCCACTGATTAATTGTATTATTATTTACCGAAACAGACACTTTGTATTCGTCCGATCCAATTACTGTAGCGTTCCACAGACCTTTGGGTTTCTCTGCAATACCTTTAACAGCTCCTTCCAGAAAATATTCGTATCCGCGCTCTGCTATTCGGTGATCAATTTGTGTTTCGAAATTATCGATTGTCATTTTTATCCGTTTTTTCTTACTCCTTTCCGAGCTTCGAACCCAGGAAAGGGTAATATTCGTAAAACAATTATTCTTCCCCGCTCCAGCAGAAATCGAAATAACTGCAATGTCTGCACTGCTTTTGTTCGAGTTTTTCGGGACAGGTTTCGGAGGCTACTATATTTTCGATGTTTATAACAAATTCCCTGATTTCTTCGCGGTCGCGGTCACTTAGAATAACTTCGCGGGTTTCGCGCAGTTTGGGATATTCGAGCAGGCCGGTAACACCCTCTACCCCGTTTCGTTCCAATACAAATATATAGTATTTCACCTGCCACTCGTGGGCTTCCTCATGGCTATCGCTTTTCTTTACCTCGTGAACCACCTTATTTTTGGCATCGTAGTAATCAATTTTGATCCCGTCGAGTTCAATTTCGGTATATTTTTCGGCACGCTGGGGATAGGAATTTTCGTGGATCAGCTTTCCCTCGTAAACCAGGTCGCTGGTATGTTCCATATTGATGCCATTGGCAAAGAGCCAGAGTTTGCGGTGGCAAACCATAAAGTAGTTGAATTGGGTACCGGTGGTCATGAACAGTTCTATTTAATCACCCTTCCGGGTTTTATAAATCCGGAAGGATTGTTGATTTAAAATTTATTTATTCAGTATAATATGTTGAATAAACATCTTGCATCTCATCCGGGAAACCATATCCGCAAGGTTCTGCATATTTGAGGCATGTCTCGCAGCGAAGTTTAAAATCGCTTAACAACCCGTTTTTTTGCAGGAATTTTAAAGCCCGCTCAAAATTGGTTACCGTGCTGGTATAGTATTGCTCCCACATATCGCCAAAATCGAAGGTGAACTTACATGCCATTTCGGAGAATGTTACCATCAAATCGCCTATAAGCCGGGGCGACGGCTTTAAGGCAATAAAATCGGCGATGGCTTTTTTGGCTACTACAAAACGCGTTTTAGGTTCGGCGGACTTCCCTTTGGGATAAAACTCGTTGACAATTATAGTCTTGTATTTTTCGAACAACTCAATTTCGTTGGGGTTCAGATAAAACGAGTAAAACTCTTTTACCGGTTTGTACGATTCGTACAATTCCAGTATCTGCTCCACCAATTGCTCTTTGTTTAGCGTCAGAAGTTGTTTTTTTAATTGTGCTTTAGACATTTGTATTTATCATTTACAATTCGACTCTTATTTGTTTATTTAGAACCAGACTCTTCCAAAATAGACCTTCCAGGAGCTGTGCACGCTGGAAGGTCTATTAGTCGGCAGGGGCCTTCCCGGGTTGGTTGGCCCGGAGGCGACAACCCCTGATTATTATAAGATGGTATAATTATCGCGGTTTTCATTTTCACTGATGTTGAGTTGGAGACCGAGTTCGGAATCGTATTTGCGGTCAGTAATAAATGTGTCTTGAACTAATAATCTCTCTGTTTTTAAAGATTCAAAGGCTATTGTTTCTTTAAAGACTTTATTTTCCTTTAAGAATTGAATAAAACGATGCTCATTGATCTGAACTTTTAAGCTTTCGGCTTTTACAAATTTATTTTGCTCAAGTCTTAATTTATATTCCTTCAATTGTTTTATTGGAAGAACCTTAATTCCCGAAAATTGCTCATAAAATTCAGATTCGTTGCGTAAAGACTGAATAAATGGAGCCAATTCAAAATTAACCGAATGCGATAAGTATGTATAAACCTGGTCAAATTCTTCTTTATCCTTTACATCCCATTTAGGATAAACAAAGTCAATAACACTTTGCAGGACACTTTCTTTGACTATGCCTCCATTTTCAATTTGTATTCTTCTTAGGGATTGGTTGGTTCTATTAATCACCTCCAAATTGGGGTAGATGTATTTATCAACATCGTTTCTATCCTCAAATACAAAACAATCACAGATTCCTTTAATTCTTTTCCTGTTAACTCGTCCAAACCGCTGAATAAGTGCGTCAAAAGGTGCAGGTTCAGTATAAATTACATCAAAGTCTATATCTAAGCTTACTTCAATTGCTTGGGTACCAACTAATAATTGAACTTCCTCGTTTTGCAATATGATTTCTTTATCATTTCTGTCTTCAGCGTTAAAAGCACTGTGCAATAAAACCTTCTTATCCGCATTTAAATACTGGTAAACCTCCTGAGCCTGTTTTACAGTATTGCATACAATTAAAACCCTCTTACCTAAATTAATGGACTGCTGAATCTCATTTAAGGAAGCACTTAACAATCCAGCATGTACAATTACCCTATGACGTGAAAATAATTCATAGAGTTCATCAGTAGCCTGAATAGTGGAAAAATTGCCTAATACCTTTTGCAATTCAGTACGAAGAAATGTTGGCATAGTGGCCGTCATTATAAATATTTTGGTATTCAGGTATCTAGTAACAAATTCGAGAAGTACAATAATTTGGGCAAATACTTTTGGATCATAGGCATGTATTTCGTCAAAAATGAAGAATCCCCCCACCCATTCAAATAGCCCCTTTTCAAATCCTTTTAATCCAAAAATGTGCTTCAGGAGCTGGAAGGGAGTAACAATTTTAAATGGTGTAGTTATAGTTCTAAAATCCTCTAATAATTGCTTCTTCTTTTGATCTGAAGCATCATTATAATCATCATCTTCAAATTTACTCTCAAGATATTCAGCTATCCGGCCATGCAACATTCCGCAGTATCCAACACCCATACGTTTATCCAATCTCTCATACATGGCATTTATAGAAGCTGTAAATGGCAGAATATAAAATACACGGCCTTGTCCATGTCTGGTTATTTGATTTTCTAACCATAATAAGGCTGTTTCAGTTTTACCTGAACCTGTAGGTGCAGTTAGTATTGCATTACCTTGGGTGACAGTTGCTTTTTCCTGATGATCATATAGTTTAAAATTCGAAGTATGAAGAAATGTGAAACTATCAATTCTCAACATATTTATATTAGAAAGCCCAGCAGATCCTAAATGGTCACATTGTTTAAACGCACCAGCAAGTAAGAGTCTTTCTATAAAGTCAGGACTTTTTATATTGTCAGGGTTTCTTAAGTATTTTCTTAAAAAGCCTAATGGATTTTCGGGAGTAATTGTTTGCTTAAGTTCCACCCCAAATGTATTGAAATAGTCTTTCAAAATTTCCGGATTTAGGTTAGATGTAAACGATTCGCTAAAGGTTGGTTTAACAACTAACTCCAAATCATCAAGCAACCCCAAATTTTTGTTATCTGATTTATAATTTTTATCAACAAAGTCAAACAGTTCATTAAAACTTTTGTGATGACCAGCTACAATTAGTTGGACTAATTCTTTTTCTGATTCGGAAAGCAACGAAGAGTTTATAAATGGCAAGGAAAATAGCTCATGTCGTTGGTGGTTCCAATTATTCTTTTGCCCCCTTATTTTTTTCTGAAATTCATTATGAGCCTTACCAACATCGTGAAAAAGAATTGATAGACGAAGTAATCCCCAAAATCGCTCTTTACTTAATGTTTCGGGCAAGTTTGGAATAGACTCCTTTAGAATGTTAGAAACCTTCAGACAATCCCGAATATGTTCTTCAAGTGTAAGTTGTGGATCAGATTTCGCCAAAACCATATTTGAATTCATTTTGCTTGTTTTTGACTAAACTTAGGATTACAGACCCGCCCAGTCACAAAACTAGGCAGGTCTGTTTCATTCCATTACTAATTCGTGAAAGTAAATATCTACCTGCTTATCATTTATTGTATCAGTAAAAGCCGTCAAGGAACTGGGATTATCACCCGATTTATAAGAAATTACTGAGTATGGTTCAGTACCAATATTGCTTCTAGGGACGGTATTGGTAAAATACTTAGGTAAAGGTTGAATGTCACCCGCAATGTAGTTTCCTATAAAAGGAAGTATTTGGCCTTTAATTCTTTGTGCATTTTCCACCTTTTGCATGACTATTCTTTCAATTTTATCAACTGTCGCTAAGTCATTACTTCGTCCAAGAAGTAATTGATAAAAAGGCTTTTCAAAATATCTGACTATTTTCTCATCGGAGATATACAAATAAAGGCAACAATCGTATAAAAATTCCCTGTTTATCACATTTGATTTTACATCACCCATTGGATAATTTTGGGTTTTATGTAACTCAATCTGGTAAATGGTTTCTAAATCTGTAGCCTTTATTTCATATTCAAAATAATAACCTATAGTTAATCTTTCATAATACTGATAACTTCCGGCAGCCGCATTTATAAGTCCTAAAACAGTGCTTAATGGTGGAACTTCCAGAGTAGGTTGAAATGCTGATATCAGGTTAGGATACCGAAAACTCGAAGTCCAAGAAGTTATTTTTATCCGATAAACGTCCATTATTCTATTTGTTTTTGGAGTTGTTCGCAATACTTATCAATAGCCTCATTTATACTGGTAAACTCCACAAAACCTAAGCTTTTCAAATCTTCAAGTGCTTTATTCTCATCATCTAAAAAACCACTACGTTTTCCAATAAAAACCTTCCCTTCAATTGTATTTTTATAATCAATAAGAACTTCTTTTAAGCCAACGACATTAAGTTCTGCGATTTCATCGTTTTTACCAGTACTTTTTACAATATGGGAAAACGGATGATTTCCGGTAGTTGTAGTAGCCAATACAATAAATTTTGGGGTTACGTCTCCCATGTTATTGGTTTGCATTGCACCACCGGTTATATTTTTAAGGGCTTGGATAGTTTCTAAAACTCTTCTTTTACGGGTCTCTTTATCTAATCGTATAAGTTTTGCTGGTTTTCCATCAGTAGCCTTTACAAATGGGTCATCAAATTCAGTTGCTCCTTTTTCAATAGCTTCTTTGCGTAATTTTTCAGAAAGGTTTACAAATCCAGTTTTATTGTAATTCGAGAATGTTCCAACCATTACTAAGTCAAGACTAAACATACCTTTCATAATAGCACTATATTCTTGCTTACTGTATGGCACCGAATCGCCTTCCTGCCGAGCCATGCTTGACCAGTTTTCTATAGGATTAACGGATGCTACAGAAATAATAGCGGAGTTCTTCAAAGGAGAGACACGTGTAACGGTAATGTTTACACTTTTTTCTTTGCCTTTTTCATCGGTTATTTTTTCAGATGCGGCTTTCATGTATCCAAAGACATCGTCATCTGCATATTTAATAGGGTCTGCACTTGTAAAAGCAATTTTAGCTTCTCTTATAACAGGCGAAAGCTCCCAACCAAAATTTCTCTGCAATGCTTCGCGCCACCAATAGCGCCATGCTTGACCTGATGCATAAACATAACTGCGACCATTTTTATAGATTTTTTTAGTAGCAACAGCATTATCAAAATTGCTAGACGTATTTTTTCCAGCATTGTTCAAGGCTACTACATCAACATCTAATAATACAAATCCTTGGGTTTTTAAATTTTTCATATTTGTTAGTTATTTAGTTATTCTACTTCTGTAGTTTCAGGTTCAGACAATTCAATTAACACATTTAGTTTCAATTCGTGTAGTTCCTGGTAAACTGCAATTAACAATAAATCCCTAATTTCTTGCCATGAAATATCATCAGTAAACAAGTAGTTTACGTAATCGTCAACACTTATCATTAGGCCCCCTCCTTCATTATAGTTCCTTGCAACCACATCGCTTAAAAGGTATCTTCTCAATAAGTATGAGTTTTTTGCTCCATTTAAGCTCATAATTCTTTTTTTAATTGAATCGGCATTTTGATCTTTCACTAAATATTTAGCCAATTCTTTAATCTTACTTACGGTTTCCTTTTTCATATTGCGAACAGATATTTGATAGGTTTCAATTATTAGGAAATTAAATTTATGAGTTCTACTCCATCTTAAGAAATCAGGAATTAAACTTTGATCATTCAATAATTTTATATAAATCCTGTTAGTCCAAATTTTAAAATCATCCAAACCAACCGAACCTGTTTCTCCCTTCTTTTCAAACTCATAGGTTTGGGCATCTGGATTGAATTTCGCTCCTTTAAAAGCAGAACTTGAATAATGCGAATAAATAAACTTCTGCCAATGATCACAAAATTCCCCATTTTTGCAATACCTGTAAAACCCAAAAACTTTTGCAGGAATCCTATAAACATTCATTTCAGTACTAGCTCCAAAATTAGAAAAAAGGTAAAGGGATAAGGATATAGGAAGGTTTGAATCGGATGCAAGGTGAACGTTTGTAATAACTTTATCAATAAAATTGAATAGTGCGTTTGCTGGATTGTGAAATTCCGACTTCAGAACTCCAACCTCAACATTTAAACCAAGGCTCCTCAAGTTATTCTTACAATTCTCGACAACAAAGAACTCCGTAATTTCTGGTATATTACTATAAATGGAAGCAATCTTTCCATTTAAAAGGATCGAACCTAGCGGAATAAAGAACATTCGGATCAAAATTTCCTTCGAAAGCATCAATCCAGATTGAAAAGTGTGATGAAAATTAATGAAAGATCCTGACCCAGATAATATTAAACTTTCCCTCCCAGCAGAATACAATTTTGCTTTGCGCCCGCTAATTCTACAATATCCTTCTTGGAAGTGACCTTCATCGCTAATAATCTGGTTGAACAATTTTATTGTACCTTTAATCTTTTCGTTACTGGTTTTAATCGAAGGATTGGTAATTTTAGATCCGTGAAAGAAACTATGCAATTTCCCCTCCCAATTGTTTACATAAATTAAAGTAGCTTCTTCTATTAATTGTAAAATATCTTTTTCAGGTTCTCGCTCCAGAAGATACTTAATTACATACCCTCCAATATCGGCAAATGGATCACCTGTTTGTCGAATAAGCCAATCACAATCAATCGTTTTAAAATCTTTTTTCATAAACTATACCTTTTTATTCGAACCCAATCCCTGCCAGAGTTTAAAACCATGGCAGGGATTACACATAAATTATTTATCGTTCAACCCTTCCTATCTCTTCCGCTAGATCTTCCAGGAGCTGCGCACGCTGGAAGATCTAATGGGTGGAAGGGGGATGTTCATTCCAATTTTAATTCCGTAATCATCTCCACATCTATCGTTTGGTTATGTACTGCCACAAAATTGGTCGTATCGTCGAACCAGCCAATAATTCTATCGCGGCTGAGTTTGGTGGGCTTAACCGACAATATTGTTCCGTAGCTCGACCAGGGATAATCTCTAAAGTCGCTAACAAATCCATGGCGAACCGGGTTGGTATGGATATATACCACCAGTTGGCGAAAATACCGATCGGAGGTGACTTCGATACGATGGAAGTTTTTTTCGAACAAACTTCCTGTTCGATTATTTAACCGATTATAATATTTGGAATATGCGTTGAATAAATGCGCGAATTGCCGGGACGGTTCCGGTTTACGTAAAGGATTCGACGCTTCCTTGTCCTGCGGACGATGGAAGGTCTCTCCGTCGTCAGACCTTCCAGTGTCCTTGGACCTGGAAGCGTCAATTGGCGGTAAAAAATCTATCTGTTCCTCTTCCCTCACCCTTACCAGAAAATGAAAATGGTTTTTCATTAATACCCAAGCAAACGTTTCGGCAATGGGGAAAATATATTTTTCGTACAACCTCATAAAATGCAGGTAATTACCTTCGGTACGGAACAGGTCCTCGCGGTTATTACCGCGATTGTATATATGGTAGTATTTACCGTGTTGTAATTTTTCCATAACGATTTATATCAAACTCTTTCAGGGTTTAAAACCCTGAAAGAGTTATTACTTCAATTCTACACTTCCAAAACCCAAACTATTCTTTTCCCCAAAACCAGCGTAATACCCTAGTTTAATTAATTCAACAGGGGCAGTAACCCTAAAATCGAACAGAAACCCTTTAACAGATGTTTCTTCGGGTGTGCCGGCTTTTATCTTAATCACTTTCGACCGGGGTTTTCCCAGTAACGAAAAACTATTCGCCACCAAACTCCCAAAGGTGATTAATTGTGAGCTATCACTTTTCTGCGCCATCACTGCCAGGTATTTGGTCAACAAGTTTTTCAGGAACAAATCGGCATATCCATTATCCTCGGGCGACAGGTAGGTGGCATTTCGGGAGGTTTCGAATTCGCGGGTGCTAATCACAACCGGCGATTCGGCACGAAAGTCAAGAGGCGAAAGCCATACTGGCTCCGGTAGTTTTTCAATACAGTTTACCCTAAATTGTACACGACTTATTTTGTCGCCAATGCTAAATTCCTGGTTGCGAAACAATCCGGTAATAAACGGCTCCACCGCTTCTTCCATATAAAACGAAACCTGAATGGAAGCTTGGTGGGATTGAATTTCGAGCCGATCCCCTTTAACGCTGTATTTTTCAGGTTTCAACTGCGAAAAAGTAAAAAGCTTAAATTGTTTTTTGCCATCCATATATCCATGGCTATGCAACCATTCAGCAAATTCGGGATTGCCAAAATGAAGGATTTTATAAATCCATGCCGAAAATTCGTATTGATAATTGATGGGCAAGGTTTTGCTTTTACCAAACGGCTCCAGGATTAGCTTGAATCTCATTCTTTAGAATTTGGTTAGTCTAAATTCCTTTAATTAACAATGTGTTTATGAGTGTAGTTCGTTGAACAAGTTAAACAAAAACACAAACACAGTCAATTAATTATTTCAATTGTTAATAAGTTTTCTATCACAATTTCGGAAAGCTTTTTTCGGGCACCTTTAGCGGAGAAGCCGATGCGGAGTATAAGGCAATGCGGATGTTGGCGGAATAATTCTAAAATATCAAAACAATTCGACAGCGGTAGCAAATCAAAACTAATCTATTTCTGGTGAAGGCCACATTCTTTGTGTTCCGGGGCTTCCCACCACCAGCGTCCTGAACGGATGTCTTCGCCAGAGGTTACCGTTCGCGTACAAGGCTGGCATCCAATACTGGGAAATCCTTTATCGTGCAATTCATTATAAGGAATATGGTGGGTGCGGATATATTCCCACACCATTTTTTCGGTCCAATTAATAAGTGGATTTATTTTTACAAGGCCATTTGCTTCGTCCCACTCAATGGTATTTGAAAAAAAGCGGGTAACCGACTGATCTTTTCTTAACCCACATATCCAAACATCCAATCCCTTAAATGCTCTTTTGAGAGGCTCAATTTTTCGTATCCGGCAACATTCCTTTCTATTCTCAATGCTATCGTAAAAAAGGTTAATCCCTTTTGAAAAAACCATATTTTCAACCTGCGCATAGGCAGGAAATAAAACTTCAATTTTAATCCCGAAGTGTTTATTGGTGTTATCAATTAAATTATACGTTTCGGGGAAAAGCCTTCCGGTATCGAGAGTAAATATCCGGGCAGAACTGTCAAGGTTACAAACCATATGCGTAAGTACCTGATCTTCTAGCCCCAGACTGGACGAAAGCGCTATTTTTCCTTTAAATTCTCTTAAAAAAAAGGACAATACTTCTTGCGGCGATTTCTTTGCAAATTCTGCATTCAACTCTTCAATCCGGCCTTTTTCCATAACGTCATACTAATTTTGGAAGATATTTTTCAGCTTCAATAAAATTTTCTTTGCGGCCCAAATCTAGCCAAAAGTTCTGGTTGTGGCAAAAAGTTGCAATTTTTTGGGTTCGGGCTAAACGCAAATAAACATCGATAATTGAAAAAACACCTTCCTCACTGATTAGTTCAATAAGTTCGGGATTTACTACATGAATTCCGCTAAAGGCAATTGGAAGCAGCGTATCAATATCGCCTTTTGCATGTTTCAAATTTCCATTCACATTATTACGCCAGCCGCACAATTCTCCTGCAGTGTTTATGAGCAACGACCGGGAAGTATCTCTTTCCTTTACTGCTAATGTTGCCAAAGCTTTATTTTCAGTATGAAACGAATACAATTGTCTCAAATCGAGATCTGTAAGAATATCTACATTATGAATAAGAATTGGGTCGCCGTCCATGAGCAGGTTTCGCGCCTTCTTTAAACCACCTCCGGTATCGAGAAGTAAATCCTGTTCATCCGAAATTTGAATAGTTGCTTCAAAATTTCTATTCTCTTCCAGAAATTTATAAACCTGATTGGCAAAATGATGGACATTTATCACAATATCGTTAAAACCAAATAGCAACAATCGTTTTATTATTATCTCCAAAAGCGGAATACCCTTTACCTCCAACAGGGCTTTGGGTTTATTGTTTGTTAGAGGTTGTAACCTCGTACCCATCCCTGCTGCAAAAATCATCGCCTTCATAACTATCTATTCCTTACTTAATATCTTAAATTCAACACGCCGGTTCATCTGCTTTCCTTCCGGAGTATTGTTTGGGGCAATTGGCTGACTGAAAGCATATCCCTTATATGTTAACTGAGTCGCAGGAATCCCATGGCCTACCATATATTCTACCACAGCTTTGGCCCGGGCTTCTGATAGACTTGTATTAGCTTTTGTAGAACCTACATTATCGGTATGGCCCGAAATTTCAATTTTCAACTCGGTGTTTTCCTGTAAAAATTTCAAAACCTTGTCCAACTCAGCATAAGACTCTGTTTTAAGCGCAGCTTTGCCAGTTTCAAAATAAATATTCTTTAATATTACCTTTGTTCCTACCTCAAGCTTGGCGAGCACAAAATTCTTAATTATTTCGTTCCCTGAAATCTGAACCGGCATATTTACCAAATCAAGTAAAAACATGTAGTCCTTTGCATTTATTTCAACTCCATAGTTCTTCACTGCCGGCAATGGAATTTGGTAACTCCCGGTAATTTCTGAAATTGTAGTTGCAACAACCTGACTTCTTTCCAGGTCAATCAGGTTAATTTTTGCCTGAATAGGATTATTTGTTTTTGAATCGGAAACCAACCCTTTCAGCATAACCGTAGTATCGATTGAAACTGCCTGCGGCAAACGAACAAAAATATCCGAAAAAGGGGCATCAATATTTGAAATTAATTGATCTTCCGTGAGAAACATCATTTCTTTTTCGGTACCTAAAAAAGTCACTTTATAAATATCTTTTCCTCCCTTACTATCCGATCGGGAAGCTGTATAATAAGCATATTTTTCGTTTAGCATGGGCCGGTAATACAACTCGTCATCAGGGGTATTTACCGGGAAACCAATATTTTGTGGTTTCGACCATACATTCTGCTCATCTTTCTCTACTTTAAAAACATCGTATCCACCAATACTGTTATGGCCTTTCGAACTAAAATACAGTGCTTTGCCATCAGGGCGAACGTAAACACCATCTTCATCATACATCGAATTTATAGAAGACCCCGCATTACGTGGTGAAACCCAGTTCCCCTTGGGATTTTTAAACGTATAGAAGATATCTTTCCCACCAAACGATTCACGTTCATCGTCCGAAACAAAATATACCTGGTTTCCATCTCCGGTCATAGACAAGGCCGTTTCTTTTGAACCCGTATTAAATCCTCCCTTAAGTTTTTTAGGCTTTGACCATTTCCCTTTTTTAAGTTCTGTATATTGCAGGTCCCCTCCATTTTTATAGCCGTTATAAAGAAAAATAGTTTTCCCGTCGGCCGAAATCCAAACAACCCCATTGTGATGTTTATTATTAAATTTCACATTCCACCGGGAGATGTTCTTCCAATCGTTCGAATCGTTAAATGCCCTGTAAATATCTTCGTTATACCGAAAATCGAGCACATTGGGCTTTGCATCAATTATAGCTGGCCGTCGCGAAATAAAGTACATTATGGAATCGGATGGGCTAAACACAGAATTATAATCGTCGTAAGGTGAATTAACAGAATCGCCAAGGTTCTTAATAATAACCCGAAGAGGGTTCGCTACAATTTCTTTAGCGTCCAAACATTCTTGTTTGTATTTTAGAATAACCGGGCCAATTTTTTTCTTCTCACGGTTAGTAAGAAAATGGTAATATAATTCGTACTCTTTGATACCATTATCGAAATCGAGGTTTTGGTGATAAGCTCTTGCCAATAAAAAATGTATATCAGAAATTATTTGAGGGTTCGAGAAATAAGCTTTCTTAAGATAGTCAATAGCAACATTCTTTTTATCGGTTTGTAAAAAGCATGTGCCAATTTTATAATTTAATTCGGCATTTTCCGAATTATAAGGATAAGCTAAAAGGTATTCCTTTAAAGCAAGAGACAATGCCCCTTTGCCTTTTTTCGCATACTTATTGCCTTCATTGACATGAAACCAGGCTTCGCGAAACCCTGTTTTCTTCACTTTAAATTCGCTTCGGGAAACATCTACTTCTAACTGAGAATAAGCATTTTGAAAGATCAGAAAGAGTCCGATTATTAATATATAGAATGAATTTATTTTCATACGATTTATGTTGAGATGGAGTTATTTGCAGTCTTTTAAATAT
Source organism: Bacteroidota bacterium (assembly GCA_020048915.1). Classification (GTDB taxonomy): domain Bacteria; phylum Bacteroidota; class Bacteroidia; order Bacteroidales; family JAAUTT01; genus JAAUTT01. The sequence continues at coordinate 10,970 of JAIFLU010000148.1, read as the reverse complement.
AATTGAGCTTGTTTTATTTTCAGGGTATCGGCAATATGCCAATCCTTACATGCACCATCCAAATCGCCAAGTTGTTCTTTTACATACCCTCTGTTAATAAACAACTCTCCCCTGGTGTTATCCATTTTTACTGCTTTATTCAAATTTTCAGCAGCGCTGGTATACTTCTCCATTTTTGCTTCAACAATGGCAAGATTATTTACTGCCAACAAATAGTTATTATTTAATAATAAAGCTTTATCGAAATCAGCTTTGGCCCCAACAATATCTCCGGAAAAAAACCGAACCACTCCGCGGTTATTCCACGAAACTAAAAGATTTGAATCTAATTCTAACGATTTTGTAAATGCCTGAATGGCTCCCTGGAAATCTCCCAATTCCTTTTTAACGCTTCCCGAATTCGAATAGGCCAATGCAAAGTTTGGCTTATTTTGAATAGCCCTTTCATAATCGGCTAATGCCCCTGGATAATCTTTAAGCTTAAATTTTGCACTTCCTCTGTCATGATATGCTTCAGCAAAATTTGGATTTTTATCGACACTAAATGTAAAATCAAGAATTGCGGCATTTGCATCGTTTCGAATCAGATTTATCATTCCTCTGTAATAATAAACAGGATATTCGTTGTAACCATTGGAAATCGCCGTGGAAAAATCCTTAAAAGCCAGTTCGTAGTTTTTTGAAAGGAAAGTAATGTAGCCTCTGCCAAAATAGGCTTCGCCAAGCTCTTTGTCTAGTTTAATCACCTGTTCAAAATCGAGGTTAGCTTCTTTCAGTTTGCCCGATTGTAAAAATACCTTCCCACGTTCGTTGTAGGCCGAAATAAAATCGGGATTTAATTCCAACACTTTATTAAGCGAAACTATCGCCTGACTATATTGCTTTGCTCCAATAGCAGCTACCGCTTGGTTAAATGCCTTTTTAGCCTCAAGATCAACAGGTGACTGGCTACCGCTGTTTGTAGTTTGTCCCCAACCGGTAGATAAAATGACGAAAGATATTAATATGGCAATAAAGCTTTTCCTCATAATTGAAATTCCGTTAGATGAATGTTGTTATTTACGAAATATGATTAATTTTGATTTACAGAAACCACATTTTTTTTTCAAAATATTAATACTCGTTTGGTTTGGAAATATACTAAAAAAAATGTTGTAAGTTTCTAATAAATGGTTTAAACAGATATTATCCAAATAATCATGATAACAGATTTATCATATTTAAATAACATGTCGGGGGGGAATAAAGAGATTATTAAAGAAATGATCCAAATCTTTAATGAACAATCTCTTGAATATATTCGCGACATGCAAGCCTATCTGGATGAGAAAAACTATTTGCTTTTGGGCAAATTAGCGCATAAAGCAAAATCGTCGGTTGCAATTATGGGAATGACTGAATTGGCTGCCGATTTAAAAATACTTGAGTTAAATACTAAAGAGGAAAAGGATGTAGATTCGTATCCATTATTTGTAGAAAAATTTATCCGGCTTACAAAACAAGCCATTGGAGAATTAGAAGAAATTGCATCAAAACTATAACTTTAATACCTATCAACATGCTTAAAGTTGAATTGATTAATAACATTTATGTGGCCTCTTTTGAAAACGTAAACCGTTTTAATGCCTTAGTTACTGAACCAGTTAAAGAACAGCTTAACAACCTTTTTAATAAACCCAATACTAAACTAATTTTAAACCTTTCCGGAATAAATTTTATTGACAGCTCTGGTTTTGGAGTATTTTTATCGGTATTTAAAACAGCAAGTATAAATTATGGTCATTTCAAAATATGCAATGTCGAAAGGGAGGTAATGGAATTATTTAAGCTCCTTCAATTGCATAATGTATTTGAAATCTACACCAACCTGGACGATTGTATTAAAAGTTTTTCTTCATAATGAAAAACTCCCGGTTCCCCGGGAGTTTTTTTATTAATTCGAAAAAATTAAATCTTCATCAAATGCGTCTACTTTAATAGACTCATTCTTTTTAACAGTTCCTGCAAGAATTCTTTTCGAAAGTTCATTCAAAATATATTTTTGTATTACTCTTTTCACCGGTCGGGCTCCATATTGAGGATCGTAGCCTTTCTTTGCAATCCACTCCAAAGCATAATCTGTTAACTCTAGTTTAATTTCATTACTCTCCAGCTGTTTTATTACCATATTTAACTGTAATTTAATCACTTCCTTTATCTGTAAAAAGCTTAAAGGACTGAACATGATAATCTCATCAACCCTGTTTAAAAATTCAGGGCGTATCGTTTGACGCATCAGCGCTAAAACCTCTTCCTTCGTTTTATTAAATAAACTTTCCCAATTCTTCTCATTTGCCTTATCCATATTCTCCTGAATAATATGAGAGCCCAAATTGGAGGTCATAATAATAATTGTGTTTTTAAAATTCACTGTACGCCCTTTATTGTCTGTTAGTCTTCCATCATCGAGCACCTGTAACAGGGTATTAAAAACATCGGGATGAGCCTTTTCAATTTCATCTAAGAGTATAACTGAATATGGTTTTCTTCGAACCGATTCGGTTAACTGACCACCTTCTTCGTAACCAACATAGCCGGGAGGAGCCCCTATTAACCTCGAAACAGAATGTCGTTCCTGATATTCCGACATATCAATTCGGGTAATTAAATTCTCATCGTTAAATAATAATTCAGCTAATGCCCTTGCAAGTTCGGTTTTCCCAACGCCGGTTGTTCCAAGGAAAATAAAGGAGCCAATGGGACGCTTGGAGTCTGAAAGTCCTGCCCTGTTTCTTCTCACAGCATCGGCCACTACAGAAATTGCTTCATCCTGCCCAACAACCCGTTTATGCAACTCTTGCTCCAGCAATAACAATTTTTCGCGCTCACTTTGGAGCATTCTTGAAACAGGAATCCCTGTCCAGCGGGAAACAACTTCGGCTATATCTTCGCTCGAAACTTCTTCTTTTATTAATGCCGAATCAGTTTGCATAACACTTAACTGATCCTTGGATTCCTTAATCTGCGCTTCCGCTTCTTTTATTTTACCGTATCGCAGCTCAGCTACTTTCCCATAATCCCCATCTCTTTCAGCCTGTTCTGCTTCAAATTTAAAGTGCTCAATAGCTGTTTTTTGCTTTTGAATTTCGTTAATTATCTCCCTCTCACTATTCCATTTTGCACGAAGCTTATTTCGCGTTTCCGATAAATTGGCAATTTCTTTGCTTAATTCAACCATTTTCAGCTCATCGCCTTCTCGTTTTATTGCCTCACGCTCAATTTCAAGTTGCTTTATACGGCGATCAATTTCATCAATCTCCTCTGGCACTGAATTCATTTCCAATCTCAGTTTTGAAGCCGCTTCATCAATTAAATCAATTGCCTTATCGGGTAAAAAACGGTCGCTTATATACCGTTGCGACAATTCTACCGCAGCAATTATTGCCTCGTCCCTGATTCGCACCTGATGATGATTTTCGTACCTTTCCTTTAGTCCTCTTAAAATTGATATCGCATCCAGAGTGTCGGGCTCATTTACCATTATTGGCTGGAATCTGCGCTCCAAGGCTTTATCTTTTTCAAAAAATTTCTGATATTCATCGAGGGTAGTTGCCCCAATGGCTCTGAGTTCGCCTCTAGCAAGTGCTGGTTTTAAAATATTGGCTGCATCCATAGCTCCTTCGCTTTTCCCCGCCCCCACCAGCGTATGAATCTCATCGATAAACAAAATTATTTCACCATTCGACTCCACTACCTCCCGTATAACGGCTTTCAGCCTCTCTTCAAATTCCCCTTTGTATTTAGCCCCTGCTATCAAAGCTCCCATATCAAGTGAATATATTTGCTTGGATTTCAGATTCTCGGGTACATCTCCTTTAATAATCCTGTAGGCAAGGCCTTCGGCAATAGCAGTTTTACCAACACCGGGAGATCCAATCAGAATAGGATTGTTTTTTGTTCTCCGCGAAAGTATTTGTAAAACCCTGCGAATTTCGTCGTCCCGGCCAATTACCGGATCCAGCTTGCCGTTCCTGGCTTGCTCATTGAGGTATATGGCATATCTGTTAAGCGAATTATAGGTTTCTTCGGCTGATTGGCTGTTAACCTTCGACCCTTTCCGCAAATCAATAATAGCTTTTTTCAAATCCGATTCAGCAACACCATTATCTTTCATCAACTGCGAAATTGTATCGCCAACCGAAAATAACCCGAGTAAAATATGTTCGAGGGAAACGAATTGATCTCCAAATTCACTTGCATAAGCAATTGCCCTCTGTAAAGAGGAATTAGAGGAAGGTGATAAATATTTTTCTCCTCCAGTAACTTTAGGTAACGATTCAATAACCTTATTTACAACCATCTCAATAGCAACTACATTCGCATTCACTTTCTTTAATAAATAGGCACCAACACTATCCCCATCTTCCAACAGTGCTTTAAATATATGAGCTGTTTCAACAGCTTGGTTTTTATTTTTCTCGGCCAGCAAAAAAGCTTGTTGTATAGCTTCTTGCGATTTTATAGTAAAATTATTTAAGTTCATAATTCATGTATTATTTTGTAATTTTATAAGTGTTTTCAAATGTCTTGCCATTTAATAAAGCCGACGAATTCCTGACAGTTTGGCTTTCAATTCCAGGCCTTCAGCGCCAAAATGTCTTTAGGGTCTTAGGTTGTTTATGAATCATAATATTCGAAGCGCTTCAAATATTGTTAACCTTAATTCATTAATGCCATGAAACGGTTATATTTTTTCACAATATTTGTCATTTTAGGATTTCAGTTAGATATAATTGCCCAGGCTCAAAAGAACCCAAAAAGGTTTTATATAGAGAATTTAAGTAAAAAGAGTATTACTGTGCCATTTAAATTAATAAATAATTTAGTGGTTTTAACTGTCAAATTAAATAATAGCGATACATTAAACTTTATTCTGGATTCAGGAATCAGCAATACGTTATTGACCGATCCAGAGATTGCTGCTAAATTAAACTTAAAACTCGCTAAAGACATTAAACTTTTTGGCTTTGGGAATGGAGATGCCCTTACCGCTACCCACTCGATTGAAAACGAAATTAGGATTCAGGGGATTGTTGGCCTACATCAGGATATTTTAGTAATATCAAATCCAGAATTCGATTTTTCGCGACATCTAGGAGTTAAAATCCATGGATTATTAGGTTATAATCTATTCCGGGATTTAATTATCGAGATTAATTACGAAAATAAACAGATTAGCTTTCATACCCCTAAAACCTATGTTTATAAGTTGAAGAAAAAAAGTACAACAATCCCAATTACAATTGTTGACTCTAAACCATTTGTTACTGCGCCAATTATGCAGGAAGACAGTACGGTTGTTGAGGGGCGTTTCCTTATTGACTCAGGTGCAAGTTTTGCTCTATGGATTGATTTGGAATCCAACCCAAAGTACAAAATTCCATCTAAGACTGAACCAATATACATGGGGGTTGGATTAGGAGGTGAAGTGTTTGGCCGGGCTGGAAGAATAAAACAATTTGGAACTGGATTTATGAAACTCAATAACCTGATCGCATCTTATTCTGATACTAACCGGGTAGTTGAAAAGAACACAAATATTGAACGGAATGGCAGTATTGGTGCCGATCTACTAAGCCGGTTCCATGTTATTTTTGATTATCGCAATAATAAAATTACATTCCGGCCCAATTCTAAATGGAAAGAACCTTTCCATGTCAATTTAAGTGGTATGGAAGTTTGCTGTCCTACCCCCGGAAAAAATGCCTATACAATTGCAAGTATTACTGCGAAATCTCCTGCCGAAAATGCAGGATTAAAAGTTGGTGATTTAATCGAAAATATAAATTACCAGCAAGTATCCGAGCTATCACTTTCTGAAATACATGGACTCCTGCTAAAAAAACCTTATCGGAAAATGCTGGTTCAATATAGACGAGAAGGTAAATTACAATCGACAACCTTACTTTTTAAGGATTGTATTTAAAAAATCAGGTATATATCAATTCCGGGCTTACTTCTATTAAAAGCAGTAAAAAATCGTATAATCTAAAAATTGTTCGAAAAAAACAGAACCTCTCCCCAATCCGATCGTATCAAGTAATGCTTTGCCGAAACTAACATTTAACCCAAAAGTATTATCGGATGCGTTATAGTATACTTTGCACTTTTCTATCTGTATTGCTTCTAATGTTCCTTTCCTGCAATAGAAATCAGGAACCTTCTGCAATTAACAACCTCGACTTTAGCGCCGACAGTGGTGTAATTGAATCTACCTTAAATAACATCTCCTACTCAGTACCATCTCCTCACCAGATTTCTCTTTTGGTAAAAGAAGATTGCCCATACTTTGACGAAAGATTATTCGCAAAGCCTCTAAATGTGGAACTTCTTCTTACATCTGAGAAACAAGCTTTGGCGTTGGGAGCATTGGGCGCCGATTTGGGATATTTAGGACTTTATGATCAAAAAGAGATTGCCCTAAAATATCTTGAGAGTCTTCGATTTCTTATTAAAGAGACTAAATTAGGCCCCGAAGACCAAACTTCAATATTCGAGCGCATTGAATCGAGTCTTGGTAATAGTGATTCAATGCTTATTATAATTTCCGAATTATATCTTAAAGGAAACGAATACCTGAAAAATGGAGACAGGCCATACCTGAGCAGCCTTGTAATTGCAGGAGGATGGATCGAAAGTTTCTACTTACTAAATCATTTATACGAAATCTCTAAAAACAGTAATCTGTTTGGAATTATCCTACAGCAACAATTTGTAATTGACAACTTAATTCAACTTCTTCAGCCCTATTATAAAAAAAGCACGGAATATACCGATCTCATTGATAATCTTGTAGCAATTGCATACGAATACGATACTATAGATATTTTGTATAAAAATTCGCCCCCGGAAAACCAGGATAAAAAAAATGTAACTATTATAAAGTGTACATTTACGCCAGTTTTGACTGGATCGCATTTAGATAAAATATTTGAGCTTTCTAAATCGCTAAGAGAAAATTTGTTGTATTAGAATGTATTCTCAAATCCTTATCAGAAAAGAACTAAACATATAGTAATAATGAGACTAGTAATAATTGTTATCCTTTTAATAATTACGCTTCCCATGTCAGGCCAGTTAAACTCGGCAAAGAGTTGCTCTAATCTGTTAGATGGATTTATCAGTGACAGTCAGGAGTATTTAATAATTCCTTCTTCAAACCATTCTACTCAGTTCGATATAATATTCTATCCGGGATTTTCGTATCGAATTGTTTTATGTACTGAGGAAAAAGACAATAATTTTGAAATTAGCCTTATTGACGAAAAAGGAAATATTCAGTACACGAATTCAAAAATAGTTAACGGAATAATTAGAGATTTTAGGTTTGAATCACTTTTTCACGGACAAATTGTTGTAAAACAAATTACTGAAAAAAAAATATCTGCAAAAATACTCATTGGTTACAAAAAGATTGAATAAGGTTTTTTAAATTGCTAATATAATAACGCTTGCCCAAAAATTATGAGTGAACAGATATTAAAAGCGCTCATGCAGCTATTTGCGATTATTGCCCGCCCGCAAAGCAATCGGTACGATCGTAAAATTGTGGTTGACAATTTTCTGAGAAGGCAACTCAATTCTGAGTTGGTGAACGAATATTTGCTTTTATTCGACGAATATTATGCTGTTAACCAACAAAAATCTTCCGAACAATCAAAATCAAATAAACGAACTGCTTCCTCTTCAGTTCGGGTTTTACTTATTTGCACAGAAATAAATGAAGAACTTACCCAAAAACAGAAAATAATCCTTTTATTTCAGTTACTGGAGTTTATCAAATCCGATAGTCTAAATGTGAATGAAATCTCCGAACAGGAGCTGCAATTTGTTTCTACTGTATCCGATACTTTTAATATCCCTCGTTTCGAATTTGATAACATTCGGTCATTCGTACTTTCATCGTTCGAACACACTCCCTTATCGGACCAGATTGCGATAATAGACTGCCAAAAGAATGGAAATTCAGAATTTACCCGCCATATTTTTTATGAATCATTAGAAGGACAATTACGGGTCCTTCATATCGCATCTACCAACATTTATTTAATCCGATATATTGGGAAAAGTGAGATGTACCTGAACGGACAATTACTTCACCAAGACAGGGTTTATGTATTTAATTCCGGCTCAAGTCTCCGAAATTTGCAAATTAAGCCGCTTTATTATAGCGATGTAGTAAATTATTTTCATGAAGGGATATTTCGTTCTAAAATCATTTTCGATGTAAAAGATATTGAATATCAATTTAAGGAAGGTAAAACAGGCCTTCACCCTATGAGTTTTACGGAAGAATCAGGGCGACTTGTAGGTATTATGGGTGCAAGCGGAGCTGGAAAATCTACTTTGCTAAATGTACTTAACGGTTCAATCGAACCTTCGGCAGGAGAAGTTTTAATTAATGGAATTAATATCCATAACGATAAAACTAAAACCGAAGGTTATATTGGGTATGTATCTCAAGACGACTTGTTAATTGAAGAATTAACCGTATTTCAGAACCTGTATTATAATGCAAAATTATGTTTTGGAAACCTCTCAGATGAGAAGGTTCACCAAATGGTAGAAGACCTTTTGGTGAACCTTGGGCTACACGATAATAAAAATATGAAGGTTGGCTCTCCTCTTAATAAAAAAATTAGTGGAGGACAAAGAAAGAGGTTAAATATTGCATTAGAATTAATTCGGGAACCCAGCATTCTATTTTTAGACGAACCTACATCGGGTTTATCGTCCCGGGATTCCGAAAACATCATGGATCTTCTCAAAGAACTTTCGTTTAAAGGAAAGTTGGTTTTTGTTGTCATCCACCAACCCTCGTCGGATATATTTAAAATGTTCGATAAACTTCTAATTTTAGATTCTGGTGGATATCTAATATATAATGGCGATCCAATTGAATCCATTATATATTTTAAATCGCATATGCATCATGCAAATTGGAACGAAAGTGAATGCCACACCTGTGGAAATGTAAATCCGGAGCAAATATTTAATATTGTCGAAACCAGGGTTTTAGACGAATATGGCAAAGTAACATTAACCCGAAAAGTGTCACCAAAAGAATGGAATGATAATTACCGGCTTTTTAATGAGAAAAAAAACAAAGAAATAAAAAGTGTAGAGGATATTCCTGAAGTTTCCCTTAAAATACCAAACCGGTTTAAACAATTTATCGTTTTTTCAAAACGTGACATTATTGCTAAACTAGCTAATGCCCAATACCTTGTTATTAATTTCCTGGAAGCTCCGGTATTAGCTCTGCTCCTCTCCTATATCATAAAATACTACAACATAACTGGCAATAAAGGATACACTTTTAATGGGAACAGCAATTTTACGGTTTATATTTTTATGTCGGTAATTGTTGCCCTTTTTATTGGCCTATCTGTCAGTGCTGAAGAAATTATTAAAGATAGAAAGATACTAAAGCGGGAGGCTTTCTTAAACCTGAGCTGGTCGAGCTATTTGCTTTCAAAAATTGGAGTATTATTAGCAATTTCAGCCATACAGGCCCTAAGTTTTGTATTAATTGGGAACAGTGTTATTGAAGTGAAAGGAATGTACCTGCAATATTGGCTGGTGCTTTTTAGCGCATTAGCGGCGTCTAATATGATGGGACTTGTAATATCCGACAGCTTTAATACTGTAGTAACTATCTATATCCTAATTCCATTCCTGGTAATTCCTCAGATCATTTTAAGCGGAGTAATCGTAAAATACGATAAAATTAACCCAACATTATCCACCCCCAGCAGAATTCCCTTTTACGGGGAAGTTATAGTTGCACGGTGGGCATATGAAGCATTAGCAGTATATCAGTTTACAGAAAACAAATACGAAAAAATCTTTTATCCGGATGAAAAGATAATGAATATAGCTGAATTCAAGAAAAATTTTTGGGTCCGGAATCTTAAAAACAAAGCGGAATACTTACATAATATTAATCTTACTACAAATAACGATATTGAATTTCATGAAAGCTTAAAACTACTTCGAAATGAAATTGCTAAAGAAAACAGAACCAATAATGTGGTTAATTTTAGGAATATTGACCAATTATGGCCTGGAAAATTTACTATTACAACTTTAAAATCCCTGGATGCATACCTTGAAAGATTAAACAAATACTACATAAAGGTTTACAATTTCTTTAATGAACAAAAAGACAATAAGATAAGAGAATTACAAAAGAACGATGTAGAAAAAGCAGCCTTTAATGAATTAAAAATGGACTACCATAATGAGAACCTGGCTGAGTTTGTAACTAATTCAACTGAATTAGACAGAATTGTTGAATATAAAGGAAAGCTTTTTCAGAAAATAGACCCAATTTACTTAGATCCGGAATACCTTTTCATAAAAGCCCATTTCTATGCTCCCCGAAAAATGATATTTGGATTTTATTTCAGCACGTATTGGGTAAACATATTAGTTATTTGGATGATGACAATTGGAACATATTTGATTTTATACTATCGGTTACTAAAAAAATTGCTCGATAAAATCGAGCAATTTGCAGAAGTATTTTCTAAGAATAACGAATAATCAATTCGAAAAAAACCTAAACAATTTCAATCATTTTAAAGGGAACCCGAATAATCGATTCATAATCCTCTCCAGCTTCTAACATATCTTCGTCATCTTCTTCATAATACCAGTTAATCGTAACTTCATTATTTGATTTATGTATACTTTCGAGCTTTTTAAAAACATCGAGTATACACTTGGATGAACTAGTGTTAAAGTACTCTAATTGAACATTAACCTTGGTAATTGGTTTAGCAGCTTTACTATATTTATCAAGCCAATCTACCAATGGCTTATAGAATTCGATAGAATTCTCGGGTATAGACCTACCTTTAATTTCAATAACCCCTGACTCTGAGTCAAATCTTACTGTAGGTGTTTTAGCTGTTCCCTCAATTGAA
>JAIFLU010000198.1 GCA_020048915.1 Bacteroidota bacterium | reverse complement strand
TCCCACGCGTTTAATTGTACTTGAATTTTCCATCAGAAAAAGTTTATTTTTACATCTACTAACTACTTTACATCAAAACAAAATGGAGCGGAAAAATTTTATTGCTGCAATGTCTCTCGGATTGCCTGTTCTGAGTACTAATTTGTTTCAAAACCCGGCTGGGGTCAATAAAAATTCAAATGAGGTATCGGTGTTCGACTTTAAAAATGACCCTTTAATTGATAAAGCCGTTCAAGCAATGCTCTGCATGCAGCGTGCTGCCTGGGAACAAGGAACTGCCTCACAGGCATTAATCGCAATCGGACGAAACGATTTGGCGATTTTATTTGCTAAAGATGCACTAGTGCGTCAAACTGCCGAAGGTAGGCTGGGACTGTTAGGTTCTGACCCAGGCGTTACAGATCCTGGGTCGAACGGCGAGGCTGTTCTTTTCGCCTATAAAGTAACTGGCGAAGAGAAATATAAAAAAGCAGCTGAAGCTCAATACGAATATTTTAAAACGAAAGCACCAAAGACCAGCGATGGCATTTTACATCATGTAACTTATGCAAAACAGGTGTGGAGCGATGCATCCTTTATGGCACCGCCTTTTTTAGCGTTGATGGGCGATTTCGACGAAGCACTTAAGCAAATTGAAGGGTTTCGCAAGTATCTTCTAAATCCTGAAAAAAAAATGTATTATCATATCTGGGACGAAGCAAAAAATGAATTTGGACGCAAATTATTATGGGGTGGGGGGAATGGTTGGACTGCTGCCGGAATTGCTAAAATTATAAACCTCCTTCCTAAGGGAAATGAACACCACCGAAATAAATTTGTTTTGTACGGCAAAGAGGTAATTGATGGCTGTATCGTATATATGCGCCCCGATGGACTATTTCATGATATTGTTGACGATGCCTCAACTTTTGTGGAAACCAATCTTGGACAAATGTTAGCTTTTGCAATATATACCGGAGTTAAGGCCGGATGGTTGGATAATTCTTATAAAGCAAAGGCCGATATTATGCGGAAAGCAGCCAGGGCAAAAGTTGATAGTTATGGTATTGTGCAAGGAGCCTGTGGTTCCCCAAATTTCGATCATTCGGGAACGTCCACCGAAGCACAATCATTCTTTTTAATGATGGAGAGCGCTTTTTACAAACTGAATTCCTGATTGTTTAATATCTTATTGTGGTAATATGTTGCGATACAAGCATTTGTTTTTTGATTTAGACCATACTTTGTGGGACTATACCTCCAATTCGGCTGAAGCGCTTGTTGAGATGTTTAAGGAGATGGAGCTGGAGCCAATTTTTCACCAACCCGATACGCTGGTTAATACATTCTCGAAATATAACGAGTGGGTGTGGGGAGAATATAAAAACGACCGGATGACAAAAAGCATGCTGCGTACCCGCCGTTTTGAGCTGACCTTGGAAGAATTTGGGGTAAACGACCCCGATTTTGCATCGAAATTAAATGATGTATTTCTGACGCTGATGCCTTATAAAACTGCATTAATCGATGGAGCCTGGGAATTGATGGAATATCTCTCGGCTAAAAATTACAGGATGTATATCGTGACTAACGGGTTTACCAATGTTCAGATAGAAAAATTAAATTCAAGCCGGTTAAATCAGTTTTTCTCCAAAATGTTTTCGTCGGAACAGATAGGTTACAATAAGCCCAAACCCCAAATTTTTGAGTGGGCGTTGAAATCTGCAAATGCCAGAAAGACGGAAAGTATTATGATTGGCGACGAAATAGTTTCAGATATTATGGGTGCTCGAAAGTTTGGTATCGATCAAATTTATTATAATCCAAATGCTACGCCTCATAAAGAAGAAGTTACTTACGAAATCAGATCTCTGCTCGAAATAAAAGACATTCTTTAAGGCCATTGGATGTCTTTTATCCCCATTTTGAAATAATCTCATAACGACTTTGAATTTTCTAATTATTTTGAAGCAGAATAGCTTTAATTTATTCAGTTCTCCATCATGCAATTAAAAATTCCTTATTTTTGTTGCCTTAGTTTATTTTTGGACTGATAATTTCCATAGATCGAGATTTTAACATTGAAATCAGATCTGGCTGACAATTACATTTTGTGTAAAACGATTTGTCAACAGGGGAAATAACAGAGCCAATAACATTATAAAATATTTTGGAATGAATATATCCTATAATTGGCTTAAACAATATCTTAATATCGATTTGCCAAAAGAAGAAGTATCCTCTATTTTAACCTCAATAGGACTAGAAGTTGAAGGTATTGAAACGTTCGAATCTATCAAAGGCGGTTTGGACGGATTTGTGGTTGGCGAAGTTAAAACCTGTGGCCGTCATCCCAATGCCGATAAATTAAGCGTAACTACTGTAGATATTGGTGGAGCAGAGTTATTACCCATCGTATGCGGAGCTCCAAATGTTGCTGCGGGCCAAAAAGTTGTTGTGGCCACCGTAGGTACTACCATTTATAAAGGCAACGAAAACTTTAAAATTTCGAAAGCGAAAATTCGGGGGGAAGTTTCCGAAGGGATGATTTGTGCCGAAGATGAAATAGGAATTGGAACATCGCACGATGGAATTCTGGTACTGGATAATTCGGTTAAAATTGGAACGCTTGCTAAAGATTATTTTAATATTGAAAGTGATATCGTTTTTGTAATTGGACTTACCCCGAATCGCATCGATGCGGCATCCCACTATGGTGTTGCCCGTGAACTTGCTGCCTTTATAAATCAAAAAGGGAAGGTGACCCTGCAAAAACCATCCGTCGATATTTTTAAGATTGATAATAATAACCGGATTATTGACATTGTTGTTGAAAATGAGGAAGCTTGTCCAAGGTATTCCGGACTAACTATTACCGGAGTCTCGGTTAAACCTTCGCCGGAGTGGTTGCAAAACCGGTTAAAAGCGATTGGTCTTCACCCAATTAATAATGTGGTAGATATCACTAATTATGTTTTACACGAACTTGGTCAACCACTGCATGCATTCGACGCCGATAAAATTACCGGAGGACAAGTTGTTGTTAAAACTTTACCGGAAAGTACTGTCTTTAAAACGCTCGATAATGCTGATCGAAACTTGTCAGATAACGATCTGATGATTTGTAATACGGTCGAAGGAATGTGTATTGCAGGAGTTTTTGGTGGAATAGATTCGGGGATTACAGAGAATACAAAAGATGTATTTTTAGAAAGTGCCCATTTTAACCCGGTCTTTATTCGTAAAACATCCAAAGGACATTTGTTATATACCGATGCATCTTTCCGGTTTGAACGTGGTTCGGATCCTAATATTACAGTTTTTGCGCTTAAAAGAGCAGCTCTTTTGATAAAGGAAATTGCAGGAGGAACAATATCTTCGCCTGTTATGGATGTCTATCCTAAAGTAGTTGAAAATACGATTGTCGATTTCAATCTCGAAAAGGCATATGATTTAATTGGAAAAGTAATTGAGGTTCCCTTGATTAAAAATATTCTCCAATCGCTCGACATTGAGTTATTAGAAGAAACTAAAACAAGCTTAAAACTTTCTATACCTCCATATAGGGTTGATGTAAAGCGTATGGTAGATGTTGTCGAAGAAATTCTGCGAATTTATGGCTATAACAATGTCGAAATTTCCGAACATGTTCACTCCACCTTGTCGTATGTTGAAAAGCCCAATAAGGATACTGTGGTGAATAAGATTGCAGATTACCTGTCGGCCAATGGGTTTAACGAAATTATGTCGAATTCATTAAACAGCAGCGCATATTACGACCAGTTAGAGTCTTATAAATCCGAAAACCTGGTAATGATGCTAAATCCATTGAGCCAGGATTTGAATTGTATGAGGCAGTCGCTCCTTTTTGGAGGATTGGAAGCGGTATTACGCAATACAAATCGTCGTAATCCCGATTTGAAGTTGTATGAGTTCGGGAACTGCTATAGTAAAGAGGAGTCTAAAAACCAGGTTTTAAAAGGATATTCGGAGAGCTATCATTTAGCATTATTTATATCCGGTGCTAAAACCGAAGAATCATGGACAGCAAAACAAGAACCATCATCTTTCTATACCTTAAAAGCTTTTACCGAATATGTAATGGAACGGGTTGGTTTGAATCCTGACAAGTGTGTTGCAGCGGAGATATCAAACGACATTTTCGATGAGGGGATTCAGTACTCCATTAATAACCAGTGTTTTGTACAGTTTGGAAGCGTGAGTAAAAAACTATCCGGTACGTTCGATATCAAAGCCCCTGTATATTATGCAGATTTCAATTGGGATTTAGTAATGAAGCTTATTAAATCGAATAAAATTACGTTTGAAGAACTTCCGAAATTCCCTGAAGTGCGTCGCGATTTATCCCTTGTTTTAAATAAAGAAATACGTTACGAGCAGATTAGAAACCATGCATTTAAAACTGAAAAAAAATTGCTCAGAAAAATAAACCTGTTTGACGTTTACGAAGGGGATAAGATTGGGAACGATAAAAAGGCCTATGCAATCAGTTTTATTTTTCGCGACGACGATAAAACGTTAACCGATCAGGAAGTCGATTCAATTATGAAACGTATGTTAAAGGTTTATGAAAATGAAGTTGGGGCACAAATAAGGCAATAAATAAAAAGTCAATGACACCAACATTGGTGGTAATTACAGGCCCGACTGCTGTTGGGAAAACAGAGATCGGAGTTCAGTTAGCTGAATATTTTAAAAGTGAAATCATTTCTGCAGATTCCAGGCAGATGTTCCGGGAATTGAAAATTGGTACCGCGTTACCTTCACAAGATCAGCTTTCGAGGGTAAAGCACCACTTTATCGGGAATCTTTCCATAAGCGATTATTATAATGCCAGTATGTTCGAAGTGGATGTTTTGGCTTTGCTGGATAAGCTTTTTCCATCCATGCCAGTCGTTTTTATGGTGGGTGGATCAACGTTATATATAAATTCGGTTTTTCATGGTATAGACGATTTGCCCACTGTGGATCCTCAATTACGCTTGGACTTATTGGCTCAATACCATGAGCAAGGGATAGAATTTTTACAATTAAAACTTAAAACGCTAGATCCGGAATACTATCTGCGCGTGGATCTAAAAAACCCTAACAGATTGCTAAAAGCCATTGAGGTGAGTTTAATGACAGGCAAACCATATTCATCGTTTCTTACATCCACCTTAAAAAAGCGAGATTTTAAAATCATTAAAATTGGGCTAAATAAAAATCGGGAGGAATTATTTGAACAAATAAATTCCAGGGTCGATTTGATGATCGAAAATGGTCTCCTGGAAGAAGTAAAATCGCTGTATTCCAATAAACATCTTAATTCCCTCAATACAGTGGGGTATAAGGAATTATTTTCGTATTTCGACAATGAAATATCACTAATGGAGGCTGTTGATTTAATAAAACGGAACACCAGAAACTATGCGAAGCGTCAGTTAACTTGGTTTAAACGTGATAAGGACATTGTATGGTTTGAGCCTAATCAGAAACAGGAAATAATTGATTGTATTAAAAATAAATTAGCATGATTAGTTTAGTTGCCGATCCCAAGCAATGGAAATTTGTTATCAGAGTATATGCTATTATCTTAAATGATGATAAAGATGTATTGCTGAGCGATGAATGCTTTATGGACACCCAGATGACTAAATTTCCGGGAGGCGGATTGGAATTTGGTGAGGGGACTATTGATTGTCTTAAACGCGAAGCTATTGAGGAATTTGGTCAGGAAATAGAAATCGTCCGACATTTCTATACAACAGATTTCTTTCAGTCCTCATTGTTCCACGACAATACGCAACTTATTAGTATTTACTATATTGCTCAATTTAAGGGAGCTATTAAATTTAAAATTTCAACATATCCATTCGACTTCCCTTTTAAGCAAAACGGAAGCCAGGCATTCCGGTGGGTGAAAATTGAAAACTTAACTGCGGATGATCTTACATTTCCTATTGATAAACACATCGTTCAATTATTAAAAGATATTTAAAGCATTTTTACTTTCCAAAATTATTATTCGTCGTCAATAATTTGGTTTCTTTTCTGTTTTAACGAAATCACTTCATACTGATTGGATTAATTTTCATCCTTAAAAAGTTCCTGTTTAATATCTGACAGCGAAATTTTATCTCCGAAATACCATCTTTCCTCAGATAGTTCAGCGCGTTCATGTAATATATAAATCTTTAGGAAACATGATTCGTAACATCAGACAGAAAACAGCAAAAAAAAGAAAATGCAAAAAATAACTTTAAAAATCGCAATAATCCTTTTCATAGTTCTTGGAGCTTCTGCAAAAGCTCAACAACTTCCACTTCTAAGTCAGTACATGTTCAATGGTTTTCTTGTAAATCCTGCAGTTGCAGGTTTAGATGGTTATACTTCGGTAACGTTAACTGCTCGTGAGCAATGGTTAGGATTGGCAGATGCCCCAAAAACTCATATCATAGCTTTTCAGGGGCGTTTATTAAAAAATAGTTTTGTATCCAGAAACAAATCAGTATGGCGCAAGTTTGTGAAAAAATCACGTAGTGGCCGCGTAGGTTTTGGTGGTTATTTATACAATGATAAAAATGGTTTAATCGATCGTACCGGTGGCCAGTTAACCTATGCATACCATTTAAAAATGCGTAAAGGTCAATTATCTTTTGGTGTTTCTGCTAATGTATATCAATACTCGGTTGACCGGAACCTTATAAATTTAGAATCGGATAACGACGCACTTGTTAATAACAACGATCTTAAAATGTTTATTCCCGATTTTAACTTTGGCGCTTATTATTCAACCGATAAATATTATTTGGGTTTTGCAACGAATCAATTAGCACAGTCATCTATACAACTTTCAAATGATAACTCAAGTCAGTTTCGTTCATACCGTCAATATTCACTTACAGGAGGTTGCAATTTTGAAGTAAATAAAAGCGTTGTAATTGTACCTTCGGTTTTTATTAAAATGACCAATCAATTAGTTTCTCAGATAGATATTTCTTCGAAGGTTTATTTCAACGAATCTTATTATGCTGGTCTTTCTTACCGCACAGGTAGCGCTTTTGTTATTATGGGTGGAGTTACTGTAGATAAGTTCACATTTGGTTATGCTTTCGATTATAACTTAAACGCTATTCGTAAGCACAGTTTTGGATCGCACGAAGTTATGGCAGCCATTAAATTTGGTGATTCAGCCCGCAGATACAGATGGATAAACAGATATTAAAATACATTTAAAACTTGGTTTCATTCAAGCTTAATAAAAATGCAACTAAATTAAACAGGAAAATAAAATAGTGAAGGATATGAGTAGTAAGTGACAGAACCATAAATGGATATACTTACTATTTTTATTTAAAAATCAAATGTATAATCACAAAAGAAAAAATACTTTCAAACAGAGCCATCAGGCAAAAAACGAGGGATATCAATAAGGCAGATGAAAGTAAGGCACACACTCATATTATTTTTTTGCAGTTTTCTAACCCTGGTCACCCAGCAGGTATGGGGGCAAGATTTGCCCTCGACTTGCGGTGGCAGCCAGGTGCGCTATGGAGTGAGTGGATTGCCCTTATCTGTTTTTAACTGGGAAGTAACGGGAGGCACTATCCTGCACAATTACAACGATTCGATAGATGTAAAATGGGACGAGACCGAAGGGATCAAGACCATTAAAGTAACGGAATACACCCAGGGAAAATGCGTTGCCACCCCCATATTAGGCCATGTAATGATTGCCTCGGCCAAGGTCGATATCGGTAACCTGATAGAAATATGCCAGGGCGAAACGTATACCTTTAAGCCCACTCAAGCTTTTTCGCAATACCAATGGAACACAGGCAGCACCGGAACAAGCCTGGAAGTTAACCAACCGGGAACTTATTGGGTAGAAGTGGCAGATGCCAGCGGATGTCGCGGAAGAGACAGTGCAGAGCTGGTAGTGAACCCGCTTTTAAGTATCAGTCTGGGTAACGACACCGTATTATGCCCGGAAGAAGAGCCTAAACCGCTAATATTGGATGCAGGATATACCGGTAGCCAATATGTATGGAGCACCGGTGATATTTTACCGACCATAGAAGTGAGTTATGGGAAGCAAACCATTTGGGTAGATGTGACCAGCGATAAAGGCTGTACCACCCGCGATACGATAGAAATAGCAGCATGCAATTATAATGAATGGGTAAAAACACTGGATTTGCCCAATGCCTTTACCCCCAATGAAGATAACGACAACGATACCTGGAAATTATGGTGGATTCATCAGTTTGATGGAGCTACAGTAGAAATATTCGACCGCTGGGGCCGGATGGTTTACCAAACCAAGAGTTTTCCGAGTGATGGCTGGAATGGTATCTCCAATGGCAAACCATTACCAATGGATTCTTATTATTACATTGTCAACC
>JAIFLU010000129.1 GCA_020048915.1 Bacteroidota bacterium | reverse complement strand
TGCAATATTTTGACCTACCATAATGTACTTTAATTTATATTTATTTAGATTAATATACCATAATGTACATTATGGCACATTAATGCTTATTATATGTATTACAGTAAATTAAAATAGGTATAGCAGTTTGCATGGTAAATCTAATAAATTGGTATACCTTGTTTTGTTAGTCTAAAACAATATATATCAAAAGCTTTAGAAATTGTTAAATTCTTAAAGTACCATATTTAATTTCAATGATTTGCAAATAAAAAGCAATATTTAGCTAAGTTGCAAATCTTATATATTAGAATATTATATTTGAAATTAAATTCTCGCGACCATGAAATATATAAAGACGTCCAAACAAGCTTTAGAGATATTCAGGGCAAATGAAGAGTGCAATTCAACAGAATATAATATTCGTTTGCTGACAAGAGCACTAAATCTTGAACCATTAAATCTAGAAGCACGATTTGAACGTGGATTTTATAGTTACGTTCAAAACAATTATAAACTAGCTATAGCAGATTTAAATATATGTTCACATAATAAATTTAATGCCGGGTTCTGTAATCTATGCCTTGCGCTTATATATTATACAAAAAGAGAGTACCAATTAGCAGTAAAACATTTTAAACAAGCAGGTAACCCAATTTTGTTTCAGGAGGATTTTAATAAATATGGTGAGTGCCTTTTTGAAATTGGAGAATACCGTGAAGCATCCTTTTACTTAAGAAAATACATAAAACTCTTTCCTGAAAAACATTATCCTTATTATATTTTGGCGCATTCACAATATTTCATGAATGAATATATGCAAAGCTTACAAAATATCAATAGAGCTATTGAAATAGACGCTCGTGCTGCTCATTTTTATCTTGATTTGAAAATGGAAATCAGGTATGCATTGGAGAATTAGTTGTTTTGATTCCTTTCAATTGTTTTGAATTTAAAATGTCCTAATGCATTATACTATCATTTGAAGTTACAAATTTTAAGTTTGGGGGAGTTGTGCGACTGTCACCTGTGTTGGGTTAGTATTGAAAGAGAATGAAACATCTATCTATATCAAACCTTACTTTTTGAAATCGAATGGAATTCTAAGTTGCAAACGAGATTGTAATTTTTCTTTGAAATAATCATACGATTCAATATCAACATCTTTTAAAATATTTAGTCAAGGTCTATCTGGGATTATGGGCTGGATCATTCTTATTATCTTACCCTTATCCAATAGCTTTATTTGTGCTCCTCTTTTAGCTGCAATATCCTTTGCTTCAATTGCTTGATAGGTAAAATGATCACATTTGATGCAACTTTAATATTGTAAGACTGTGGTTTAAAGTAATAATAATTCGTTGAAGGTGAAACGAACTAATTTATAGTTAATTTGAATTACCTTCTTTAAAAGTAATTTTTTAAAATGTTGATTGAGATTATATTGCCAAATTTCTATTTCAATGTTTTCTTAAAAAAGTTGTATCTTTTGACCGGATAATAATCTTATCCAAAATTTGTTGGTTAAAAATAGGCAACGTCGTGAGATGTAGCCTTTTCGTTTTTTAGAGGCAGATTTTCATTTATTAAGGAACATTACCAGATAAAAATTTCAAAATTTATACTCCATTTTCATTCTGGGTTTGCAAACTTATTTTTCTAAAATATTCTTTCACTATTTTGTCATTTTCCGCTGTTCCCAAATAACAATAGACTAGATATTCATTATCGCAGAAAAAAGTGGAATTCGTTAAATTAAGTTCAGCTTTTAAACTTATATATTTCAAACATTCCTTTTCTATACCTCTTTGCAATGCAGCAACTTCAAAGTTTTTAGCTTTCACACCTGCTATTTTTTTCTTTTGAGCAGCGTCGAACCTATTTTCATCGTAATATTCAAAATCAACTAAAATGAATTTTAAACTATATTGATTCTTTAGCTTGGAAAATAAACTTTTGATTTGTTCATCGTCTACAACAGCTTTCAGCAGGTCGTTTAAACCCAGCACAATTGCATCTATTGTTTCCATTCAATAGAGATTTACTACATTTAGACATGTCGATTTCACTTCTTCAATTAAACTTTCGGGTTTAATGACTTTTACATTATCGCCAAACGAAAGGATTTCCATTAGAAAGTCGTGGGTTACGAACAACTTAAGTTTTATCAATAATTCTTCTTTACTGTCTACTATTATTTCCTGTGACTCATGCAGGGGCAATGATTTAATATATTTACCCTGAAATGCATTGAAAGACAGAATTACTTCCTGTGGTTCATGCTCATTCGGACTAACAATACCAAAACAGAATCGGAAATGTTCGGTGACATTAAATTCTACTGGAAATTGAAAATGTTTTTTAGTGATATCAAGATTTATTAACCTATCCAGGGCAAAGCTCTTTATGCGATTATCCTTTAAGTCGTTTGCTATTATATACCACCTGTTTTTAAATTCTTTAAGGGCTAAAGGTTCTGCAATCCTGCAGCTTACTTCATCGTCCCAATATTTTTGATAGGTAAAGGTTATTTGAAACTGATTTTTAATGGCATGAAGCAGCCCATAAAGATGCTCAGTACCTTGCGGCCTTCTTTTTTCAAAGTGGATGTAGTTAGAAAGTCTGTCTGTAATATTTAAAGCGTTAAATGTATCAAAAGCTTCCAAAATCCGGTCGTTTACCTCCGGCTGATCATCGGTATCTATGAAGTAAATTTTCCTTGAAAAATCATACTGAATGTCAATATTGAAAATCGAGCGAATATCCTCCAGGTCTCTTTGAAATGTTCTTTTTGAAACACGGAAATTGTATTCTTGAATTTCTGATTCAAAAGCAAGGTATTCATCAATTGTAGAAAATGTTGCCGGTTGCTTTCTCAGCTTTTTTATAATCAAATTATACCGTGAAATGGATTCTCTTTTTGACATAGTGCTTATGATTTAGAAAAACCTATTTTAATATTGTTGCTTTTTAATAAGGATTCTGTTTTACAGAAATCAAGAATATTATTGAAATTCACTGGAATGCCATGTATAACATCATGAATTTCATTCTTACGGACTATATTATCAATTTGGCCACCCGAGAAATCAAAAAGGTTTGCAAGGGTTTCACTATCTGCCGCTGATAGACTTGGTAATTTCGAGTTCCATATTTGGGCTTTTACAGAAACCTCTGGTTTTCGAAATTCAATTTTGAATAAAAAACGCCTATCAAATGCCGAATCAAGATTTTTTGCAAGGTTGGTAGTGGCAAAAAAGATACCTTCAAAATTTTCAAGTTCTTCAAGTATAATATTTTGCATAGCATTTTCTGTTTGTGAAACATTACTATTGCTATTCAATTTCCGTTTCGAAATAATTGCATCAGCTTCGTTGAATAATAGAATGGGCATCCGCTCGCAATCTTTTACATATGCCTTGTAATCAGTAAAAATTCGTTTTATAATCTTCTCACTTTCACCAAACCACATTGATTTCGATTGACTAATATCAATTTTCATAATTTCTCTATTGGTGTCCCTAGCAACCTGAAAAACCGTTTCTGTTTTTCCTGTGCCGGGCAAGCCATGCAATAAGGCTGTAATGCCTTTAGGTAAACCTTTGTTTTGTAATCTGTTTTGTGTTTCCTTGAAATTATATTCTTGCAACAACGTTTTTAATAAATTGAGCTGGTTACGCTCAAATTCATTAAAATAAAGTGTTTTGGGAGTTATTTTTGCCGGTTCAATTATATTATCCCTTTTCTTTTTATTAGCAAAAAGTTTCAAACCGAACTCTTGCAGCATTTTAACAGATGTCTCGGAAAGCTTCATTTCAGTGTCGCTAAAGAAATTTGCTTCGACAATTTCTATGTGTTTATCGCTGATTAACTTATTTTCATTCGACATAATTTTCTGAACGTAATTAAACCTTTCCGATGTGTTATCGAAAATACCTTCAGTTGCGCGTCCTATATCAGTAGATTCATTTCCTGTTATGGTTTTCCAAATTATGTAAATGAAAAGATATGTATCTTCAATACTCAACTGGTTATCATTGATTTTCTTAATAAGTGGGAAATGTAAATTTGAAGAAATTAGTTCTTTCGCTTGGGCGAATAGTTCAAAAGTAGAAAGCTCTTCACTATCTCGCTGTTCGCCTAGTTTATGAAACTTTTCAAGTAATTCAATTACATCTTTAAAACCTTCTTTTTCAATAACAGGCATAGGTTTATTACTAAGAATTGACTCGGTAATTTTCTCATTAATGGTGAACTGGTCGTTTGATAATGCTAATCTTACCCGATGTTTGGACTTTTGCTTATTAAAGATACCTTTTGTATACAATGCCTCAAAGTCATCGCTATACTCCAATATTTTCATCGGGTTACAATCGAAATACTCAATCAGGTCTTTCAAATCAACCTTGTCCCCTTTATAATTGAGAGCAAAAACCATTGCTACGATTAATGATTGGTTTCGGGAAACTTTAAAATAATCGGAAAGGTGCTTTAGTTCCTCGTCTACTTTCTCAAAAAATGCAGAATCAAGCTTGCATTCTTTTGATTGCTCATAGATTTTACCGATTTTTTCCAGAATACTGGCTTTTATGTTTGGTTCCATATCATCCATATTTTGGACAAAGGTATGGATAGAGTACGACAAAACATGTCGTAGTATATTTTCTAGTAATTTTATGGAAGATTGCACATAACAATTTTTAATCCTGTGAAATCTTGAATTTTATTTAATTGAAAGGTTATTTAAAACATACTTTATTGGATAACATAACGCAATTTTTCCAGTCTTTCTGTTTGTTGTGGGATATAATGCTTCGCAACTGGAGAATTATCGCCCTTTGGAATATGGACCAGAGGAATATATTTATAAATCTTTTCTTTAAATTTTATGTGTTGAAGAGTAGCAAAAGATTCCTTCATACATAATTCATGACACATATAATTTTTAGAAAGAATTTTTAGAACCCGTTCACTTAAGCTAATTATTAAGTCGGGATTTATAACTTCAATTTCTTCTTCTAGTAAGTCTTTGCAGTATGCAAAGCTCTTTTCAAAAAAATCAAGATTTATATCCATATCTTCTGGCAACTTTTTTGTTTGGCATTTAATTAAATTAGTAGCGTAAACACTAGATAATGCAATGTTTAATGGAAGTAAAATTTTGCTGTGGATATATTTATAGAGAGGTTGATTTTCTTTGTTAAGCTTTAGTACAATTGTAGCAGGCTCATTTGTTCTTACAGCGGGAGAATGACCAATTAGTAATATTGTTGGATGCTTTGATCCAACAAAACTATTGGGCTTACTCTCAATAATATAATCAGCTATTTTAGGATCTGATTTACATTTTGAACATTTTTCGATTTTAGATAACAAATCGTTCATAAATATTTAAGCTACTTTCAACAATCTTTTTAATGTATCCTGCATGGCAGCCTTAAAGCTTTCGTCCTGGGATAATAAGCGATAAAGGTCTAATTCATTACGGCGCTGTTTTCCCATTACATCATCGAATATCTTATTAAATGCAATTTCCCGGTTTTGTACATCCTTATTTTCTTCATATTTTTCTTTGAAATCGGGGTGCTTGCGCATACTATTTGCCAAATTAACAAATTTTACCCTTTGTTCTTCAGGTGTGGCTTCCCAACCCTGAAACCATCGTTCGTTAAAGCTTTTAATAATTAGATCTAATGGGTCTTCTTCATTTCCTCCACCGTGTGCTCCCCTTGGATTGGGGTTCTGAGGGTCAACTTCGGTTTCAGTAGCATCTAAGCCTATATTTACATTTAGCTTTACCCTTTCCAAACCATAGGTTGATAGGTCAACAGAATTTAATAATTCGTCTAACGCATCTTGCTCCGGGTCTTTGATAATCATTTTTGGAATCAAAAATTTCAAAAACCAGAACAATTTTTCCCAATTAGGCACTTCATAAGGCATTATGGAAGCCATTTGCCCATATATTTTTACAAATTGCTTTGCTTTGATCTTATAATCGGCTTTGGCGATATCCTCAAGTTCCAAACCCGAATTAAACCTTTCGGCAGAAATATCGATGATTGGGCTTAATTCCTGTGCATTTACGTTTTTGAAATACTTATCTATAAAGTTTTCTACTTCATTCCATTCATATACTCCTAAGGCATCAAGATGTGATTTTAGTTCATGCAGTACATTTACATCGGTGGCTTTGCTTAATGAAGTAGCCGTATAAAATGGGTCGAATGATTTTTTAATTTCTTCAGTGGAGTTGTAAAAATCGAGAATAAAAAGATCCTCGGTTTTCTTGCCTAAACTATCGGCAGAACGATTCAATCTTGACAATGCTTGCACGGCTTTAACGCCTTGTAATTTCTTGTCAACATACATAGCTGTTAATTTGGGTTGGTCGAAACCGGTTAGGTATTTATCAGCTACTACAAGAATGCGATATTCATCCATATTAAAATATCGGGCAATTTTATCACTAATATACCCTGAGTCTGAAGGTTTGGCCGAATCAAGTTTTGATGGAAAATCGTTAATGCTGTCTTCTGTATATTCAATTCCTTTTATGGTTTTTGACCCTGAAAAGGCTAAGGCAATGTTGAAAGGATTTCCTTTTTTATCTAAAAACTCCTTTAATGCAAAATAATATCGAATAGCAGATTCAATGCTTTGGGTAGCTATTATCGCTTTTGCTTTCCCTTTAAGTTTTTTGGTATTTACTAATTTAGAGATAAAATGATCGAGCATTATCTCTCCTTTAGTAGCAATGGTTTGTGCGTCACGTTCTACAAAAGCCTTTAATTTTTTTTGCGCTTTAACCGTATCGAACAGAGGATTTTCTTGAATTGATTTTTCTATTTCGTAATAGCTTTTATATGTGGTATAATTTGCTAAAACATCAAGAATAAAACCTTCCTCAATAGCCTGTTTCATAGAATATAAATGGAAAGGCTTAAATTTCCCATCGGCTTGTTTCACTCCAAATTTTTCTAAGGTATTTGGCTTGGGAGTTGCCGTAAATGCCAGATAGGAAGCGTTGCCCCGCATTTTTCGAGACCTCATAGCTTCTAATATTTTATCTTGTGGATCGCTATCCTCTTCCTCTTCTTCATTATTCGTATTACCACCCATCGCCTGATTCAATTTACCAGCTGCTGTTCCACTCTGGCTGCTATGAGCTTCGTCAATGATAACAGCAAATCGTCGGTCACTTAAATCGGCAATACCATCGACAATAAATGGGAATTTTTGAATGGTGGTAATGATTATTTTCTTGCCATTCTCCAGAGCTTTTTTCAAATCGGCTGAGGAGTATGCCGGAGCAACAATATTTTTTACTTCGGAAAATTCTTTAATATTTTCGCGAAGTTGCTTGTCTAATAACCTTCTATCGGTTACAACAATAACCGAATCGAATAGTGGATTGGAAATACCTTTACTGCCGGGTAAAGAATCGCTTTCGGGATAGGTTTCTATTAATTGATAAGCTGCCCAGGTAATGGAATTCGATTTACCCGAACCAGCAGAATGCTGTATCAGATACGTTTGTCCGGTTCCTGTTTTACCGGCATCTGAAATAATTTTGCGAACGACATCTAATTGATGATAACGTGGAAAATACAATGTCTTTTTCGCTAATGGGTCGGTGTCTTTCCCGTCGAAACGCACAAAATGCTGAATGATATTTGCGACGCTAGGCCTAGTAAATATTTCGTCCCAGAGGTAGGATGTTTTATGTCCGAAAGGATTCGGTGGATTACCCTTTCCGAAATTATGCCCCAGGTTAAAAGGTAAAAAGAACGTATTTATACCATTGAGTTTTGTGGTCATATACACTTCATCGGTATCAACCACAAAGTGTACTATGCAGCGACCAAAATTTAATAAGGGTTGGGTAATATCGCGTTTAAACTTATATTGATTCTGGCCATGGACTTTAGCATTCTGGCCGGTCCATGGATTCTTCAGCTCCAGGGTTGCAAATGGCAAACCATTTACAAACAAGGCCATATCAATTTCTTCGCCAGAGTTCACCTCGGAATAGCGTAATTGGCGGGTAACGCTAAACTGATTACTTTCGAAATTCTTTTTCACCGTCTCACTACTGCTGGCCAGCGGTAATGGATACATTAGGGTAAAATGTGCATCGTCTACATCTAAACCTTTACGAAACAGGCGAATGATTCCGTATTTTTTAATCATGCGATCGATACGCTCCAGAATCTTTAGCTTCCAATCGTTTTGTTTTTGAAGTTTAGCCAGCTCTTCTTTCTGGGTGGTTTGTATAAAATCGAATAAGCGACTTTCATCTATGGCCAGGTGTTTATTAAAATCGTCAGGTGAGCCAATATAATAGCCATTACCACCCCGATAGAGTCCAACTCTTTCAGTTAACGTATTTATAGCAAAACCCTGAGATTTTAATTCTTCAAGGCAGGTGCCGGTAAGACGTTTCTCTATGGCCGATTCGAGGGCTTG
>JAIFLU010000249.1 GCA_020048915.1 Bacteroidota bacterium | reverse complement strand
TTACCCACATTTTTCGAAAATCGTGGATAAAATATGAAGAAATATACCGCGCAATGTCAGCCCGGGGATATACCGGCGCGGTAAATATCAGTTACTCCCAAAAAATAAAGTATCCGGATATTGCTTTTCTTGTATTCTTTCTTGCTATAGGGGTTCTATGTTACTTTATATAAACGTATGGAAGATATTGTTCAGGTAGAAAATATTAGTTATAGCTATGTCCAGAAGCATTGTGCCCTTTCGGATATAAGTTTTTCGGTGAAGAAGGGCGAAATATTTTCGATTATTGGCTCAAACGGCTGCGGAAAATCTACTTTACTGCACCTGATCAGCGGACTTCTTTTTCCCGATAGCGGTAAAATTAGTTTTAAAGGAGATGCTATTACGGAAGATTCATTAAAGGATCAAGCCTTTAACAGCTATTTTAGGGAGAGCATTGGTTATGTTTTTCAGAATTCCGATAATCAGTTATTTTGTCCAACGGTTTTAGGCGAATTAATTTTCGGTCCGCTGCAAATGGGTAAAACCAGCGATATTGCTATGGAAAGGGCCGAGGCGGTAATGAAAATGTTAAATATTGATTGTCTTCGGGATCGCCCTACCTATATGCTTTCGGGAGGCGAAAAAAAGCGGGTTGCCATTGGTTCCATACTTACTATGAATCCGGATGTATTGCTGATTGACGAGCCTATGAGCGGCCTCGATCCTAAAAACCGCTCCTTTTTAATTGAATTGATTTTTCAATTGAACGAAGCCGGGAAAACAATCATCCTCACAACCCATCATCTCGAGCTGGTCGATCATTTTCAATCGCGCGTGGCTGTGCTTTCCGAGCAACATCGTATCGAGCGGATCGGGAATGCTGAAGAAATACTCGCCGATACAGACTTGCTCATCAAAACAAACCTTATTCAGGAACATTTACACCGGCACGGAAATATAAGTCATAAACACCTTCCCTCTAATTTTTTATTTCACCGGCACTAGACCTGTCAACCTAGCTATTTTGTTAATTATTCAGAGTGAAGTTTAAGCTTTAATTCAATATTACTAAGTAAAGCATGGTACTTCCTGATTTTCAAATTGAAAGCATTGTTTTACTAAAACTCTAATACTTATTGAATTTACAAATTCATCTTTCTTAGGTAGTTGGATCTCATTTATACTAACTATTTGATAGTAGATACCAATTCAGCTGCATTCAGTATGTACATCAAATGATTTTGGTTTGATTTATTAAGTTTTAGTGTTCTTTTAATTTCAATGTATTTATCGGTTTTTATTTTTTTAAAATTGGTTTCCCCTTCTTTTATTATTATTTCCATAACCGATTCGTATCCGGCCCCTCCACAAAAAAAGCACATATTGGAAAGGGTGGCTGACAAAGCAAAAATTTTTCCAGTGGCATCTACCGGCACATAAAAGCCTTTAATGGAAATTAGTTTACCGTCTAATGCCTTTATTTCCTTGCTAAACCGGGGCAAATCGTAAAAACCATTTAGCGAAGGTACATAAGCCGGATACCATCCCACTTTTGACAATTGTTGCCATGTTATAGCTTGTTGTGCTGTAATAAAATGGGAAGGAGTAAAAAGTGATACAAATAGAATAATCGTCTTCATTGGGCAAGTGTTTTAGAAATATCCGTCCGCATTGCAATAATAGCAGGTACTATTGAGGCTGCAAAACCTAAAAGAATGGATAAACCAAGTAGGGTTAAATCCGATTTCAGGTTAAAAAGTTTATTGAAACTATAATGAAAATTAGTTTCGGAGTAGGAAGATATAAGCAAAATTCCCATACGACTGAGTGCATATCCAACTAAGAACCAAAGTACTGCAATGATTAATCCTTCAATTATAACCACCGAAAACAATTTCAGTTTATGCCCTCCAACTACGCGCATTAAAGCCAATTTATATTTACGGTCCTTCATGGAATTGAATAGCGAAAGAAATAAGCTAACCCCCGAAATGAGGATGATAATATAAGCGATCAGGTTCACCGATTGAATACCAACTCCAAGAAGCGAATAC
This sequence comes from Bacteroidota bacterium, assembly GCA_020048915.1. Lineage (GTDB taxonomy): Bacteria > Bacteroidota > Bacteroidia > Bacteroidales > JAAUTT01 > JAAUTT01. The sequence goes on along the minus strand of JAIFLU010000249.1, from coordinate 6,448 downwards.
AAACGGTTCATTTCTATGGCGGGCGATGCAGCCTGCATATTGGTATTTTTGTTGATGTACCTTGGCAACGACATTGCACCCATTGGGTTGCGGTAAAATACGAGCAAAGCGGTGATTTCCTTTGCTGTGTCAGCCGTTTCAACATGTTCTTCGTGTTCTCCGATTTCGTGATGATCATCATCTTCATCTTCGTCTGCATCCCCGCCATGGTGATGATGGTTCGAATGTATTTGCCAAACGCTGCCAATGTTGGTTAAAATTAGTTGGTCGAGTACGGTTCCCAATTCAGTAAATATCCCTGTTACCTTGTACTGAAATTCGTTATGTACATCGTCGTTTTCAGCCATAAATCCATGCACTCCGGCAAACCGATCACCTATTTTTAACCCAGATTTACGGGCAACTTTTGCCCCGATGGTTACTTCAAAATCGGTATTCCATAGTTTTCCGGATTTTAGCTGGCCTTTGTACATACTGGCATAGTCGTGATTTGTACCCACAATTCGGAACCCCTGGTAATTATCGCCCAAAGCCAATGGGATAACTTGCTTTACCAAAGGATGGTGTTTTAATTTTTCGGCCTCATGAAGCTTAATGTTGCCTGTAGGATAATCGACGTGGTAAATACTCGAAAGAATTAACTGTAGCGGACTTCCTTTAGCGCCAGCCACAAGGTTTACCCCGCCTGTATTTTTTTCGAAATGCTCTTCGAATTGACCTTTTAGGAGCAATAAAAACAAAATGATAAAAATACCTGTGGCAAAAAGCACCAGATTAAGTGTGGTATTTAATGGGTTGGCTTTAAGATTTTTTAAGCCCAAATAAAATATGTTCATTGTTTTGCGTTGCTAAGTTCAATAGTGTTTTTAAAGTGAGGTAAAATCCGCCGGTCGTGGGTTACTATAACTAAGGAAGAGCCGTTAACAGAAGCTTCCTGTTTTAAGAGTTGAAGGGCTTCTATGCAATTAAAATCATCGAGGCTTGAGGTTGGCTCGTCGGCAAAAATTACCGAAGGTTTGTTAATTACAGCACGGGCAATAGATAATCGTTGCAATTCGCCCTGGCTTAGCTGGTTTATTTTCGAATCTATTTTATCTGAAATATTCAGTTGTTCAAGTAATTCAAGAATTTCCTTTCGTTTTATTTTTTGTCCATTCAGGTACCGGCATACTTGCAGGTTTTCGCCCACATTAAGCGCCTGAATAAAATGATGTTTCTGAAAAACAATACCAATCTCTTTCCCTCGGAATTTATCTGCTTTAGTCGACGACAGGTTGTTGATTTGTATCTCGTTTAGTAAAATTTAACCCTGAGCTGGCTTTAATAATCCGGCCATAAGATGCAAAAGTGTTGTTTTTCCGCATCCCGATGCACCCATAATGAGCCAGTGTTCTCCTTTATGACAGCTAAAATCGGGAAACCTGAATGTATTTGTTGGATTATAAGCAAAGCCAACATTTTTTATCCTAAGCATAAACATCCTTATTAAAAACCTTGCAATAGTAAAAAATTTATACTTTATTTGCAACATTGTTGCATATGAAACATCGTTACATAGTCTGAATTAACAAATATTAACAGATGGATGCCATAGAAATATTACAGAATCACCAGGTTAAGAAGACTTCTCCAAGGTTATCCATTATACAGGCTTTACAAACAAGCCAGAATCCCTTATCGGAAGGCGAGGTAAAAGAAAAAATGGGTGGGCTGTACGATCGCATTACGTTCTACCGTAGTGTACAAACCTTGGAAGAAGCTGGTATTATTCATCGGATCGTGGCTGACAACACTGTGGTTAAATATGCTTTAAACCATTGCGAAAAAGGGCATCAGCACTCACCCGACCATGTTCATTTTTACTGTACACAATGTAACTCGCTGGTATGTTTAAACGCAGTTAAAACACAAGCTTATGAGTTGCCGGAAGGGTTTACTTCTAATCAGTGCGATGTGGTTATTAAAGGAATGTGCAATAAGTGTAATTTGTAAAGTTAAAACTATAAAGCTATACATCAATTAGTATGGACGATCAAAGAATACCGGTTACCATCATTACCGGCTTTTTAGGAGCAGGCAAAACAACATTGCTGAATAACCTGATAAAGCAATATAACGACAAGAAATTTGCCATTATCGAAAACGAGTTTGGCGAAATTGGCATTGACGGAGGCTTGATTGTTGGTGCAAACGAAAATATTTTTGAGCTTGCCAATGGCTGTATCTGCTGTTCTCTGAATGACGATTTTTATAAAGCCATAAGTCAATTGATGGATGGAGATTATGTATTTAATCATTTGCTGATAGAAACCACAGGTATTGCCGATCCGGATACTATTATCAAAGCCTTTGTGTCGTCAGAAGATATACAAATGCAGTTCCGGCTCGACAGTGTTATTTGTCTGGCCGATGCTATTAACATGGAAGACCTGATAGATGAAGAGCCCGAGGTACGCAAACAACTTGCCCTGTCGGATATTGTACTTTTAAACAAAATCGATGCAGTGCAGCTCGACTATGCTCACGATTTAACTAAGTTAATTAAAGAAATTAACCCCTCAGCAGAAGTGTATCCGGTAGCACATGCCGATGTCACTGAATTAAATATACTCGATACTTTCGCTTTTTCTGGTAAGTCCATCGAAAAAACCACGCTTTCGTTCAGGAACTTAACGTTCTCAAAAGTTAAAAGTGTTACTTGCCCAACGGTAGTTACAGGTCGAAAAGAGCATCGCCACGACATAACATCCGAGGGCTTTTCCATTCCGGGGAGTTTCGACATTGGTAAATTCAGTCTTTGGATGCAAAACTTCCTGCATTTTAACAGCGATACCATGTTTCGGGTAAAGGGCATTGTAAGTTTCGACGAAATGCAGGAGCGGTATATTTTTCATGCGGTGCGTTCTACCTATATGTTCGAAATTGGCGAACCCTGGGGAACTGAAACCCGCTTTAGCAAGCTTATATTTATAGGGAAAGAGATAAACAGGGACGTGCTGGAGAACAACCTTTATCAATTGCTTTCAAAACCAGAAAAAGAATTTGTACAATGAGTATTTGGACACAAGCCTTACTAAGCACAATATTGGTAAGTGCAGTATCATTGGTTGGTATTGCTTTTCTGTCCATGAACCAGGTACGGTTGCAGAAAATCGTTTTTATACTGGTGAGTTTTGCCGTTGGGGCATTGTTTGGCGATGCATTTTTCCACCTGTTGCCTGAGAGTATGGAGTTGAACGAGAACCCCTCATTTACCGGAGGACTTGTGGTTGCCGGAATTTTAGCTTTCTTTGTATTGGAAAAATTCATCCTTTGGCGGCACGACCACCGCATACTGCACGACCCCAAAACCATAAAACCGCTGGGGTATATGAGTTTGGTTGCAGACGGTTTTCATAATTTCATTGATGGGATACTCATTGGGGCATCATACCTGGTAAGCCCACATTTGGGCATTACCACCACAATGGCAGTTGTATTGCACGAAATACCGCAGGAAATTGGCGATTTTGGTGTGCTTGTCCATTCCGGTTTTTCGACCCGAAAAGCCTTGTGGCTTAATTTTCTGACCGCCTGCACTTCGATTGCTGGCACAATAGTAATTTTAATGTTTGGGAATACTATACAAGGCGTAATTAACTACATTATTCCCTTTGCCGCAGGTGGGTTTATTTACCTGGCGGGCTGCGATCTTATTCCCGAATTAAAAAAGGAGAATAGTATTAAACAATCTTTGTTGCAGCTGTGTTGTATTGTCTTGGGAATGCTTATGCTTTATGCATTCAGATTTATAGACGGATAATTCCCGATAGCTTAAAAATGATTGTATATCTTTGCGAATCATGAAACTCAAAAGAAATAAATTATTTCTGATTATTATTCACCTGTGGATTTTCCTTACCCCACTGGTGGTAAAAGTGTTTCATCATCATTCCTTTGCTCAGTGCGAGCATGAACATAACATAGTTGTTTTATCCGAAAACACCAACGAATTCTGCCCCATTTGCGAGTACGAATTTTCTGTCAACGACCTTCCGAAATCCCCCGATATAGAGTTTTTCGAGGTCTTATATACAAAATTGATTATAATTTCTACTAAGGCTGGATATATAAGTGCCATCGAAAATTTAATTTCTCCCAGAGCCCCTCCTGTAATCGCTTAAACTTTCCTTTCAAATTTCTTTCACACTTCTCACCTTATAATTATTTCAATGAAATTATTATTAAGGCTATGTGTTGTGCTTGTATTTTTACCTGCCACAACATTTAGCCAGATTTTACATACTTTAACCGGACAGGTAACCGATGAGAATAATTTACCATTACCAGGTGCTAATGTATACTTAACTCACGTAAAAAAAGGTGCAGTTACAGACCGAAATGGAAACTTTGAAATTCATGGTTTACCTGTAGGAAAATACACTGTTGAAATTTCGTTTCTGGGGTATAAGAAATTTTCAGATACCATTGATTTAGGCATTTTATATAACCTATCGGTACAGTTAAAGTCGCTTCCGCAAACACTTGATGAAGTAATTGTAACGAGCCGCCATGCCGAATTCCGTAAAAAGGAAGAATCGCTCAATATTGAAATTGTAAACAACGATTACCTGAAACAGAACCTTGGCGGAAGCCTGATGCAATCGCTTGAACGGCTGCCCGGGGTTTCAACTATTGACATTGGTTCGGGACAGTCGAAACCTGTGATCAGGGGAATGGGCTTTAATCGTGTTGTTGTAACCGAAAACGGCATAAAACACGAAGCCCAGCAATGGGGTGACGATCATGGCCTCGAAATTGACCAGTATGCAGTTTATAATGTTGAAGTGATCAAAGGACCAGCCTCGCTTATGTATGGATCGGATGCCATTGGAGGAGTTATCGACATGAAAGACAGGCAAATCCCCGCCGAAAATTCCTTTGGGGGATCTCTGGATCTTACAGGCAAAACAAACAACGATTACCTGGGAACTTCCCTTTCTGTTTATGGCCGAAAGAAATGGTTCTTTGCCGATTTTCGGGCAACCATCCTGGATTATGGCGATTATAAAGTACCAACTGACAGTGTGGATATTTATTCGTACAAGGCCCCTTTGCATAAAAACCGCTTAAGGAACACGGCGGGCTATGAAAAAAACCTGCATTTTTCATTTGGAATTATCCAAACAAGGTTCCAGAGCAGGTTTTATATAAGCAATGTAAATGCTAAAAGTGGTTTTTTTGCCAATGCACACGGATTGGAACCCCGAAATGTAGACACAAAGTTGCACGATAAATCGAGCCGCGATATTCATTATCCTTACCAGGACGTTGACCATTTCAAAATTATCAATACAAGCCAATACAGTTGGGATAAGCTGAAACTGGAAACCGATTTAGGCTTTCAGCGTAATTTCAGGCAGGAATGGAGCCAATATGTGAGTCATGGATGGATGCCAGCGGTGTTTCCGGATACGCTGAGTTTTAATCCTGATTTGGAACGGCAATTTGAAAAATATGTCTATTCTCAAAATGCAAAACTCACCTATCGGCCTGCCGATAAAGTTCAGTTTTCATTAGGGGTAAATAGCGACCAGCAGGATAACCGTATAAATGGCAGAGGGTTTATAATACCGGCATTCAAACAACTCACCCTCGGTGGCTATGCGTTTGTTAAGTACCATGTTTCTGATAAAAGCAGCTTTTTAACAGGTGTTCGTTACGATTTTGGTAAAATTAACACCAAAGATTATTATGATTGGTTTCCATCGTTGGTTGTTATAAATAGTGATACAATAGCGCAATACCTGAAACGGGCGACTGAAATGAACCGTAGTTTCACAAACTTCTCCTGGTCGGTTGGGTATAATTACAATCCCGAAAACTGGTCGTTTAAAGCCAATCTGGGTAAAAGTTTCAGGATGCCCATAGCAAAAGAGATGGCAGCCAATGGTGTAAATTATCATCACTACAGTTACGAAGTAGGAAGTGCCAATCTATCACCCGAAATATCGTACCAGTTAGATGCAGGCATAGAATTTATTTCTGGAAAAACAGCTATTGGCTTTACGCCATTTCTGAACTATTTCAAAAATTATATCTATCTGAACCCTGGTTCGGAGCACGATAGGCTTTATGGTAACGGAAACCAGGTGTATTATTACATGCAAAGTAAGATTTTTCGTTATGGATCAGAAATCCATGCTCATTATCAGGTATTCAAATCGTTGCAACTGGGTATTATGGGAGAATATGTTTACTCTGAGCAACTATCGGGCGAAAAAAAAGGCTTTACCCTGCCATTTTCGCCCCCAGCTTCTGCAATTCTCAATATCAAGTATCAGAAACAAAAAGTAAAATGTATTGAGAATGCTTATTTATCGTTCGATTACAGGCTTACGGCACCGCAAAACAATATTGTACCCCCCGAAGAAATAACTAAAGGTTATCAGGTTATTAACATAGGGTT
>JAIFLU010000063.1 GCA_020048915.1 Bacteroidota bacterium | reverse complement strand
CTTGATAGAACCTGAGCCGTATGAGGTGAAAGTCTCACGTACGGTTCTTAGGGGACGAGGGCGGAGTAATCTGCCTGAGTTACCTGACAAAGACAGACGACAGACAGATACGATAGTGATAAATTGAAAATAGAAAGGATTTAGCTTTTTGATAGGACAGTGCAAATTGGATGAATTTATTTTGTTTTTCTCCCACCCGCAAAAGAAAAATGGAACCCCCACCCGCATTGCACACATTGTCAAAGCCCCACGAGCCACCGCTGAAGCCAAAGCTTTGTCAAAGAGTGCAATTTTGCCTACACACACGGTGCTAAAATGAAGCTTTAATTGTATTTTTGAAACGGATGAAACATAGACTAAAAAATATTAAAAACTGGAAGTTAGCTATACTATTCTCAGCTATATTATCGCTATTTGGTGTTATTACCAATAGTACAACTCAATCAGATTTTGATATATTTTTGATTTTGCCAACTTGGTTCTTACCATTTAGTTTCCTTTTAGTTGCGTGGCACCTGAATTCAATAATTACAAATCAGCTATTTTTCAATGATAAGAAATGGAATCTTACAGGTAAAATCCTGATTGTTTTTCTTTCAAATGGCTTTTTGTTAATTCTATTTACTTTCACAGGTATATTTATTTCCAAAACTTTTAATCTCGAAAGAGAATACAATTACATTTATCTGATAGTCAGAGGGAGTGTAAGTATCGCAATAATATATCTTGTTCAATACACGTTAAACCTGAACGCAAAAAATCAGTCCGTGCTATTGCAAAATCAAATGCTTAAAACTGAAAATATTCGTGCACAATTTGAGATTCTCAGGCAGCAAATCAGCCCACATTTTTTATTTAATTCCCTTTCCTCTCTACGTTCTATGATACGCTCATCTAATAAAAATGCAGAGAATTTTGTAATAAAGTTATCCGATATATATAGATTGTTATTAGCCAACAAAGAAATAGACACCATTACCTTGAAAGAAGAACTCGAATTTATTGAAGATTATTCGTTTTTGCTATATGCCAGATTTGAGAATATGATACGCATAGACATTGAAATTCCTCAAGATTTATTAAATTTTAAAATCCCAACTTTTACCTTGCAGTTGCTTTTGGAGAATTGTGTAAAGCATAATATCGTTTCCAAAGAAAAACCCCTGCACATAAAAATTTATGATTCAGGACTTAAAAGTATCTCGGTTGAAAATAATTTTCAGCAAAAAATAAAAGCAGGCGAAGAATCCGGGATTGGTTTACAAAACCTTGTTAAAAGGTACGATTTATTGGGTGTTTCTAATGGTGTTCAGATTTTTTCTGATGAATCTGTCTATCGTGTAAAAATTAAACTGCTGGGCTCATGAAGATTTTAATTATTGAAGATGAACCCCATAATGCGCAAACCCTGAGTGAAATTATTGTGCAGTTGAAACCGAATTCAATTATTCTTGAAATACTTGAAAGTATTGAGCAAACAGTAAAATATCTTTCTAATCAATACAATACACCAGATTTAATTTTTGCCGATATTCAATTGGCAGATGGTCTTAGTTTTGAAATATTTTCGAAAATCAAGATAAAGTGCCCTATAATTTTTTGCACCGCTTATGACCAATATACGTTACAGGCTTTCAAAACCAATGGTATAGAATACATTTTAAAACCGGTAAAAGAAGAAGATATTGAAGCCGCATTTATAAAATATGAGACATTAAAAGAATCGTTAAAACCTGTTAATGACATTGTTAATCTTTTAAAACAAACATTTAGCCAAAAGGAAAGCTATAAGACATCAATACTTGTAAATTATAAAGAAAGTTTTATACCTATTGCTGTTAATAAAATTGCCTTTTTCGTAGTTGAAAACGAAATCCTTTATATTCAAACAATGGATAATCAGCGATATCCTGTTTTTAAAACGATGTCCGAAATTGAGTCCTCTATTGACCCTTCCTTGTTTTTTAGAATAAATCGGCAAGTTTTACTTAATAAAAATGCCATTAAAGAGGTTCAACCTTATTTTCATCGAAAAGTTATCATAAAAACGGATGTAAGAATTAAAGAACAACTTATTGTGAGCCGATTAAAAGTAACCGAGTTTATGAATTGGATTGAACAATCCTGATACTGTTCAATTCACCCTTCAATTTGTTCAATTCCCCAAGTTTTTCATTTTTAACCACATTTTCTGTATTCATCTTTGTGTTGTAAATTAAAATGCAAAGATGATGAAATACTTAATCCTATTATTGTTAACACTTGGTTTTCTGAATAATATTCAGGCCCAACAACCATCCGACAAAATCGTTGGTATTTGGTTAAATGAGGATAAAACCAATAAAATTGAAATCTACAAAGCTAGTGATTCCTATTTCGGTAAAATTGTTTGGCTTGCAAAAATGGAAAGCAATCCCAACCTGCATCCAATGGATAAAAACAATCCTAATCCCGAGTTACGAAGCAGAAATATTTTGGGGATGGATATCATCACCGGATTGCAATACTCGTGCGGGAAATGGGTTAATGGCACGATTTACACACCCAAAAGAGGAATTTACGCCGATTGTAAAGTCGAATTTCCAGCCAACGGACAGCTAAAAATCATCGTTTCAAAATCAGGTTTTACAAAAACACAAATATGGACTCGAAAATGAAAAAGTTTGTAAGCCTGTTATTTGCCTTAATTGTAACGATAAGTCTGACAAAAGGCCAACATACATTTCGCTCCTTAGAAGAGATTTGGACTTATTCACTGGAAAAAAACCCTGATAACGTCGTGTATCAGTTGCAGGTTGAGAAAGCTATAAAAGATAAAAAAACAGCCAATAGCTATCTCTATCCGAAAATAAATGTCGGAATATCAGGACAATATAACATGGAAATACCCGAAACTCCAATTCCAGGCGAAATTTTTGGAAGGCCAGGAGAAACCATTTATGCCAAATTTGGGCAGACATACAATTATACCAGAGGCCTGAGCGCAAGCAAAACATTACTAGACTGGCAGTCGATGTTTCAAGCTAAAATTGCACAATCCAATACAAGTCTTGCACAAGCCGAAAAAGATTTGTTTGAACAGAACTTAAAACAACAAGCAGCACAGGTGTATTATGCAGTATTAACGGCTCAAGCTGCTGTTGATTTGTCTGAAAAAGATGTATCGCTGGCCGATTCAACCCTTCAGCTAACAACCAACAGGTTTCAACAGGGGGTGATTGACAATCTTGCATTGAATCAGGCGAAAATCAATAAAAACAATGCTTTCGATAGATTGGAACAAAACAAGCAATATCTCTTTGAGAATGAAATCAACCTAAAAATCATTTTAGGTCTGTCGCCAAGCGATACGCTCTTTTTGAGCGAACAAATCCAATTAGAAGAAAATAGTACTATAGAAGCCGTTTTCCCCGATGAATTGTGCTTGAATCTTTATAAAATCCAAACTCAAAATGCCAACTTTGCGACTAAGCAAGCTTTAGCTCGTTTTTCTCCAAAATTGGATATCGTTACGTTTTGGGGTGGAATACAATATCAGGAAGATTTTAAACTTTCAATGAAATCAAGCGATTGGCAACCCAACCGATATATTGGTCTTAACCTGTCCATCCCTATATTTACCGGTTTTGCCAACAAAAATAAATACCAATCTGCAAAAATTTCGCAAAATATTGCCCAGTTGAATTATGATGAAGCAGTACGGAAATCATCATTAAACGACAGCATTTTATTTAATAACTATATTACAGCGAAGCATTCGGTGCAAACCGCAGAGCAAAATTTAATATTAGCAGACGAAAACGTTCAGCTTGCTTATAGTAAATATTCAGAGGGGCTAATTAGTCTGGACAATTATCTTTCGGTATATGACGATTATCTGGCTGTTGAAAACCAATACTTCAATCAGCTGTCTGATTACCTTATCAATAAAGCAATTATTCAATCACGAAACAAATAAAAAAAATGAATAAGTTAATATTATTTTCGACTGTATTAATTACCATCTCTTTTGTAGGATGTAAACAGCAGGAATCAACACATCCTTCAAGAAAAAATATTGTAGAAGCCGTATTTGCCAGTGGAAATATTATCACTGAGAATCAATATATCGTTACTTCACAGGCTGATGGCTATTTGAGCAAATCATTTTTCAATGAGGGTGATTCTGTGAAAGCCGGACAAATTTTATTTCGCATTGAAAATGAAGCGCAACCGGAGCAGCTTGTAAACGCAGAAGAAAATTATCAGTATGCAGTATCGAATGTCAGCAATAATTCACCTGTGCTGGAACAATTGATGGCGCAAAGGAGTCAGGTGGAAAACAAACTGACAACTGATTCACTAAATTTTGTCAGGTATCAAAAACTTGTCCAGTCCGGTGCAGTAAGTCAGGTTGACTATGAAAAAGCAAAAGTAAGCTACGAAAACTCCAAGCAGGATTTGGTTTCAATAAACAATCAAATTTCGGATACAAAAAATAAACTGCAATTAGAAGTAAGCAAAAACAAAGCAAACCTGGCAGCGCAACAAAATACATCATCGTTTTACGAAATCAGGGCCGATATGGATGGAGTGGTTTTTCAAATACAAAAGAAACAAGGAGAGTTGGTAAAACGAGGAGAGCCTGTTGCTGAAATTGGCTCAGGCAAATACATTGCAAAACTCTTTATTGTGGAAGAAGATATTAACAAACTAAAACTCGGGCATGTAGTTTACATTGAGCTGAATACTGAGAAGAATAAAAGTTATAAGGCCTATCTTTCAAAAATATACCCCTATTTTGATGATAAAGAGCAATCATTCATTGCCGAAGCAATATACAATGAACCTATTGCCAATTTAAAACCGGGAACACAACTTCAGGCTAATATAAAAACAAATGAAAAGGCCGATGCGATAGTAATACCAATAGAATATCTTTTATCCGGTGATTTTGTTCTAGACAAAAAAAATGGACAGATTAAGGTTACAGTGGGCATCCGAACTCCCGAGTGGGTTGAAATTCTTTCCGGTGCAGATGAATCTACCACCATTATACTTTCAAAATAATCAAACTTATGGCGAAATCAACTAATATTCAAATTGCAAGGGCTTACCTGACTTCAAAGATATGGCAAACCTTTGTGGCTGTGCTGGGAGTAACTTTTGGCGTGTCTATGTACATCTTCATGAACAGTTTTATGAATGGTGTTAATAAAACACAGGACGACCTTGCATTTAGCGCATTATCCCATATCCGTATTTATAATCAGGATAACATGAATGTTTACAATCCCATAGAGAGTCAGTTTAACCAGTCGAAAACCATTATTAATATTCTGAACAGGAAAAATATCCAGTACACGACTGGTCTGAACAATTCATCTTCTATTGTTTCATCTGTTAAAAAACAAACAGAAGTAATTGCAGTTGCCTGTCAGGTCAATTCCAGTGTTTTTTTTAGAAGTGGTTCAAAAAAGGTCAATGGAATTATTTCCGGTGTCGAGCTTGAACCCGAAGATGAACTTTTTAAAACTTCCTCAACTATTATTCAAGGTGCATGGAACAATTTACAAACGCACAAAACCGGCATTATTTTAGGAAAATTGTTGGCTGAAAAACTCGGTTTGCAAATCAACAATAGCGTCAATGTGCTGACCTCCGATGGTGTTTCGAAGAATTATATGGTGGTGGGCATTTTTGAAAGCAACCTAAAAACGATGGACGAAACAAAAGCCTATTTGAATATTACTGCAGCCCGACAATTGGTAGGCGAAAATTCCGATTATGCCAGCGATATTTTGGTCAACATTAAGGATAGGGACAATACAGCATCGTTTATTCAAAAAATTACCTCGATGATTCCTTATCAAATAGAATCGTGGCAGGAAGCCAACGAACAATTGGTTGCCGGTTCTGAACTCAGGAACATTATTGCTATTGCGGTTTCTCTCACCATTTTATTGGTTGCCGGTTTTGGTATTTATAATATTATGAACATGACAATTAATGAAAAAATTAAAGAAATTGCTATCCTGAAAGCAACCGGATTTTCAGGGAACGACATCATGACAATATTTCTTACACAAGCAACTGTTATTGGTCTTTTGGGAGCAATTGTTGGCGTAATAATGGGGTATGGAATGTCTTTACTTATTACCCTGGTTCCATTTACCATTGCAGGATTGGAAACATTGCCGATATTTTTTCGGGCACAGGATTTTCTTCTTGCAGTAGTTTTTGGGATATTAACTACACTCATTGCCGGATATTTACCATCCAGAAAAGCTTCAAAAATTGACCCTGTAATTATTATTCGAGGATAACATGGAAAAAACAACATCGTTAGAAATAAGAAACTTAATTAAATATTTTCATGAGCCTGAAACATTTCAGGTTTTAAAAGGAGTTTCATTTACAGCTAAAAAAGGGGAGTTTCTGTCTATTGTCGGAAAATCGGGTTCCGGAAAGTCAACCCTTCTTTATGTGCTTTCCACCATGGATACGGATTATGAAGGCACGCTCCAAATAAACGGAGATGTGCTTACCGGAAAAACGCAGAATCAGTTAGCCGCTTTCCGAAATAAACATATTGGTTTTGTGTTTCAATTTCATTATTTGTTGCCCGAGTTTTCAGCGTTGCAAAATGTGATGCTGCCTGCACTCAAATTGGGGAAACTTTCAACCGAAGAAATTGAACATAAAGCTTACGAAAGTTTAAGATTGCTTGATTTAGAAGGTCAGGAACTAAAAAATGCCAACAGACTATCAGGTGGACAGCAACAGCGGGTAGCCATTGCCCGTGCCCTGATTAATAACCCATCTGTCATTATGGGCGACGAACCAACCGGGAATCTTGATTCTAAAAACTCCAGGGCTGTTCAGGAAATATTCAAGCAATTGGCACAAGAACACGGTCAGACCATTATTTGTGTAACGCACGACCCTGATTTTGCTAACAATACAGACAGGATTATTGAAATGCAAGATGGTTTAATTGTTTAATTATTGAAACCATGGACCATCAAATAGGGAATCGATGTAAAATACTTATAACAAAAAAAATAGCAGATTCACTTTCTAAACGTGAAGAAAAAGAATTACTGCACTGCATGATTTCTAACAAATCTGCCAAATTATATTTTATTGAATTAAAGAACGTTTGGGATAAAATAGAGATACTCGGTTTAACTTCCATTTTAAAAATTGATAAAACCGAAGCTTGGGAAAGGCTTATTAAATCTTTGAAGTGAATTTAATTGCTATAAACACAAAATGAGAAACAAAACTAATCGTTTAAAAATATCACTCCTAAAAGTAACAATATTAACAATTATAGTTCATTCGGGGAGTTTACTATATGCTCAAAACTATGAATGGGAAATAGATAAAATAAAAAGAAGAGAGCTAGAAAAAAAGCAGAAACTTGATTCTTTTTTGGTTCACCTCAAAAATAACTGGCAGGTTTCCTTAAGCTATGGACAATTCTATTTTAATAATTCAGCCAAATCGAAAGAAAAATCTATTTTAGAATTCCCAAAAAACATGGGCGTTTGGAATTTGTCCTGTGCAAGGTATTTATCAGAACATTTATCGGTAAACGCTAATTTCGGAGTACTTATAAAAAAGATAGAACCTCCTCGTCCCGATGTTTTTTCAGTAATTAATGGAGCTAACATTGATGTTGAAGGAGGTGGATTATTTTTAATACCAATAAGTTTTGGTATGGATTACTATTTTTTGAAACAACGCTTTCGGCCATATGCAGGCTTCAGTATTGGGATAGTCCCAGCTAAATATAAGTATATTGAAGCCTCAGGTAATATATCAAATGGTATCAATAGAAATGAATTTGAATTTAACAGCAATGCCACTTTTGTTGAATTATCTTCTGGTTTTATTTACCGCACTGGAAAAAATGTTCAGTTGGGGTTAAATTGTGACTATCTTCAATCAAAAGATTTTAACGAAAACATTGGTGGTTATAAAGCATATAATGGTTTTAAAATATCTGTAATATTCTCGGTTGTGTTTTAATTAGTTGTCAAATTTGCCTACGCACAGTCGTAAGCACATCCCGCAAACCGCTCAATTCCACGCTGAATCCAAAGTTTGCGGGAAGAGCTTCCGCCTTTCCAGCCCACGTAACCGCCTTTCAGGACGGTTTTAGGATTGCCCACGCTCAAAAAAACAAAATAAATTTGTACTTTGTGGATAGTTTGGTGCAGATTGACAATGACATTTAAATTAAGACTAAATAATTGATAAACAGACGGATATAAATGAACACCAGTTGCCAACATCATATAAATTTTATTGGGGCGGAATCGCGGATATTAAAGTGCTTGCTTCTAATTTAGCTCTTAACGTCTCGACAGGAAATCGCTTCGAAATCCCCAACAAAACTTATATGTATCGTTGGCAGCTAGGCTAAAGGAAAATTAAATATACCAATCATTATGATTAGATTAATAATTCTATTAATGGCACTTTTGATATTTGGATTGGGATTTACATA
>JAIFLU010000138.1:25542-48987 GCA_020048915.1 Bacteroidota bacterium | reverse complement strand
TGCGGCTTAGAGCCATTTGTTGTATTCGTTTGTCTACAAACAGTTCGCAGCTACGCTGCTTTTTTTAGTCGTGTAGCGACGTCCTGTTTGTAGTATAAATATATACTCGTCAAAAATAAGCCCCAGCGGGGCGACCTGTTTGCAATCCGTTATATTACAAGTTTTTGTAAGAATTAACAACTTTTTACCGGACAACAATGATTTATAATGATAAATAGGTGCTTTTTAACCCAAACATAACAATACCCCTACAAATCCAACTCCCCAATTCCCTGCCGGATAATTTCGGGTTCGGAGCCGGTGCAGTCTATTACCGTGGAGGGTTGGTTATGCCCGTAGCCGCCATCAATAACCATGTCGACCAATTCACCGTAGTTTTCAAATATAAGTTCCGGGTCGGTGGTATATTCAATAATTTCGTCGTCGTCGCGTACCGAGGTAGTTAAAATAGGGGTTCCAAACTCCCGGGCAATGGTTAGGATAATTTTATTATCCGGGATTCGTATCCCAACTGTTTTTTTATTACTCTGGAACATCTTGGGTACCTTACTATTGGCATTTAATATAAATGTAAAAGGACCTGGCAACGATTTTTTCATAAGCTTAAAAATGGTATTGCTTATGGGGGTGGTATAATCCGAAAGTTGGCTTAAATCGTAACAAATAAGAGAGAACTGGGCTTTTTCGGGTTTCAATCCCTTCATTCTTGCTATGCGTTCAACAGCTTTGTGGTTGTATATGTCGCATCCTATTCCGTAAACCGAGTCGGTTGGATAAATAATTACCCCACCACTGCGCAACACTTCAACTACTTTATCCAGTTGCCGCTGATTGGTATTATCTTCATATAACTTAATAAATAAGGCCATGATAGCGAGTTTCAGTTTCAAATGCGGCTGTAAAGGTACGAAATTGACTATCGCGGTCAAAAAAATTGAACATGAAGCATATCACCATCTCAGTGAATTTTTAGTATTTCTATCGTCCTTATCTATGCCCGGAAACGGTTTCTTTTCATCGTTTTCATCAAATTCTTCATTATCGTCAAGTTCTTCCGCCTCCGGTTCATCCATCCAAGCAGGTTTTTCGTGTTGTGGCCCTTCTTTCAGGTAATAATACGATAATGCCAAGCCGGAAATTGCCCCAAAAAGATGCCCTTCCCACGAAATATCCATGCGAATAGGAAAAATGCCCCACACCATACTTCCATAAAGAAAAATTACCAGCAACGACATGGCAATTAAGCGAATTATTCCTCTAAAAATTCCGCTGAAAAATAAAAAGGCGGCGAGGCCATATACAATTCCGCTGGCACCAATATGATAAGCATCGCGGCCAATAATCCAAATTCCCAAACCACTTACCAACCAAATCCATAAAATAATTTTTACGGCCATGTCCGAATAAAAATAAAATAGTCCGGTGCCCAAAACTAACAACGGTATCGAATTATTAAACAAGTGGTTAAAATCTTCGTGTATGAGCGGTGTGAAAAATATGCCTCTTAACCCAATTGC
This sequence comes from Bacteroidota bacterium, assembly GCA_020048915.1. Taxonomy (GTDB): domain Bacteria; phylum Bacteroidota; class Bacteroidia; order Bacteroidales; family JAAUTT01; genus JAAUTT01. Next base: position 47,470 of record JAIFLU010000138.1, on the reverse strand, counting down.
AGTATGGGGTAAAACACCATAATGATCGATGTTTAATATCGATAATACTTTGAGGAAATGAAGTGTCCAAATAAGGATTAAAAACAGAATTGGGAAATATGCCGCCATGTATATTTTCGCTTTTTCTTCCTTGAGTGAGAGCATAATGGGATGATTCGTCTTATTTTTGCCGAAGATAGCAAATACCCAGAAGATTGCCACAAAAACCAGCGACTGTTTATGAATATCTTCATTCGAAAATCCAAAAAATAAAAGACCCGCAAATCTTAAATGCAAGTAATTTAAATTTTGGCTATAAACTGAAAATGCTATTTTTGCACCTCAATTTTATCGCGTATGGACTATTTGGCTATTTTTCTGATTGCAATTGGCTTATCAATGGATTCGTTTGCGGTATCCATAACCAGTGGGTTGGTTCTTTCGAAAATTGAATTTAAAAACGCCCTGAAAATAGCTTTTTCACTGGCATTTTTTCAGGCTTTGATGCCGACTATTGGCTGGTTAATAGGTTCCAGTATCCAGGTTTATATTCAAAGTGTCGATCATTGGATTGCTTTTGGCCTGTTATTTTTGATAGGAATGAAAATGATACTCGAAAGTCTTAAAAAAGATGAAAACGACAAAAATTTCAATCCGTTAAAGCCAAAAGTTTTGTTAATGATGTCGTTGGCTACCAGTATCGATGCCCTGGTAGTAGGGATAAGCTTTGCCTTTAGCAATTATAACTGGTTTGCCTCAGGGTTTATAATTGGCGCAACTACATTTGTTATTTCGATGTTGGGTATCTTTTTCGGAAAAAAGACCGGGGAAAGATTTGGAAAAAAAATGGAAATTGTTGGAGGATTAATTCTTATTTTTATTGGTGTAAGAATTTTATTACAGCATACCGGATTTTTATAGATGATTAACAACCAATCGAAAACTACAGAATTACTTACAGCGCAGTTTCAGGATAAAGACCTGATTGGACAGCTTCTGGAGTGCAAACTCGTTGAAATTGAACCAAATGAACTTCTATTGAAAGAAGGAGACTATGTTAAAGTAGTTCCTTTAATACTCAAAGGCAGTCTGAAAGTGATTCGAAACGACGAAAGCGGCAAGGAAATTCTGCTTTATCACATCCACTCAGGAGAAAGCTGTGCACTTTCTATTTCTGCCGTATTAAATTTCGACCGTTCAAAAGCCCTTGCAATTACTGAAGAATTAACAGTTGCCCTGCTCATTCCTGCCGATAAAGTAAGAGAATGGATGCAAACCTTCAAAAGCTGGAATAAATTTGTTCTTAGTCTTTACCAGCAGCGTTTTAACGAAATGATTGACCTTTTTGATGCCCTCGCATTTAAAAATATGGATTTCCGCATTTTAGAAAAATTAAAGGAAAAGCTTGAAAACAGAAACGCGGGCATAATCAGTATCACCCACCAACAATTGGCTAACGAGCTGGGAACCGCAAGGGAAGTAGTATCTCGCCTTTTAAAACAACTCGAAAAACAAGGATATATTAAAAACCACCGCCGACAAATAGAAATTATTCGTCTATTGTAACATAAGTCACAAACTTATAGCATTGCAGCATAGTATTTTTGTTTCATAATTATTGTTAAACATTAAAACTAAATAGTATGAAAAGCAATGTTGGTAAAACAGACAAAATTATTAGGTACATTTTGGGTGTTGCGATAATAATAACGGGAATAGTTTTCAAAAGCTGGTTCGGAGTAATTGGCCTTGTCCCAATTTTAACAGCAACAATAAGCTGGTGTCCCATTTATGCCCCATTTGGTATAAAAACCTGCAAAACGGAATAGATCCAATAAAACCTAAAAAAAGCCAGGAGTTTACAACTCCTGGCTTTTTTTTATTTGTAGGAACATCTTCTTTTATACTAAAAATTTTGTACCTTCTATTAAAAATAAAACTATGCCCTATCAGTTTCATCCATATTCCATTCCATTAGGATTAGCTTTTGTAACTGCCAGCATTCTAGCCATAATTTTATTTCGTCACCGGAATGCCAACGGGGCAAAATCGTTATTCTGGTGTGTTATCGGATTGGTCTTTTGGGCAGGAATATACGCTATCCATTGGGGATATACATCGTTATCACCTGTCTTGCTTTTACTTAACATCACTTATATTGGCGTTTACATAACCTCTGTTTCATTTCTGTTGTTTGCTTTTGAGTACACACACCAATATAAACACTTAAATATCAAATACATTATACTTTTAAGCGTAATTCCTCTTGTAGCTCTATTGCTTGCATTTACAAACAAGTGGCACTATATATTTTATAATAAACTGGAAATAACAGAAAGTCATGGATATTATGAACTGAAGTGGGACCGTGGCATTGGATACTATTTATTTATTATTTTCTACAATTTTCTCTTATCGGTTTATGCTATTTATATTTTCATCAAAGCACTTAAAAATGCCCATAAATTATTCCGAAATCAAATCATTACTATCCTGATTGGAATAGCTATATTTTGGATCTTCATTGCTTTTAGCTTATCAAAATACAACCCTTACCCCAATTTAGATTTATCCCCTTTTGCAATAGCTATTGAATGTGGAATATTTGCCTATGCCATTATTCATTACAAATTGTTTGACTTGGTACCTGTTGCACGCAGCTTATTAGTTGAAAGTATGTCGGACAGCGTATTGGTAATTGACAAAAATAACAGAATATTAGACATTAACCCTCAGGCAAAACAGGTAATCCATAATTTCCATACTGGAATTATTATTGGAAAACATGTCGCCGATATTTTTAAGCAGTGGCCACAATTTTACGATCAGCTTAAATACAATACAGAAATTTTTGTAGAAATAAAATTAACGTTTGAATACGATCATTATTACGATATGCGCGTGTCATCTATCTTTTCGAAAAACAAAGATATGTTGGGGAAATTGGTCGTATTACGGGATATTACCAGCGAAAAGATTAACGAAAACCGATTATTGAAAATAAACAGGGAACTCCGTCGTATTAACGAAACAAAGGATCAGCTATTTAAAATAATTGCACACGACTTGCGGGGCCCTATGGGAAATATGCGTAACCTGCTTGAAGTAATGGCAGAGAATGAAAACCTTGATGCCAATTACATTAAGGAATATCTTAATGTGATGAAACAGGCTTCGGCAACAGCCTATGATTTATTGGAGAATTTATTGAATTGGGCAAAAAGTCAGCGTAATGATATTTCTTATACACCAGAAATCATTTCAATAAATAAAGTTGTATCGGAAGTTATAGAAAATGTTGCACCTATGGCACTATCGAAACAGGTTTTACTTGAGAACAATTGTCCGGTGAATTTAAAAGCCTATTTTGATACACCAACCATAACGGTGGTTATTCGTAATTTAATTATGAATGCTTTAAAATTCAGCACCCGCCATGGAATTATATCAGTAAATGCTCGGTTAATTTCCGATGAAGTCATTATTTCAGTAGAAGACAATGGCGTAGGAATGACAGATGATATTCTCCTTAAGATATTTGTTGAAAAACGTTTTGTAACAACACAAGGCACTGCAAATGAGAAAGGTTCGGGGTTGGGCTTAATGCTTTGCCGTGATTTTGTGGCTAAAAATGGTGGTAAACTTTGGGCTGAAAGTAAAATAGGCCAAGGCACAAAAGTATTTTTCTCTTTGGCGCCTAATGAATCAATCGTAAAAAATGTATTTTCGAAAAGTTTAAATTAGAGAAGATTAATCCTTACCTTTTAAATTATTATATATCAATACTCTATAATATATTTATTTCAGTAGTTGAATTTCTAATTCTAGAAAAAATCTAAATAATAAGGCAATATGCCACAACTAAAAAAATAACCGCCAAGGATAAACCAATAGCTTACAATTTTAATTGTTTTGCCCTCTTACCCCTATACTTTCCCAGTTGTTTCCTGAACTAAGAACTATATTTTGGATAACTCGTCCATTGGCAATGTGAAAAATCTCTTATAACCCGCTTTGAGGAAATATCCCGAAAAAAAATCTTATGGTATTCAACAGCACCAAAAAGTAATCGGTATTTATTCCAAAAATCCACTACTTTAGCAGCGTTAACTTAAAGCCCGAAGTGAATAAAGATAAACTTGTTAATAGTGAATTAACCAGACTGATTAAACGTGGAGAGCAATCGGCATTTGAACTGCTTTTCAAATTGTATCATGCTTCATTATGCAACTTTGCAAGGGTATATGTTAAGAATTACGATGTTGCCAACGAAATTGTGCAGGAAACATTTATAAAAATTTGGGAAATACGCTCTACGCTCGATGAGAACTTATCTTTAAAAGCTTTCCTTTATAAATGTGTTCATAATAACTGTATTAACTACATAAAAAAAGAAAAAACCGTCATCCGGCTTACCGAAGAATTTTGTCTGGAATTAAACTATCGGATGAAATTTCTCCAGCAGGATACTTTCGATCATTATTTCGAAACATTATCGATGGAAGAGCTGGAAGAAACAGCAAGGAAAGCAATTGACGATTTACCGGACCAATGCAGGGAAGTTTTTTTATTAAGTCGGTTTAAAGGACTTACATACCAGGAAATAGCTACGCATCAAAACATTTCGATTAATACCGTTAAAACGCAACTTTCCAGGGCTTTACAAAAAATCAGATTCAGTCTCAAAAATTTTTTAACCATTTTTTAAATTTCCTGTCACCCTCTACCAACATTTTATTGTATTACTAATAAGAAAATGACTTTATGAACGCATTTGATCACGACACTATTTTTGTTGATTTAACAATTCGATTTTTAACAGGCGATATTTCGAAAGAAGAGATGTCTCAACTGGAAACACTCCTAGAAGAAAAATCAGAAAACAGAAAATTGTTTAATGAAATTAAGCTTTCCTGGGAAGCCTCCGGCTCATATTCTAATCATCATATACAAGGTAACTCCAACGATTCGTGGAAAACGGTGAGCCAAAATATATCAGCAAGTTCCTCCATTGATCCCGATAAAGATTCTCGAAAATATAGCATTTACAACATCTTCCGGATAGCTGCGTTTTGGATTTTTTTGATTACAACCGGAGCATTTGCTACCTGGTTCATTATGCGTTCGGGCAACCCGGCAAGCTCTGGAAAATACTGTGTTATAAATACTCCTCTCGGCTCAAAAACCCATATGGTACTTCCCGATGGATCGGATGTATGGCTTAATGCCGGTAGTACCATTCAATATCCTACAACCTTTTCGTCGAAACAGCGCGATATTTTACTTACGGGAGAGGCCTACTTCAAAGTTGCCTCCAATAAAAAATGGCCTTTCGTGGTCCATACTTCCGATTTGAATATCAGAGCGTTGGGAACAGCTTTCAATGTAAAAGCTTACCCAACGGAAAAAACAGTTACGACCACTTTAGTAGAAGGCATTGTAGAACTCGAAAATACTAAAAGAAATTTTACCTATACATTAAAACCCAAGCAAGAACTGGTATTTCTGAAAGTTCCCGAATCAAAGAAAAATAATTCAACCCATGAAAATACTACTACTCCGGTTTTTGAAGAAAATAAAAAACTGGAAAGCATTCAAAATGCTGTACTTAAAAACGAAGTAAATACGGAAATGTCCATTTCATGGAAGGACAAACGCTGGATTTTACAGGGGGAATCAATCGAAAACCTGGCCATCATGCTGGAACGTCGGTATAATATTAAAATAAATGTAGTTTCGGAGGAACTAAATCAGTTCAAGTTCAGCGGTACTATCGAAAATGAAACGGTAGAACAAGTGTTGAATTACCTCCGATATACAATTCCAATGAAATATGCATTAAATAAGGGTTATATTGACCTTAAAATTGATAACTCCCTGAAAGAAAAATATCAGGTATTTCTTAAAAAAGATGAACGCCTTCGCAATTGATGCTTAACAACAATGCTTCAGGTAAGTACACTGGAGTATAGTGGTGGATATTAAAGTAACTGAAATAATTTATTAACTCTAACTACAAAACTATAAATGAAAAACAGAAATCCTTAAAAAAACAAAGCTGGACTTATCAGATAAATCCAGCTCGTCAATCCATTTTTTTTCTAAGATATTCTCCCACAAGAAGATCTTAAAAGTATTGTTGAATTTAAAACGAACTAAAACTATGAAAAAATTTTCATTCTGGGATTGTTTTGCCCATTCTATCCGAATAAAAAAACTACTATTAATTATGAAACTTACAACTATCCTTTCTTTAGCACTAGTACTGCAGGTTTCGGCATCGGTTTATTCACAAAATTCCAAGCTGGACTTCTCGGTTTCCGAAACAAAAATCAAAGACATCTTAAAGATCATCGAGACTAAATCGGATTTTCGGTTTTTCTTTAACGATGAACTTTCAGAACTCGACAGAAAAGTATCTATCTCAGCAAACGACCTCGATGTGAAGGAAGTATTAAGTTCCATATTTTCAACTTCAAATGTCTCGTATAAAATTTTCGAAAATCATGTGGTAGTAATCGCTCCTTCCATGAATTTTCAGCAACAACTCACGGTAACGGGGAAAGTAGTAGATGTTACCTCCAACGAACCTTTGCCGGGAGTTAATATTCTGATTGAAGGCACTACGAATGGAGTTGTTACAGATATTGACGGAAAATACTCCATTGAAATTCCTTCAACAAATGCTATATTAATTGTTTCGTACGTAGGATATAACACCGAAAAAATCGAAGTGGGCAATCGCAACCAGATTGATGTTTCGTTAATTCCTGACATTAAAAGATTGGATGAGGTTGTAGTGGTTGGTTATGGTGTAAGTTCACGTAAAAAGCTTGCCAGTGCTGTTACATCTGTTGATCCCGAAGAATTAAACCGTGGTTCAATTACCGATGTCGGTCAATTATTACAAGGGAGAGTACCGGGCCTAAATATCAGTGCAAGCGGCGATCCTAACAGACCAGCGGCTGTTGTTCTGCGTGGTGCATCTACATTGAACAGTTCGCAGGGGCCGTTTTATGTTATCGATGGTATCCCTGGCGCAGATATTTCTACAGTGGCTCCTGACGATATCGCTTCCATCGACATTTTGAAAGATGCTGCTGCTACCTCAATTTATGGAAACCGTGCTGCAAACGGTGTAATTATGATCAGCACCAAACGCGGCAAAAAAGGGCAAATGCAACTCTCATACAATGGTTACTTTGGCATGGAAACGGTTTCTTCGCAATTAGATATGATGAGTGGCGATCAGTTACGCGCTTTCTTAGATAAGAATGGAAAGTCTTTCTCGCCAACAGACGACCTGGGTGCTAATACTGATTGGCAAAGTGCAATTGAAAGAAGCACTGCATATTCCAATAATCATAACCTTTCATTAAGCGGAGGTACAGAGCATAACAATTATTCTGCCAGTTTAAATTATACCGATAAACAAGGTATCCTTTTAGGAAGCAACAAACAAAGTATAATTGCCCGGTTGGCTGTTGAACAGGCAGTTTTGAAAGATAAGGTTAAATTTGGGCTTACCCTTTCGAATGCAACTATTACTTCGAATAATGTTCCACAGCGAAATACCGCATTGCTTCAGGCTGTTAATCATTTACCTGTTTCTCCGGTAATCAGAGAAGATGGTACCTATTTCGAGAACTTTACCAATTCCGGATATTTTAACCCGGTAGCATTAATTAAACATGGTAAAGACGATAATAAATTCAACAACCTGGTGGCTGGTTTTAATACGCATGTTATTCTTCCATTTGGTTTTACATACGACCTAAACTTGTCGTACCAAAGTTATTCACTGCTGCATGGCGAATTTTACGATAGTTATTATTCTCAATACAATAGTGCAAACTTTTATAATAACCCCGACCCTCCATTGGTTCACTCACTTATTAACTTTGGTACCAAAGGTTCTGCAACCCGCAGTTCGTATCAGAATACCAACAAAATTCTGGAGACCTTTTTAACCTGGAACAAGAAGTTTAACGATCATTCGATTACGGCTGTAATTGGTTACTCTTACCAAAGTAATATTTTGGGAGATGGATTTCAAGCCTCCTCCACAAATTTCCCGGTAGATAATATTGGTTATAATAACTTAGCTTTAAGTAATTACAGCGCTATTGCCAATTATAGGGTAAATTTTGGGGCCGCTGACATTTATCAGAAAACGCTTTTGATTTCTGATTTTGGCCGGTTAAACTATAGTTTTAGAGACAAATATCTTGTGCAAGCCTCTGTAAGAAAAGACGGTAGTTCGGTATTTGGGGCAAACAACCAATGGGGATATTTCCCATCGGTAGGGGCTGCCTGGAGAATTAGTGAAGAAGGTTTCATGAAAAATCAGGGTGTTGTAAACGATTTGAAACTTAGGGCCAGTTATGGTGTAACCGGAAATGCAACCGGATTCAATGCCTATACTGCTCAGTTTCTTTCAGGAGGTCTCGGAACGTTTTATTACAACGGACAGCAAGTAGCAGCCTATGGTCCTACTCAGGCCGCTAACCCCGACCTCAAATGGGAAAAAACAACTACCACCAATTTAGGTGTAGATTTTACTATCCTGAAAGGAATTGTTGGAGGTTCGGTTGAATGGTATGATAAGCAAACTGATGGTATGATCTACTCCTATACAGTCGATCAAATTTTAGTTCCTTCGGGCTCTATTGTGGCAAATGGTGGAAGTATGAGTAATAAAGGGGTAGAAGTAAGTTTAAACATCAATCCTTTTAACAGCGAAACATTTTCATGGTCGTCCAATATTAACCTGGCTCATAATGTTAACAAAATTGAGAGCTTGACAAATCCGTTATTCTCAGGAGGAGACTCCGTACGTATTACCCAACCTGATGGAGGCGGACAAACAGGAAGTACTTTACAGATTCTAAAAGCAGGTAAACCACTCGGTCAGTTTTTTACCCTTCAATATGCCGGAAAGGATGCTAACGGAATATCACAGTATGTTAACCGTGCTGGCGACCTTACCACCTCTCCTGCAATTGGTGTGGATTATCACTATGCCGGTAGCCCACAGCCAAAATATTTATTGGGATGGTCGAACGATTTCCGGTATAAGAATTTTGATTTGAATATTTTTATCCGTGGCGTATTTGGGAATAAAATATTCAATGCAACCCGCGCTGATTTATTCCGCCCAGGTACCGCTCAGTTTACTAATATTTTGGTTGATGCTGCCGATGAATTGCCTGCTGATGTCAATGCCTATAAATATTCTACCCGGTTTATTGAGGATGGAAGTTATATCCGTTTCGATAATGCAACGTTGGGGTATAGCTTTAACAACTTTAGTCAATATGTTAAGAAATTTAGAGTGTATATGTCTGTAAACAATCTTTTTGTAATTACCAAATACAAAGGGATCGATCCTGAAATTAACCAGGGAGGCCTTGCTCCAGGTATAGATTCAAATAACTTTTATCCTAAAACACGGACTATATTATTTGGTGTGAACCTTTCATTCTAAACTGAAACGAAAAAAATACATGTTATGAAAAAGATATTTAATTATATAATCTTCTCCGCACTTCTGGCTGTATTATTTCCATCTTGCCAGAAACTCGATGTGGAAATTGATACACAGTTGACCCCAAGTGCTTTCCCTAAAGATTCTGTTCAGTTTGTTCAGGCTACCGGCCCTGCCTATGCTGCATTAAGGGGAAATTTCTCCCTCGATTATTATTTTTTGCAAACACTTAGCTCCGACGAGGCAATATTGCCTGCCCGAGGTGGAAACTGGTATGATAACCAGGGGTACCTGATGCTTCATTACCATTCCTGGACCAAGGATCACGCCGGAACTAACAGTACCTGGGGCTGGTTATCGAAAATAATCGGAACCACCAACCAGATCCTTTCGATTCTGGATCAGAATATGCCCGTTGGAAATAATAAAAATGTTACCCTGAGTGAATTAAAAATGATTCGGGCGATTAGCTATTATCTGATGATGGATCTATATGGTAATCTTCCTTTGGATACAGTATATGGTGAATTTGAACCGCGTGCAAATGTTTCTCGTACCGAGGTGTTTAATTTTATCGAAAAAGAAGTAAAAGCTTGTATTCCTTACCTTAACCCAGCTACAGGTGTTACAACGTATGGGCGCCCTAATAAATACACCGCCTATGCCTTATTGGCTAAAATGTATGTAAATGCCGAATACTATACCGGAACAGCACGCTATAACGAATGTATCGAAGCATGCGATAATATAATCAGCTCTGGAAAGTATGCTCTGGAATCACGAGCAACCTACCTGAAAATGTTTTATCCGGACAATGGGCCAAATACAAAGGAATTTATTTTTGCGATACCGTATGATCCTGCTGCTTCCGCCTTACCTGGAACTAATGGTTACATGTTCCATTCCCGTTATGATGTGCCTCGTTCACTCAGAGCTAAGTTTGGATTGCAGTTTACCCCAAGTGCTCCGCAAAGTACCTTACCTGAATTCTATGCCCATTTCAACGATCCGAATGATGTTCGAAACGGTCAGTGGATAAAAGGGTTACAATTTCTGAACGATGGGGTTACTCCAGTAACTGTAAAAACTACCAAGAAAGGGTACGATCAGTTCTATACCGGAGCAGATGGCGGAGCCTCTTACACCTATCAGGTAGATATTACCCCAAATGTTATCCTTCGCCAGGATCCTAATGCATTCGATTGTGGTAATGACGAAATAGCCTGGAATATGGGATATAGAAATATTAAATTCTTTCCGGATAATGTTTCGCTAACCCGAAATCAGAGCAACGATGTTCCTATTTTCCGTTATTCCGATATTATTCTAATGAAGGCCGAAGCAATTCTTAGAGGTGGAACCGCTACCCTTTCACACACAGCATTATCACTGGCAAATCAACTGAGAGCTGAGCGAACAACTAGCCCTGCATGGGGTAATATTACGCTCGATTCAATTTATAATGAAAGAAGTCGCGAATTTACCTGGGAAACCTGGCATAGAAACGATATGATCCGCTTTGGGAGATTTGAAGATTCCTATGGGTTTAAAACTAATAACGACCCAACTCGCCGCATTTTTCCTATACCCACATCAGCAATGGTTGTAAATCCAAAGCTTACTCAAAACCCGGGATATTAGGTTGTGATTAATAGGTTCGCTCGACGAACCAGATAGGTAGGCTGTTAAAAGAAGTTTAATCGTTGGAGAAATCTGCGACAATAACTTCTTTTTAACAGTCCTCTTTATTTTAGCTCAAAAACCTTTTGGATGTTATATTTTTATCTTTGGTTTTGCAATGTATTTTAATTGCCGATTTTGGGTTAGAGAATACAATAGTTTAAATTTTTATAAATAATTGCAATGAAAAAGAGCATCACTCTGGTATTCTGCTGGGTAATCTTACAACAAACAGCAATCTTTTCTCAATCGCTGCTGCCTTATGTTCAGCCACTTTCGGGAACAGCTACGGCAACTACGGTTGTGGCGCTTAAACATAGCGAGGGCACTGAAAAAAATGCCAATACGATCCCTGCTGTTGGTTTGCCATTTGGAATGACTCAATTTACCCCGCAAACAAGGTTCACGGAAAATAAATGCGTTCCTCCTTACTTTTATCAGGATAATCAATTGAGCGGTTTCAGGGCAACTCATTGGTTAAGTGGCTCGTGTACCCAGGATTACGGTAGTTTTACAATTATGCCTGTTATGGGGAAGTTGGTATCAGCTGGCACAAATTTTTCGGTTCCATTTTCGCACAAGAACGAAACAGCATCTCCTGCTCATTATAAGTTAGATTTGCCCGACTACCACCTTACTACCGAAATTACCTCTACATTACGTTGTGGAATATTGCAATTTACAGTGCAGCAGGACGATAGTTTATATATCCGTATTTCACCTAATAGCGATAAAGGAAAAGGGTTCATAAAAGTGGATGCTGCCAAGGGCGAAGTCTGGGGATACAATCCTGTTCATCGAATTTATCAGGGCTGGGGGAATTCAGCCGGATTTAATGGCTGGTTTTTCTTAAAAATAGACAAGCCAATTGCCAATTGGGGAACTTATAGCGAAGCGGGTAAATTTAACACAGATAGTATTGGTAACATAAAGGACATAGGCGCATTTGTGGGCTTTACCATGAAAAAAGGGGAGCAGCTCCGCATTCGTATCGGAACTTCTTTTAGCAGTTTGGAAGGCGCTAAAAAAAATTTGCAGGAAGAAATACCTACTTCGAATTTTGATACTGTTCATGCAAAAGCAACCCAAATTTGGGAAAATGCTTTGTCGCAAATTAAAGTGGAAACTAATAGTGACAATGACAAGCGCATCTTCTACACCTCGATATACCATGCCATGCTGCATCCCCGTTTGTTTAGCGATGTGGATGGCACTTACCCAAAATTTGCCGGCAATTATGAACTTTTGAAAATGAAGGATGGGAATTATTATGACGATTTTTCGATGTGGGATATTTACCGGGCTCAACTGCCATTGTTTGAAATTCTTCAACCTTCACTCATAAATCAGTTTGTTCAATCCTTAATTTTAAAGGGACAGCAAGGCCGGTGGTTGCCAATATTTCCCTGTTGGAACAGTTTTACTTCGGCTATGATTGGCGATCATGTTACAGCTTTTATTGCTTCTGCTTATTCAAAAGGAATTCGCGATTATGATGTTGAAGAAGCCTATAAACTGATGCGCAAAAATGCATTTGAAGTTGCAAATGATGCAGATTATATCAATGGAATGGGACGAAGGGCTTTACCATCGTATCTGAAATATGGCTTCATTCCCATGGAAGACAGTGTGCCCATTGCTTTTCATAAAAAGGAACAGGTTAGCCGCACCCTGGAATACGCATACGACGATTATGCATTGTCCATTGTGGCGAAGGGGTTGGGGAAAACCAACGATTACCGGGAGTTGTCCCAACGATCGCTTAATTATAAAAACGTTTTTGATGAGAATGTGGGGATGATGCGGGGAAAATATAGTACCGGAAAATGGTTTGAGTCTTTTCACCCCGATTTGCGCGAATCGTATATTACCGAAGGCACTCCAAGACAATATTCGTTTTATGTTCCGCAGGACGTTCCCGGATTAGCCAACCTCATGGGAGGGGAAAGAAAACTGGAGTCAGCATTGGATAGCCTGTTTTCTAAAAATGAATACTGGCATGGAAACGAACCCGGACACCAAATTCCATTTATGTACAATTATACTTCTTCACCCTGGAAAACGCAGCAGCAAGTTCGGAAAATTTTAGAAGAAGAATATAGCGACGGCCCGGGTGGATTAGGTGGAAACGACGATGCAGGGCAAATGAGCGCCTGGTATATTTTTGCATCTATGGGCTTTTATCCTTTAAATCCGGTTTCGGGGGAATATTTGCTCACTTCTCCAAAATTCGATAAAATAAGTATTCAGTTACCCGATTCGAAGAGGTTCGAAATAATATGCCATAAATCCCCGGGCAATGCAATTTATATCAGTAAAACAATGCTTAATGGTAAGTTGTACGATAAAAATTTCATCACATATCCTCTCCTGAAGCAGGGAGGAAAATTAGAAATATGGCTGCAAAGCGAGCCTTCCTCCTGGGGAAATCGAATTGGGAACAGACCGGGAGGACTTTCATCCTTTATTCAGAAATAAAACTATTCCGCAAATAAATATTGAAAATTTACCTATTGACTCAACAACCAAATTTTCAATTAGTTGTTTTAGAATTTGATTAACTTATGCTACTGATTATGAAAAGATATTTTATTCTTTTAATCGCAACCATGTTTTCGCTGGCTTTAAAAGCGCAGGAATTTGCAAATCCAAATCTGGCCTCCATGGTTAAAACTGAACGTGAATTCAGTCTTACGGCAAAAGAGAAAAGTACACGAACCGCCTTTTTAGCTTTTACAAACGATGAATCGCTGGGTTTTAATAATGGTCCTATTCCGTTCAGAAAGCACTATGAACAGCAAAAGGAAGATTCGACGTGGTTGTGGTGGGAGCCTGACTATGTGGATATTGCTGCATCAGGCGATTTTGGTTTGTCAGCAGGGCCATGGGAAATCAGAAAAAGCAGGAAAGCTGAAAATGTTGAAGCACAAGGTCACTTTTTCACCATTTGGAGGAAGGATCAGACTGGCTCCTGGAAAGTACTTATCGATTTAGGAATTCAATACAATCAACCCTTAAAAAGGGCGAAAATATCCACCTCTGCTATTCCTCTCAAATTACCACAAAAAACTTCTAAGGAGGAACTTTTAAAGATCGAAAATGGATTGATCGCCAGCCAGAAAGCTGCAATTACAAAGGCATACAATTCAGTTTTATCATCTGAAGTCCGGTATTATCAAAACCAATTCCAACCAATTATAGGTAAAGAATTGGTTTTCGATCACCTGTTCAAAAGAGAGTCGGTTACGTTCACTTGTATCGATGGCTTTCTAGCAAAATCGGGCGATTTGGGGGTAGTATACGGTACTGCTACCATTCAAAAAGAGGAAAAAGCGCCTCCTCTGAAGACAAATTATGTTCATGTATGGAAAAAGGAAAATGGCAAAACCTGGAAATTGGTGATTGAGGTTCTGAAATAAAAAGATTTTACACCTACCTTAAAATATAGTGGAACAATTTCTATAGCTCAATCTTTTTAAGCATCTGTATTTTTTATTTTCTCTTTGCAGAATTGGCAAATGATGTAATAATACCAAATTTCAGAATTGGGATGTATTGATTGCCAACCCGGTAGGTGGGTATAGTTAAACCCGTTTGGAACCTGAAATTGGAGGTTGAATTCCTGCCTATTAAGTATCCCACCCCCGCAGAAATACCAAGTCCGGATCCTTTTACGTCAATATTCGGATTGCCGCCCTTCATCGAAACTATACCCAGTTCAAGGCCTGTTTCGGCGTAAAATGTATTTTTAGTTTTTGTAAATGGAAACGAGACTCCCATAACAAAATTGCCAGTTCGGTTTTTCCGGACATCCGAATTTTTCCAATCGTCGAGGATTAAAAAATTAAACATGGCATTAGAGGAATATTCAAATTCCATATGCAGGATAACACTCGAAATATCGTAATAAAAATTTAGCCCTAGCTTTGTGTTAAGCGTTTCGTTAAAAAGATAATTGCCTCCCAATTCTAATCCCGTAAAGTGATTTGCCTGAAAGTTCAGGAGTTTCATTTCGCGTTGCTGCTCATAAGCTGTTGCATCGTAAATATCGGCATCATCGTTTGCCTTAACACTCGTTCCGAAATTCCTCCCCACACGCGATAAAACCGGATCGTAGTCATCAAGTGGAAGTCCTTTTATTAAGTCGCTCCAGATCTTATTTCCGGTCGAAACTTCAAACAGCGACATCGAAAGAATAGCGAGCTTGCCAATATTATTGATTTCGGCCACCAATAAATAGTTGGCACCTTGCTGCTTTGCATTTTCAATTGACTTTAAAAAGTCCTCCTTTGGAAAAACAATGCCCTCTTCGTTTCGGGGAACTATAACCGTATAATTATGGTTTTCTTCAATATATGTTTTTAAAAGCTTCGATGTGGAAAGCTGAATGGCAGCGGCATCCTGCACATTTATCATTTCAAAATAAGGGAAATATATTTTTTCCTGCGCCGTAATATTTTTAGAAAAACCCAATAAACAAATACAGATTAATGATAGGTAGATTTGAATCTTCATATTGTTAATATTTGTCATAACCAAAATGCAATCAGTTTCTGGTTATACGGAATACAAAGAGAAGGTTGCAATTTGTTTTAATTCTTACAGGTTGCCTTTTATTGGTTTAAATTGGAGTAGAAAAAATAAGAAAAGCGAATGCATTTTCAAAGAAGTCGAACTTGTTTGAAAGTGAGTTGTTTTAAGACTCAATTATTGAACTCTCATCAATAAACTCTTTTCAAACCGCCAAAACCAAATTTTACCCCAATTGAGATGCTATGCACTAAGCCATTCATACGATCGTAGTTATCTGAAAAATAAACTGGTTGAAAGGTATAACGGAGATTGCAGGAATAGTATGAGAATATTTGTTTTCGGTATGCATAATTGTAGTTACTACGCTTAAAGAACTCCCACCCAAAATCAATCCCAACGATTGGCGATGCTTTAGAGTTAATTTTAATTTCCTTTAATTCACTATTCTTTTGCTTGTCTTCAGAGGTAGGCGTTGCTAAATACCATGCAATGCCAGCTATTGGTGTAAGGCTAATCCTATCATTTTTCAAGAGGTCATAACTTAGGCTGATTTCGGGCAATGCCGTTTCAACACCTTCCCCTTTTTTCCAAATGTAGCTTCCAACAGTTACATCTTGTTTTAGTTCAGAAAATAAGAGAATGACCCTGGTGTTTAGCTGAAATCTATTAATTCCCCATATAAAACCAGTTCCAAAAATCCCCTCGTTTTTAAAATAATTCGAAATTTCCTGGCTAGACAAACCTGCTCCAGTAAATACTTCCACTCCCCATGAAAATCCTTTAACAGCATATTCATAACGAACAAAATTTCGAATATAGTTCTCGAAATTACTTCCCGGATATTCTTCTAGGTAGCTATTTGCAGCATTATTTAGAGTTTCCTGGTATTTATTATCCACCGGTAGGTTGTAGGTTTTAATAATAAGATTAAGAAAGTCTTTGTCCTCCGGTTTTATAACCGAATTACTGATGTTGTCAATGATTTTTTCTTTGTTTTTTAAAAGGGTCTGTGTTAATATCTTGTAAAGTTGATCCTCAACAGGATTTATTTTATACTGCATCCTCACAACCTCAGCGGAATCCATATTTGATATTTCTGAAATCAAAATACCATATTCGCCCAGCCACAGACAAATAATCCATTTCTCTGCCGGATAAAGAGGCAGGTAGTTATTATTATCGAATTTTTGTATTAATTCATAAAAATACCTTTTACCATCCACCTTATTATCGATTATTGCATTGTCCATTAATAAGCTCCTATATTTGGTAATTACCTCCAGATTGGAGCTTGGAAGCGAGTTGTCAGAATTATAAAGGGGGTCAGTTTGTGAATAAATGCTATTTTGAAAAAGCAAAATCATAAATAAACATTGGAGAAATCTCTTCATTTCAGATAATATTGATTAGTTTGTTCAAAAAGGTTAACTTTTTAAAAAGCTAAAAATAAAGGGAATTAAAGAGAATTGCAATATGAAATTCAATCTGGGAATTATTGTTTGACTTAAACAAAACTCAAGTTCCAGACATTACTCATACCTCAACGCATCTACCGGATTGCGCGCTGCAACCCGATATGCCTGCCAGCTAACTGTTATAAGGGATATTACAAGTGCAACGATTCCTGCGAATGCGAATATCCACCAGCTTAGTTGAGTGGAATACGCAAAATTTTGCAACCAACGGTTCATTATATACCAGGCAATAGGACAGGATAGAAGAAAGCCTACCCCTGCCCAGCTAAAAATATCTTTCCAGAACAGGAATATCATCTGAGTAAGGGTGCCGCCATTTATTTTTCGTATGCCAATTTCTTTGGTGCGGATTAGCGTTAAAAAGGTAGAAAGTCCAAATAGTCCCAGTGAAGCTATTACAATGGCAATTATGGTAAACAGGATGATGATTTTGGACAAGGTTCGCTCCGACTGATATTGCTTTTCTATTTTGGTGGTAAGCAAGCTGCAATCGAATTTCGTATCGGGGTTTACTCTTTTCCATACTGCTTCAATTTTTGGAATAACGGAAGCAGGACTCGATGTTGTTTTTATGGCCATCTCGAATAAATTAGTTGGATAGATTACCAAATAAGCTGCCGGTATTTTACTATGCAGGTTATGAACGGGAAAATCTTTAATTACGCCGGTTATTGTCCCCACCGGTATTTTCTTACCAACCGGATCAGTTAATCCGAGTTCTGAAATGGCCGATTCGTTGATAATTATACCGCTCGAATCGCTTGGGAATTGGCGGGAAAATGCCCGACCTTCCTTCATTACCAAGCCTAATGTTTCAATATAGTTGTAATCGACCATTAATACTTCAAGCGCTGCTAGCTTTGTAGGGTCATCTATCCTGGGAAGCTGCATGGTCATTGTAAAAGAGGAAGGAGGATTGTTTGCTGCCGCACTTACATACTTAATTTCAGGAAGTTTTTCCAGCTCCTGCTTCAAAACCTGATAATTCCGTTGCGCCAATATATCGTTCAGGGAAATGGATAGCACATTATGAGGATTTATGCCCGGATTATAGGTGGTTACAAATTTTAATTGTTTTACTATGGTTATGGAACAAATTGTCAGGGCAATAAAAATCGTCATTTGCAAAATGACCAATGATTTTAGAAAAACCGATCGGGCTCCAACCCTGGCAGTGCTCCCATGCAATATGGCAATTGGATTAAATTTATTCAGGTACAGCGAAATGTATAATCCCGAAATAAAACTGATGGTTAGCACAATTATCAGGATGCCGGCAATAAAAATAAGGTTTTGAGAATATTGAACCACCAGGTTTTTATCCAACAGCGAATTAACCAGGGGTAATAATAACTCGGTTAACCCAATGGCAATGGGCAGCGAAATTATCGAAATAGTAATTGATTCCAGTAAAACCTGCGATGTTAACCGTTGGAAATTTGCACCGCTTACTTTTCGTATACCGATTTCTTTGGCGCGTTTTTCGGATTGGGCGAGCGATAGAACTACATAATTAAAACAAGCTATAAGTAAAATCAAAAACGCGGTAGCCGAAAAAATATAAATATCGCTGAGTTTTCCATGCCTCCAAACACTGTCATGGACTTCCGAATGCAAATAAATGCGATCGTACCGCTGCAGTTTGTAATGAAAATCATCTTCTTTATTTTGATATTTTTTGAAAGCACGATTTATTTTAGCTTCCAGGTCAACCATATTAGTTTGTACTGATACTTTAACAAGATTGGTATAGAAATTATGATCCCATGCAGCCGGCATTTCCTTTGGTAATTCTTCGTTTCCATAATTTATCAGCATTTTCATCAGGTTTTTGTTCCCAAACTGAATATCGCCAATAAAATCTGCACGAATGGAGGAACTATTTGGTAAATCGGCAAAGACTCCGGTAACTGTCAACAGTTGTTCTTCTCCTTTAATAGATACTTCGAGTTTTCCGCCCATTGCATTGGTGCTGCCAAAATATTTCCGGGCCATACTCTCGGAAATAGCCACGGTATTAGGATTTGTCAGTGCTTTCGATTTATTTCCTTCCAGAAAATTAAATGTTAACAATTCGAAAATAGCTGGATCGGCGAAGTGGGCATTGGGTTCTTCCACAAATTGGTTGTCTTTCTTCACCTTGATATTTCCCAAGGCAACCATTCGGGCATAACTTTCAATTTCCGGAAACTCTTGCTTGGCGGCAGGGCCAAATAAAAAAGAAGCAAACGATGAGGTGGAATTATTTCGGTTTTCGGTGAGAACACGGTACACCGTTTTTCGGTTTACCTGGAATTTATCTACCCTCAGTTCGTTTACCACAAACAGCATAATAATAAAACAACTTGCAAGGCCAATGGAAAGGCCAAATATGTTTATAAACGAGGTAGTTTTGTTTCGGATTAAACTACGGAAATAGGCTGTTAAATATGCTTTTATCATTTTTAAGTTGTTTTATCATCACTTTTTCATCAATCAATTTTTTTCTGACACCTTAATCTTGGTTTCAAACTATTCATACCTTAACGATTCCACCGGATTGCGCGATGCCACCCGATAAGCTTGTCCGCTTACTGTTAATAGAGCAATGAAATAAACTATTACTGGACCAATAATAAAAGCCCACCAAGGCATAGCTGCATGGAAGAAAAACTTTCCGAGGAAGATTTTCCCCAATAGAAATGCAACAGGGGCGCCAATGAAGAAGGCAATGGTAACCCATTTGGCATAATTCTTCAACAATAAATACATGATCGATTGGGAAGTTGCTCCGTTGGTCTTGCGGATTCCAATTTCTTTGGTACGACTCACTGCCATAAACGAAGCCAGCCCGAATAGTCCCATGCATGCCAGCAGAATGGCTATAAACGAAGCTAAACCGACTAAATTGGAAGGCATTTTTAATTCCGAAAATTCCGTAATATCGCGGAATAACCTTGGCTGAAATGGATTGTCGGGTTCATAGCGGGTGTATACTTTGCGGATTTTATCGGCAACGGTAGGGTAATTGCCCGAGGCAAACTTTACCAGCAAGGTATTCCGGTCGTCGGTTTTAATTCGGATAATGGTAGGAACAATCGGACCAGCCAGGTCAATGGCATGAAAATCTTTAAATACACCAATGATAGTGCCCTTTTCCCCTTCTATAGTGAGGGTCTTTCCCAACGGATTTTTATATTTTAAGGTATTGGCCGCTATGTCGTTTATCAGGAAATTGGACGAATCGGAGGCGAATTGGGGATTTAAGAACCTTCCCTCGGTGATTTTTATATCTACTGTTTTATTGTAGTCAAAATCGGTATTAATACACCAAAAATGGAGTTTTTCCGAAGCATCTTTCCCTTCCCAGTCAACTTCGCTGGTAACTTTTGCATTTTTTGACGGGATGCAATTTGTATAGCTTACAGCACTTATATCAGGAATTGAGAGTAATTCAGCTTTTACGCTTTCGGCATGGCTTTGGATGTTTTTGGAATTAGCAAGAATTATCAATTTATCCTTATCGGCTCCCAGGTTGAAGTTTCGCATAAACTTATCCTGCGTTTTAATAATCATCATGCATATTATCAGAACAATAGGAATTGTGAACTGAAAAACTATAAGCCCCTGCCGAAAAAGGCTGAAACTATGGCTGGTAATAATTCTTCCTTTCAGTACGCTCAATGGATTGGCGGATGCCAGGTATAATGCCGGAAAAATCCCTGCAACCAATCCCGTGAAAAGTGTAATGGCAGTAAAAATAAGAATAACGGTAGGGTTCGATAAACTAAGGTGAATATCAGCTCCAAACATGGCATTGAGTCCGGTTAACAGCAATTCTACCAACATTATGGCATAAACAAGACTTATAAGGGTAATGATAAATGTTTCGCCCAGAAACTGAAAAACTATAGTCGATTTATTGGAGCCAACTACTTTTTTGATGCCAGCTTCTCTGTGCCGCCTTATATTCAGGGCAATTGCGAGGTTAATGAAATTGAAGCAGGCTATTAAGAGAATGGCAAGGCCAATACTTCCAACAATAACCACATTTTGCATTTCATTCCAGGCCCGTTTTCCATCAGCATACCGATAGAGAATTTTCTCTTTCAATGGAAACAGAAATAATTCCTGGTTTAGTGTTGCTTCCTGATTCTTAATCAGATTCTTTATTTTATTGTTAACAGCATTTCTATCTACATTGGGCTTTAATAATATCCAGGTAGTATTGGAGGTGGCCCCTGTTTCGTATGCCCAGTTGTTAGAGGCTAAGAACTTTTTAAAAGGAATTATATAATCGAATTGCAGGAACGAATTTTTAGGAATATCCTTCAATATCCCTGTTATGGTAAATGCTTCCTGATTATTCTCCTCTTTCAGTATTATTGTTTTACCCATGCAATCGGTATTCACGAAAAACTTTTTAGCCATCCGCTCCGAAATCACAATGGAGTTGTTTTCACGGAATACGCTCTTAGAATCGCCTTGCTTGAGCGGAAAAGTAAACAGTTCGAATATAGAATTGTCGGAATAGATACCTTTTTCATTAAAAATTTTATCCCCATTCACAAAAGAGTATTCTCTTTCGGTAATGCGCGCTATATCTTCAATTTCGGGTACCTGTTCTTTTAAAGTACTGGTAAGTGAAGCCGATAGATATTGCTTAGGAAAGCGGCTGCCGTTAAAAAAAGTAACATATGCTTCCACCGAGTTTAGGCGTTCGTAGTTTTTGTGGAATTTGTCATAATTAAACACATTTAAAATATGGAGCATGGCTATTATGGCGCAGGTAAGG
>JAIFLU010000138.1:0-25501 GCA_020048915.1 Bacteroidota bacterium | reverse complement strand
GCACAAGAAATTAAGTATGCTGTAAGTTTTATTTCGCCATAAGTAGCGTAAGGCTATTTTGAGAAAATTTCGAAACATATTATTTACTGTTAAGTTCGAGTTTGATTTATATGCTTTAAGTATGTTAAATTACTGTAGCTTATTAGGCTTACTTGTAGCTGGTACTTCAGCTTAAAAAGTTGTTTTATTTTATGCTTTAATAATTTAAACTCCATGTTTTAATCTTTTGCCAGGTCATTTTACTTTAAATTTTATTAAGCATTTCCTACTTAATATTATTAGAATTTTATGTCTTCAATTAAATTGTTTGGTGCATTTATGTATTTGCCTTTCCCAATGTTTAGAACAACTATTCATTTTATTTACAGAAAACATGTATTTCTAATTCGCCACTATTAAGGGGAAACCCTTTCAAAGTGTCAGGTTCTTCTTAGTTCTTTCTCAAATTTTCCGCTACTACATGACCATCGAAAAGCTGAACAATACGATGGGCGCGTTCGGCATGAGTTGGGGAGTGGGTAACCATAATAATAGTTGCGCCATCGGTGTTTAGTTCCGATAAGAGGTTCATTACTTCCTCACCGTTTGCCGAATCCAGATTTCCGGTAGGCTCATCGGCCATAATAAGTTTGGGGTTAGCTACAACTGCACGGGCTATTGCTACACGTTGCTGCTGTCCTCCCGAAAGTTGCTGAGGAAAATGCTTACTCCGGTGTCCAATCTTCATGCGTTCCAAAACTCCTTCCAAGAGTTTTCTGCGTTGCGATGAGGGCATGCGGAGATAGAGCAATGGCAATTCCACATTTTCGAAAACAGTAAGCTCGTCAATCAGGTTAAAGCTTTGGAAAACAAAGCCGATATTGCCTTTACGAAGGTTTGTACGTTGTTTTTCTTTGAAATTCGAAACATCCACGCCGTCGAAGAAATAGTTTCCACCGGAAGGATTGTCGAGAAGTCCCAAAATATTAAGAAGCGTTGATTTGCCGCAGCCTGAAGGGCCCATGATGGCTAAAAACTCACTTTTTTTAACATCCAGGTTTACACGATTTAGGGCGGTAGTTTCTACTTCGTCGGTGCGGAAGGTTTTAACAAGTTGTTCAATTTTGATCATGGCATACATTTTAGAATTAGAAATCTGTTTTGGAATCCTATATAGCCATAATTGTGCCATATTTATAACTATATGTATATCTATTACATGACAATACTTTATTTCGTAATATGTTGGATTTTCCGGCAGGGGTGTGGTGATTTCCGACAAAATGGTAGTAATAAAGAGAAATTCAGTTCCTGAATATAGAAACAGTTATTTAGGAAATTTCCTACCCCGTAACGAATTCAAATATTGACAAATATATACGATTCAATATCGTTCAGTTTAGGAATTGAATAATTAATACGCACTTCGACTCGCTCAGTGTGACACTAATACAAGTTCGTCAGGCTGGAGTCGAAGCCTCACTCTTACCTAAACGACATTGATATACGATTAGTAGAATCACTCCACCTTTATATCAATTTTCCCCCAGGTAAGTTTACGATTGATTGGCATGAAAGATTTCGTTTCAAAATTTGCCAATAGTTCAACTATATGACCTTTAGGACAATCTTTGCTAATTTTAATAACAGAACTTAGTGTAAACCCATCGGGCCATTTGGCGGGGAGCACTTCATCAACCAGCTGTTCCTCGTCTGCCTCAACATAAGGATCGTCATAATAGAGTCGTGTACGATATCCATCAATCAAAACCATTATTTTTTCGCCAGGCTCTGCTACCCCATCTCCATCGCCCGATCCATAAACGCTATCTTGCAAATTATATCGATCTTCTATTTTAACTTTTGGGAAATCAGGCACTCTAAAAAATACAGGGATAATTAATTCATCTTCCGTTTCTTTAGTATTCAGTGTTATTTTCACTTTGAACTTTAGCCAACTTGGGGAGCCATCTATTGGCGGTTTTTTATCAGTCAAAACTATAAATGGGGCAGAAATGATTACTCGTTCATTCGATTTAAATTTCGCGAAAGCATCAATTTTCTTAATTCTAACTGAACTATCCGGGCTTGAAAGAGTTAGAGATACTTCCTGAGTAGTATTAATTTCACCGCCCCGGTTAAAAAGTTTTAAATACAGCTTATTCTCCTCTCCCACTCTTAAGTAACGTTTATCGTCCGCCAATAGGTAATCTAAACAGATTATGTTTGAAGTCTCTCCCTCTTTGAAAATCCCATACTCTTGTCCGTTTCCTTCACTTTCAATCCTTATTTCCCCTTTCTCATTGCTTTCGATAGTGCTGTACTGAATTTCACTATCCTCTTTTCTAAAACTAACCAAATTATATCGAGTTTTAGGATCGTAAATAGGCGAAGTAGTTACCTTAATTTTGCAAGTATCAACTGGTGGACCATCCGGAAGCCATTTATAGGTGTATATTCCGAGTCCATTGCGATTTACATTTTTCAGGAATACAAATCCCGGCGTCGCTTTAGTTGTATTCACCTGATAATCCCAAATGCTAAAATCAGGATATAGATCGAAATGAGACCATTTTTCCTTTTTAATAACAGGATGATCAAAGGCATATGCCACAAAGCAAATTGCTTTTTCAAATATTTCTGTTTTTCCGGGATCGTCAATTTTATGGCCTCCCGGAAACAATTCATACGAATAATGCAGACCGCCTTCCCAACTGGCTCCACTATTTACTTCCCGATTCAAATAATACAATTCGTCGTTGGTGGAGTTATGCAGAAGGAGCTGAACATCCTGTAAATTTTTAAACGTATAGCGCAAAGGATAAAGGGTATGATTATGGGGATATCCTATGAAAAATTCAGGACTTCCATGCAAATTTGCTGCAGCACAAATCCTATCTGGATATTTCCCTGCCAAAACATACGCCATAAATCCACCCATGCTAAAGCCGATTATTCCCCGGTGGTTTCTGTCAGTTAACGTACGGTAAGAGTTGTCGATATAAGAGACGAGTTCCGGAAAATAATCTTTCATCTGAACTTGAAATTTCACGTCCTCATGATTTCCAATATTATAAGGCCGGGGCTCTTCTTCAGAAATATTTCCATCCCAAAGAACCAACATTACCTGATACTTATCGACTAGCGACTTAATCAGCTCGTATTCCAGCAATGCATTCTCGTCCTTAAAATATCTCCCACCCCATCCATGAAAAAAATAGATGACCGGATAATGTTTTGTCGAGGATTCATATCCTTGTGGAAGATAAAGCCTGAAATATTTTTTATGTCCAAATACTTTACTCTCGTGACTTAAATCGAAATAGGCCGCTGATTTGGAGTTGACCTGGGCATTGATACTACTAGTTAACGTTACAAGGGTACAAAGTAATATAGTTATGGAATAAGTGATTGAATCAACCTTTTCGAATCCCTTAGTTTTTAGGAAGTTTCGAAGGCAATTCAAAATCATAGTAGATTGATTGAGCATTTATAAACTTTTAGTTAAAACTGTTTATACTTAGAAACTGTTTTAATAAAAATTGAACCCACTTCGGGGTTCCAAATTTATCGTTTAGTTTGCCTCCGGTTTTACCGGAGGTTATTCATATTAAAGTCCTTTGGACTTTTGTTTGCTAAAAACCCTGAAAGGGTTAAATTTTAATAACCACAAGTGTCGACCTACTGAAAATGAAACATATAATTCAGCAGACCTGAAGGGGTTGAATTCTTAAATACACTGGATAAATAAATTTAAACAGTTTCTTAATTTAAGTAGTTGAGATTCTTAATTGTTGTAAAAATAGACGATTTATTAATAAGTGTAGTAATAGCGTTTAAAAATATGTACAATCTGGCTTCTTATTTCTATAAACATTTGATACCTCCCGTATCATTCAGTATTAAATCTTAAAACAAAAGCTCAGCGATGCCGCATTGACATC
This sequence comes from Bacteroidota bacterium, assembly GCA_020048915.1. Taxonomy (GTDB): domain Bacteria; phylum Bacteroidota; class Bacteroidia; order Bacteroidales; family JAAUTT01; genus JAAUTT01. The sequence continues at coordinate 21,578 of JAIFLU010000138.1, read as the reverse complement.
ACTGAGCTTCCGGCTGTTTCTCTTGAATTCCTCTGGGCTTCCTCCGTGGTTCTCTGTGTAACCTGGCTGTTAAAGACTATGCCTTAGGCAACTTCCATGGTTCACGATACTGAAGACTCGCCAGCTTATTGGCTGCTTCTTCGTTGAATTTCATGGATTTTTCGTCCCAGGTGATTTTCTGACCCACACGATAGGCAATGTTCCCCATCTCTGAAATTATAGCCACCTTTGAACCGACTTCCACAGGAGCATTCAATTTATCACCGGTGCGAATGGCTGCCAGGAAGTTGAAAATATGATCGTCCATGCCACCAACAGGAGGTTGCATAGGAACGGCTTCAATCCAGTTCGATTTGTCCTTGTTTCTCATTTCAGGAATTACCCTCCAACCTTTGCGGGATGCCAAAAGGGTTCCACGGGTTCCAATATACGCAACACCATGTTCCATTTCATAAGGGCCAACTCCGGGCATCATACCGCACTCCCAAATCATGGTATGGGTGGGATAGGTATAGATGGCTTGCTGTATATCAGGGGTTTCGATGGCTCCAGGCTTATGCTGGAATATTCCGCCGCCCGGGGATATGGAAGTGGGATAACCTGCATTCATGCCCAGCAGGGCAAAGTCGAGCAGATGGACTCCCCAGTCTGTCATGGCTCCACCGGCATAGTCCCAATACCACCTGAAATCGTAATGGAAGCGGTTTTGGTTAAATGGTCGCTTTGGAGCTGGTCCCAGCCACATATCATAATCAACATAATCGGGTGCCACCGAATCGGCTTTGGGCTCTACCGCATAATCCATTCCTTTGTAAACCCAGGCTTTGACAAGGCCGACTTCGCCCAATTTTCCCGATTTTACATAATCACAGGCATCGAACCAGTGTTTGGAGCTGCGTTGCCACATTCCTACCTGAATCTTAAGCTTGCGGTATTTTTTTGCAATCTCTTCCATCAGCAGACATTCTTCGATGCTGTGACCCATCGGTTTTTCCACATAAACATGTTTACCGGCTTCAAGCGCCATAATCATCATCACAACATGCCAATGGTCGGGAGTAGCAATGATAACGGCATCGATATCTTTATTTTCCAGCACTTTTCTGAAATCGGTATACTCCTGTGGCCTCTTGCCTGTAAGTTTCAAAGCAGTTTCGGCGGTGCTTTTCAGAATGTTTTTGTCGATATCGCAAACTGCAACGCATTCAGCCAGTTTATCCTTAGCGAATACTTTGAGATTGCTAAGGCCCATGTTACGGCAACCAATGAGGGCATAATTAATTTTTGAGTTTGCACCCATGCAGCCTGCATTTGTGGCAAGTGCCGAAGACAGGAGAACTCCACCGGTAATCATACCGGTATTTTTTATGAATTCTCTTCTTCCAAGGTTTTTCGAATTGTGTTTTTCCATGTAATTAAAACTAAGGTATGTTGTAATTATTTTAGTAAGGTTTCAATGTAAACCCGAATTCATAACTTTTAGCATTTAGCTGATATTCGGGGTGAACCCGTGGAGTCCAGCTATCGTCACCTCCAACGCCCATCTGCTGTAAATCAATGTACACATAAGTTAAATCTCCGCGAACCAGTTGGTGCGAAGTTTTGGAAGCATTCAAAGCTTTTTGGGAGTAGTTCTGAACATTCATATTCAGCATGCCTTTTGATTCGATTTTCAGACCACGGTTTAATCCAATGATATCCATCCAGATCACATCGGTTTTGTTTCCGTTTTCCTGGGGCATTACATGCGGGAAATGCTGATCGGCAACTCTTCCTGAGTACAATCCGAAATGAGCGCTCTCTTTACGATCCTGGTAGCTTTCGAAAGGACCACGTCCAAACCATTCTATTTTATCGAAACTTGCCGGCATGGCGAATTTAACACCTACTTTAGCAAGAGGAGGAAATTCGTTCGGCAGATTCACTTTGTAGTGCACATAAGTTGCGCCATCGGCATAGATGGTATAACTGGTGTTGAGTTCCATATTCCCACCTTTGAATTCGAGTACTGATGTCACATTCACCATTACGGATCCATTGGCCATCTTTTCTGTATTGATGCCTTTTACCAAAGTTTTGTAAGAATCGAGTCCTGCTTTTCTCCAGCGGGCTGCGTAACTGTTATCTCCACCGCCTTCGTCGTTATCAGTAGGTACACGCCAGAAACTTGGCTTGAGCGCATGGTTAAGCATTGGCTGACCTAAGTAGTTGATACGGAGAAAACCTGTTTCTTTCTCTATAATAGCAGACATCTTCGACGATGAAATTGATACTCCGGCAGTTTTAACAACCATCATATTTTCAGTGGAGGCGGGATGTTCGTCAGCGATACCCATTGAAGAGGGAATACTGAACTGTTCTTTTGCAATTTCAAAACCTTTGGGAGCCCATGGAGTTGATTGTTTCAGTTTGAAACTCAGATTCAGATGATAATTCTTACCTGCGTTATATTGCACATTGTTCAGAGGCAGATCCATTTGAGCAGAATCCTGCGGATTGATATTCAGGTTAGAAATCTCACCCGATTTTACAACAATTCCGTCTTCAGTTACATTCCAGCTCATGATTACATCTTTCAGGTCACTGAAGAAAAAACGATTAAATATTTTCACCTGACCTCCTGAAGGATCAGTCACCGCCACATTCTGCTGCATCTTTTTAGCCTCGTTGATTTCAGGTTGAGGGATGCAGTCGGGACTTATTAAGCCGTCATTCGCATTGGCTCCGTCGCTGTAATTCACAATGTTCCAGTATTCTTTGCCATTTTCATCTTTCGAGCGTAATCCCTGATCTACCCAGTCCCAGGTAAAACCTCCCTGGAGGCGTGGATACTTGTAAAACAAATCCCAATATTTCTTGAAATTGCCCAAGCTGTTACCCATGGAGTGCGCGTATTCGCATATAATCACCGGTCGGGTTGGGTCAAGGTTCATCAAGCGAACAATCTCTTCGATGGAAGGGTACATGGTCGAGATGATATCGTAACGCGATAACACGTTAGCATAGGCCGGGTTTTTGCTTTCGTAATGAATGGGGCGTGTGGGGTCGATTGCTTTCATAGCTTTGTACATGGCATCGAAGTTGGCACCCCAGCCGGTTTCGTTACCCATCGACCAACTAATGATGGAAGCATGGTTTTTGTCGCGTTCTACCATCGAAACACCACGGTCAATCCAGGCAGCTTTCCATGCGGGGTCCTCACCCAGGTAGATTTTATGGTCGGCCCACAGCTCATGACTTTCGATATTGGCTTCGTCCATCACATAAAGTCCGTATTCGTCGCAGAGATCGTACCACTCGGAAACGTTGGGGTAATGGCATGTACGAACTGCATTGAAATTATTTTGCTTCATGAGTACAATATCGGTAATCATCGATTCGCGACTGATAACACGTCCCGTATTCGGATCGAATTCATGACGATTGGTTCCTTTTACTTCGATTGGTTTCCCGTTAACGAGCAACTGGGCATTTTTGATTTCGACTTCGCGGAAGCCGATTTTTTTACTTATTACCTCAAAAACAGAACCGTTGCCATCTAAAACTTCCATAGTAAGAACATACAGGTTGGGAGTTTCGGCAGTCCATTTCAGAGGGTTGGTTACATTCTGACTGAAGGTTAAAACCTGTTCCTTGCCGGCACCGAGTGCTTTTACAAGAATGGTTTTCGAGAAAACAGTTTTTGAATCGGAACCTGAAACGGTGACTTTAACCGACCCGGCACCAGCACTGGCAGCGGTGTTGTTTTTAAGTTTTATGGTAAGTTTGAGCAGCGCATCCTGATATTTTTCGTCCAGGTCGGTTATCACCTGGAAATCGCGGATATGCATGGGAGGTGTCGAAAAGAGATAAACATCGCGATAAATACCTCCGAGACGCCAGAAATCCTGGTCTTCGAGATAACTTCCGTCTGACCAGTTCAGAACCTGTACAGCAAGAATATTTTCACCCGGTTTCAGGAATTTGGTAATGTTGTATTCGGCAGGCGTCATAGCGTCTTCGTTATAACCTGCTTTTTGTCCGTTCACATATACAATTCCGGCTGATTGCACTCCTGCAAAATGGAGGAACACAGGGTTGTTTTTCCAGTTATCGGGAATGGTGAAAGTTGTACGATAAAGCCCCTGAGGGTTATAATCTTTAGGAACCCTGGGAGGATCGGCTTTGAACGGATGTTTTATATTGGTAAACACTGGAGGATCATATTTCCCCTGAAGCTGCCAGTTTCCGGGAACGGAAATTTTGTCCCAGTCTTTATCGTTAAACGCAGGAGAATAAAAGTCTGCGGGCACTTCTGTAAGGTTTTTCGTCCAGCGGAATCTCCAGGTACCATTGAGCGATTTATAGAATGAAGAAGCCTCTTTGCTGAAGCTCAGAGAAGATGCAACATCGGAATATGGTAAAAGCGTTGCATGAGCTGACTCGTTATTGATGCGGAACACGCCAGGATTCTCCCAATCGGGAACCTGCGCCTTCAGAGCGGTAAAAGATAAAAGTACTAGAAGTGTAGATAAGCTTAGGCAGAATTTCATATATCAGGTATTAGTTACGATTACCAAAATTAAAGGAGTTTGGTCAATTTCCAAAAATTGAAGAAAGATAGCTTTTAATTGTTAGTGATATCATGGTTTGGTTAAGAGTCGAAACATTTTAGGGAAACATTTTTTAAATACCTTAAAATCAAACCACCATGAAAAAATAATTATCTTTAGCTTTAGTTTGTTAAACTTAAAATATGTGAAATATAAATCAGAAAAATACCATCCAATCCTATTTTAATTGGTAAGGCTAAATTAATTCGCAATTTTACTAATACTTGACAAAAAGCTACCTGCTTCACAGCAGGTAGCCCAAACTACTATTAACTACTAACTTAAAAAATCATAAACTTCGACAAACTGCTGATCTCTAAACTATCTGTTGAAGTAAACCTTTAGTACCCTGGGTTATTAGGGAGTAAATTTTTATTTACAATTATATCATATTGAGGAATTGGTCATAACCATCCTTTGGTTGCATTAAATGTCCTTGTATCTATTTTTATCTGCGAAAATATCCTGATCACTCTAAATAATTTAAGTGATTAAAGTTGTGCCCAATTTAAACCAAAGTCTTAAAGAAAGGGCATATCGGATTAAAAATTGTCGCAGTTTATTATTCATACTTCAACCAAGCCGTTGCCGAACAATCCTTGTCGGTTGCAAAGCGTATCCATCGCGATTGGAAACTTTCCGGGAAAGTATATTCGAAAGTCTCTCCTGATTTTACAGACAGGGTTTGGTAAATCATCCAAGAACTATGTCCAATTGGTTCTACCTCAATGGTGAAAGTAACCGCTTCTTTCAAGTTGTGCGAAAGTTTCAGGCTGCGTTTGTCGTAGAATCCAATCAGGTAAGGATCAGAAGCTACCACCGCTTTTACAGCCGAGTTTTTCCAAGGTCCGCCTTCGCCAATCGGTTTGCCCATTTGCCATAAATCGTCGATGGTACCCGCCCAAACAGATGCCTTGCCATCTTCTGACGTAATTACGTGCGAATTACCCTTTGCTGTTTTTGCATCAATACCGGTCATAATCAGCATTCCACGATACGAGGCGAAATCATGAATGCGGAAATTGTGCGAAGCAACCGGACGTATTTTTGCAAATCCATCGGCATTTTCGGCAGGAAGTTCATAAAAAGTGCCGGAGCAATTGAGCAAGTCGCGCTCGGTAGCAACCTCCCGACAAATGCGCAGAACAGCATTACTGGTAAGTGAGGTATATTTTTCGTTCCCTTTTGGAAGTCTCCAGCGACGGTTCAGGTCGTCGATCACCAAAACAGAAGCTTCGTCGATGGTAACAACCTGCTGTGGAATGGCAAATTTTTCGCGAATGTGTCTGGCGGTTTCTGCATCATCTTTCTTATCCAGGTTCATCAGCGAATCAAGCTCGTAGTATCCAATTTCGTTGAAATTATTATCTGTGGAGGAGCCCGTTAAAACACCAAGTTTGCGGCGATTCTTGCCCAATCCCCATAACAAACCGGCATTAGATTCGGAGTTTTCAACAGCAGAAAGACCTGTAAACATATCATCGGACTTAGTTTTACGGATATCTTTTTGTGCAAACGAAAAATGAACCGTGGCTTTAGTTGCATTATCAGAAACTACTCTTACCCATTCCCCACTTTCTGAAGAAGCAAATGGGACTTCAACCGAAGCTCCAGCTTCAACTTTTATCGTTTTCATGGATTTCCACTCGTTGTTACCTTTGGCATCAGTCTCAAAAGTAAAATTAGTAGCTTGTTTTCCGTCGTTTTTAATCCATGATGTTCTATTATCCCATCCTGCAAACAGAAATGGTTCGGAAACAGCTCCTGCCTTAATTTCCTCAGCAATCCAAACAGCACCTTCGGCAGTATTCGGCCCAAGCTGGTCGGGATTTTCGAAAGATGTAAACCACAGGTTGGAGTTGGATTGTCCGGGGCCTTCGATCCCCCCTTTTACTTTGCGTTTGTTTAAAAATTCTTTTTCTGCAGAATCGTCACAGCCAAAAACAAGCTGGTTGTTCCACCGGGCAAAGTCACCAATGACTTTTAAATAAGCAGAGCGTGGACGGATTCCGGCAGAATTCGCGGCTGTAAAAGTTTTTGGGAAACGCCAGAACATGCCATGCATGGTCATCAGGTAATCGGGTTTTTCGGGAGTGCCAATGTCGCGGATACGGGGCCACTCGGTATTCCAGCCATGGGCACCGTCGTAGCTGTGACTGGCTTTGGGAAGGCGGTAGAAACTCCAGCCTGTTTGCGCATTGCGAACGCCCACCAGCACCGATTTATGGTCCCAGCCAGTTGCCCAGATTGGATCTGTTGCCGGGTTTGCATTCCCGTAAATACCACCAGGCCCTGTAACTTCAACAAACTGGTTACGACGCACTACTTTCCAGTCTTTGCCGTTCCATTCGGCTAAAACACCCGCTTGGATATCAAATTGCTTTAATGCAAGCTGGTTAGCTTCACCATTGTTAGAGAACACCATCACACCCTGACCGGAATACAAACCTTTGCCATGAGCTCCGGGGAGCGTGGCATTCTGCGGGTTAACATTGGTATCGTTATGATCGATGCGCCTACCTTTGGAGTTATTGCCATCTTTATACAACATGGTAGGTTGAAGCGATTTTACATCCACTTCGTAAAACCCTTCTTCCATAGTGCCATAATAAATCTTCCCTGCAGGGTCAGTCAGATGCCTTGCATTACCAGTATGGCGGCCCTGCATGGCCGAATAAGGAATGGCTTTAACATTTCCGGAAGCATCGACTGCATAAGGGCCTATAAACAATTGATTGCTCTCCTGGTGTATCATCCGGTTTGCTGGTGTCCCCCCGATACTTTCGGAGCGTTTCAATTGTTTCAGGTCACTGGTTATTTCGTAAAGCTTATCCGACGAACCCAGGGGCAAATGGGGGCCATAGGTAATTACCCATAAACGGTCGGCCCATGGAACCACAGCGCCAGTGCCACATTCGCCTTCGTTGTTATAATAGGCAAGATGGGGGTAGATGCCGGAGTAGGATAATGGTTTAGTTATTTTTTGTTCTGTTTTGCAACTTCCCAAGATTATTGCTCCGGCAAAAAGTAAAACTTTGATGCTCTTCATTGCGATAAGTTTAATTAAAAATACTCTATTCTCATTCAAAAAAGTCTGTTAACCAGCAATACTAAGTTCAAAAATCAGGGCTTATATATGGCTTTTTGTATATTCCTGAAAGATTCGGAATTTGAAAATATTACCTAGCAGTTTTCACCTGTTCTGTTTTGTCAAGATCTGCACCTTTTTTTCGCAACTCCATCCAGGTATTTTTATTCAGGGCCGGATAGCCTTCCTTTCGAATTTTTTCTCCCAGTTTGCGGAAATTGGTTGCAACATCGTCGGGGATTGACCCATCGGGCTTAGGGCCGAAATTTAGCAAAAGGTTGGCGTTGTTTTCAGAAGCCCCTACAAGCATTTTCCAAAGCCCATTTACATCCATGCAGGAAATTTCAGGGTTCCATTCCCAGTTGCGTTGACTGGTAACTGCAATTTCAGCTTTCTTGACCATGTTTTTTTGCCAGGCTTGGTCGGACAACTCTCTTATTTGCTTATCCTGAGGAGTATTCCCCGGATAGTGCATGCTGATCGACTTTAGCTCCCGCTCTCCTACCAAAATATCCTCGGAACCTGTAATACCGGTTTTAAAATGGATTAGGGCTTGTGGTTGATAGCGATGTATCAAATCGTAAAATTCCTGCACATCAAATAAATTGCTGTTAGCCAGCACCCCTCCCAGCGGGTCGAACCAAAAACCAGCGACAGACCCATATTTGGTGCAAAGTTCGGTAAGCTGATTTTTGCAAAATTCCCTGTATTTTTTGAAGTCCTCCGGCTTTTGGTATTTAAAATAATGAGGAGTGGTTGCATAGTCGGGCCGGGCCGATTTGTAAAATTCACGTGGAATAAAGTAAGGATGAGTCCAGTCAATGCCCAGAGAATAGTATATATAGAGCGGCATACCGCGTTTACGGCAAACACCTACAAGTTCGGCCAGGAGATCCCTGTTCATGGGGTAATCTTTGCTGTCGAAATCAGTGAATTTACTGTCCCACAAACAAAATCCGTCGTGATGCTTGGCAACAAACGTAATGTAACGCATTCCACTTTCTTCAGCAAGCTTTACAATCTCTAAGGCGTCAAATCCTGAAGCATTTGTTTCCTTTGCAGTTTTTTGATATTCTTCCAAAGGAATACGGTTACTATACATTGCCCATGCTTCATGATACTTTCCCCAAACACCCCAATGAATGAACATTCCAAGCCTTGCGTCCTCAAACCATGCAAGCGAAGCCTTTTGGGGGGAAGTAACATAAAGAGACTTATATTTTTTCAGGAAATAAGGAACCTTGTTTGAAATTTTGTCCTGTGCCACTAAGCATTGAATCCCTATAAGAATCCAACAAAAAAATATCCAAAACCCTTTTCTCATAAATTAATCACGATTCTAAAAAGTAAAAAATACTAAAAAAAGAGGTTGTGTGAAAAGCAATTCTCACCGCTCTCACCCAAACTCTTTTGAGATTTTAGTAACCCGTATTTTGCACCAGATTTGGGTTAATAAGAATTTCTTTTGTAGGAATAGGCCATAAGTACTGATAACCAGGGAAGTTCCTCACGGCACAAAGTTTAACCAGCCCGGCGTTATACATTGGCTCAAAGTCGGCACAACCGTCATCGTCAATTGGTGGCACCTGAGGGAAAAACCATAAACCTGTTTTAACAACTTTATTGCGTAAATCCGCAGGGTCGAGCATGCCATACATATCTTTGCTCAAAACCTTTTCAGCAATTTTCCATCGAATTATATCTTCATATCTGCGGCCCTCCATGGCTAATTCCATGCGTCGTTCTGTTCTTATAGCCTTGCGCACACTTGCTTTATCGCCAGCTAATATTTCAGGATATACAGCTTTGTTATCGACAGAAACCTTATATGCACGAGCCCTCACCTTGTTGACAGAGACATCCAACATAGCCTGATCTATTTCGCCAAGCTCTGTTTTAGCTTCTGCAAACATCAATAATACATCAGCGTACCGCATAATTAAATTGGTATTTTCAGCTTTGAAGTCGTCCGTCCAGTCCTCATCAATAGCCTTTTTAAAGCAAAGGCCATTAAATGATGCAAATTGAGCATTAGCTCGGTTATCATTATTGGTTACCCTGGCCCCTGTTTTTAAATTCTGGGTCTTCAGAGAGTCGGGGTGCGGCTGATAAACAAAACCAAGCCATGGGGTCCCGAATTCCACGATAGTGGCATTGCACCGGGGATCCCGGTTTTTAAACGGGTTTCGGGGGTCAAAAAGCGGAGACTCATCAATAGGCAAACCATCGGTACAGAGATATGAACAGAATAAATCCCAAGTTGGAGCCATTGCTCCGCCCCATCCACCGACCAAACGTGTGAGATAGTTTTTTGTATCGGGTATGGTAACATTTAGTGTTGTGGACCGTGCAATCCCGAAAACCAGTTCTTTAGAGTTTTTTGTTTTGGACAAAAATAAGGTCGCATAGTCGGAATATAATTCATATACGCCCAAATCCATGCAAGCCTTGGCGGCATCGCGGGCAATAGCCCAATCTTCAAAAAACAAAGCAATACGAGCTTTCATTGCCAAGGCTGCACCTTTGGTTGCCCTCAAGTTTTGCGCAGTTCCATAGGTTGCCGGCAATTTTTCGGCAGCAAAATCATAATCGGCATAGATCTTTTGGAGTATTGCCTTCTTATCTGTTCTACCTAGCTTAAACATCTCATCTATAGTTAATGTACTTTCATTATAAACTACATCGCCAAAATAGGAGATAAGTTTTGCATACTGGCTTGCTCTAATAAATCTTGCCTCGGCTTCGAATTTATCGATGGTGGTTTGAGGCAATTTATCCTTAATTTTACTTAAGTTGGAAATGATTGTGTTGGCCCTGGCTATAGTTTTATATGATTTAGCCCACCAATCGATCACGTTACCGTCCTGACCGTTCAACGTGCCGGAAGTAATTGCAGTAGTGCGGTCGCGATTCATCATATCGTCGCTCCATAAGTCATAATCGTTACCTGGGATCATATAATTTGGCCAAAAATCCAACCGATACAGGTCGTTTATAGCCATGGTAACTTCAGTCTCGTTTGAGTACCAACTTGAGCTGGATCCTTCCGATAGAGGATTTATATTCAGATCGGTACAGGATACCGCGGATATCAATCCGGTTATCAACAGTATAGGTAATATTTTATTTTTCATTTATTCAATTTTTTATTATTTATGATCCAATGTCGCCTGAACCAGGCGTGTAATTATGTTTATATCATTTCTATCGGGCGATTTTTGTATCCTAAACATTTCACCTTTCAATAATTTAGAATGTAACAGATAAACCGCACAAATAAGAGGATGTGATAGGGTAACCACTTGTTGCAACCTCAGGATCCCAGCCTGCCGGAAATTTATCGGCAGTAAATAAATCAGTTCCGCTTACGAACACACGGACTCTTTGAAGTTTTAATTTTTGAGTAAACTTAGCCGGAATGTTATATCCAATTGTAATATTTTTTAAACGGAAATAAGCTCCATCCATTAACCAAAAATCGGACATTGCATAGTTGACAGATTTATTGGTTTCGGTATAGCGGGGATACTTGGCAGCAAGATTCTGTTCATCTGTATTGTATTTGCTCCAGGAGTTTCCATCGAGTATTTTTGGGACATTCCCCCAGTTGGCCACCAATGGCTGTACCATTGCATCTCCCATCCTGATTTTCACCTGACCAATTCCCTGAAAAACCATTGAAAAATCAAGGTTCTTATAACTCATTCTTATGTTACCGCCATAGAGGTAGTGAGGCAAAGAACCTCCTAATAGCACCCTGTCATAATCCGGAGAAATTTTCCCATCAGGAATCCCGTCAGGTCCACTAATATCTTTATATTTTACATCTCCAACCTTCACGTTGGTGTTTAGTTTGGGCGAAGCAGCCAAGTCTTCAGCAGTCTGAAACAGGCCTTCCGACACGTATCCATACCATTCGTTGAATTCACTACCTTTCTTTTTCACCTGATCGCCAATAAACTCTGTTCCTCCCAGATCGCCCATAATGGATTTGGCATCGGACAGATTGGCTGAAACAGAATAATTAAAATCGCCAATTTTATCATTCCAGCCGATTTCAAGCTCCCAGCCTTTGGTATTCATTTTTCCGGTGTTCTGTTGAGGATCGTCGTACCCGCCAAAATCCGGGATATTCAAGTAAAGTAACATATCCTTTGTGATTTTTTCGAAATAGTCGCCGGTTAAACGAAGCTTGTTATCAAAGAAGTTAGCATCTAAACCAAAGTCGATTGATTCGGTAGTTTCCCAGGATATATCGCGAATGGCATACTCAACCTGAGCGGCAGTTTGAGCTGCTGTAACATTGGTACCCTGATAAAACAAAGCATTCGCAAACTGAATGGTAGCTTGGTAAGGGTAATTACCAATCCTCTCGTTGCCTAATCTACCCCATGATCCGCGAAGTTTCAGAAAAGAAAGCCACGCTAAATCCTTCATAAAATTCTCCTCGCTGATTACCCAACCAGCAGAGAATGAAGGAAAAGAACCCCAACGATATTTTTCGTCAAAGCGCGATGAAGCATCGTACCTGATATTTCCCTGGAGATAGTACTTGTTTTTATAATTATAGAGTATCCTTCCGAACCATGAACGGTAAGCATTTTCGTAGGCTGCACCAGAGTTCCCCCTTAAATCGAGCGGCCCAATATTTAAATATGGATAATTCATCAACTCATATTTCTCACGGGATGCGCCCAGGTCTTCATAATAGGCATAATAGTTTTCGTAACCAGCCATTGCATTAAAATTATGCGATCCAAAAGATTTCATATAATTACTCAATACCTGTGAAGTTATACTTTTGGATTCGTTTCTGTTTTCCCAAAGATTGGTTGAGATGCACCCTTCCAGGTATCCGGCCAAAACTGTTGGGTCATCGGCAGAATAATAAGGTGCCTTTAGGTTATAAGTTTTTGACTTATCAAATCCCAGACTGGGAGAAATAACAGCCGATATTTTTAACCCATCTATTGGAGTTATATCCAGCGACATCTTCCCACCAACCTTATTATACCATGCATTCCTGTAGCCACCATATTTCATCATACCATATATGTTGGCTCCCGTTTTTCCTTCGGCAACACGGCCATCAGCCCATTCGGCTGCGTAAACCGGTGCAGAGATCAAAGTGTTATACATTGGATCATGGTAAGGTTTTGTTGATATTGAACGTTTAAAGTTCAAGTCAATACTGGCCATTATAAACTTATTAACGGTAATGTCATTGTTAAATCGTGCTGTAACCCGCTCGTATGATGAACTTACATTGTAAAGCGAACTGGTCTTGTCGTAACCAATGGACGCTTTTGTGCGAACCGATTTGGTTCCCGCAGTAATGTTCAATAAATGGCTTTGACGTGGTGCATAATCCTTTAAGCAATATTCCACCCAGTCAGTATCGGGATATTTATTCGGATTTTCAGCATTCAAAGCATCGTAGTTATCAATTACATCTTTTGCATATAGAGGGTATTCGTTTGCATCGTTATTCTTGTCATTCCAACGTAGTTCATTGGCAATTTGCATATAACGTTTCACATCCACGTAATCAGGTAATTTAGTTGGCTTCTCAATGCCATATTCGGTATTGTATGTTAACGAAATTTCTCCGGCTTTTGCACGTTTAGTGGTGATCAGAATTACACCTGCTGCTGCTCTTGAACCATAGATCGAGGCCGAGGCGGCGTCCTTTAGAACCGACATATCCAGCACATCATTGGGGTTAATATCGTTGATATCGGTAACTGGAACGCCATCCACAATGATTAACGGGTTGTTGTCGCCAATTGTAGTAATGCCGCGGATACGAATAGTAGCGGTCGATCCTGGCGCATTGTTGTTACGGGTAACCATCACCCCTGCCGTTGTCCCCTGTAAGGCTTGCGACAACATTGTGGTCTGACGTTCAGTAAGTTCATCCCCACCGACCTTTGCTACCGCACCAGTTAGGTCTTTTTTCTTCACTGTTCCATAACCTACCACAACCACCTCATCGAGTTTGGTTATATCAGAAGCCATTTTAACCTCAATGACTGATTGACCGGAAATTGCAACTTTTTCAGCTAAATAACCAATGTAGGAAAAAACCAGTGAAGCACTTTGATTTTGTACCTCAATGGCGAATTTCCCTTCGGCATCAGTAACAACTCCTATTGTGGTGCCTTCAACCACTACGTTTACCCCAATCAGAGGTTCTCCGGTGGCCGCATCGGTTACTGTACCGGTTACTTTTTGCACTTGTTTCGACTCATTTAATGGCAATAAGACAATCAGAGAATTGTCGAGTATTTCGTATTGTATTTTTTTATTGGAAAACAGGTAGTCTAATACCTCCGATACGGTAGCACTTTGCGTCGTGATGTTCACTTTTTCGTCCGGATTCACTACTTCCGTTTTATACAAAAAAGAAAGTGAGCTTTGCAATTCAATTTGGGAGAATACCTCTTTCAGAGTGGCATCTTTCAGGTTCAGGGATAACCTGGTTGCCTGAGAATATCCATTGGCAGTTACTGCCAGGATATTAATCACTGCTAACAAGAATGTAAGTTTCATGACCAGTAGTAGTTTTTCGATGCTATTTTCCAAATGAAAAGCATCCGTTAGTTGTTTTTTTTTCATAATATTGACATAGTTTTTAAAGGTTAGAATTTTTCGTAATCCGTCGCTTCCAACGAAAAGATTACGAATGTTTTAACAAACTTATACCGATCGGAAAATGTGACTGCATTTTCCGATTTTTTTATTCTATTCTTTTCTGTTATTCCATAGGCTTTTTGATTTTTTATTGTTTATTTCTTAGAGATATTAATTTGATTCCCTTTTATAGTGAATTTAAATTCGGTGGTTAACTGCATAGCTTTCATTGCTTGCTCTATAGAAATATTTTTCAGTACGCCACTGTAATGAAAGCGCTTCATTGTTTCATCTTCAATATGAATAACAACATCGTAATGCCGTTCGAGCTTTATGGCAATATTTTCGAGCGTTTCATCTTCAAATACCAGTTTGCCGTCTTTCCACGAACTGGCTATTTCCGTTTGAACCGGCTTAGATATAATAATTTTACGCGCCTGAAGTGGTTCTATTATTTCACGCTTTATTTCTTCTGTAACCACCGACGTTTCGCTCTTTAGATAAATAGCTTTATGATTGGGTTGAAGAAAAATTTCTTTCACATCCTTATTGCTGTCAACCTTTCTTTCGAGGCTTACCAGACCTTCGAGCAACGTTGTTTCAATAATATTTTCGTCGCTATAGGCTTTTACATTAAAAGTAGTTCCCAATACTTTAATATTCAAATCGCTGGTGCGAACATAGAATGGTTTGGACTTATCTTTAGCTACTTCAAAAAAGGCCTCTCCGTCTAACCATACTTCTCGGGATTTTCCACCGAATCGATTAGGAAAGCGAAGTTTGCTACCTGCATTCACCCAAATTTTAGTGCCATCGGATAATACTAACTGCGATTTTTCTCCTTTAGGAACTACAATTTCGTTGTATACCAGCGGCTCATTTTCGATTTTCTTATTTGAGGAATGTCCTATAAAATAACCACCGGCAAGCGAAACAACCAATAAAATTAATGCTGCAGCCTGCATCCATGATCTTTGGAACAGTGGCGTTTTTTTAATTTCAGTCTTTGCTAACCTATTTCCTTTCGCGTTCGTAATTTGGCTTAAAATATTTGCCCAATCCCCATCAACTGTCTCAGGGCCAAAATCTTTTATTTGATCTAAATCCAGCCAGGCATCTTTTATTTTATTAAAAAAAATAAGATTCCGGTTGTCCGCTTGAATCCAGGTTTCAACCGAATCTTTAACTGCTGGGGCTATTGAGCCTTCAATATATTGAATTAACGCTTCTAAGGTGATGTCTTTAAAATAATCCATAGTATTTCTTTTCATTAGGTGAGAACAAAAAAGCAGGGGATACCCTTAGTCGATGACTAAATTATTTTGAAATAAATTATTTCCAGTAGAAAAATAATATTGCCAGGATAGTTATAAACTTGTCGTCCAGGTAATTTTGAATTATTCGGAGCGCTTTACTCATGTGAGCTTCGACCGTTTTTACCGATATATTTAATTTCTGCGAAATCTCTAAATACTTTAGCAGTTGAAAGCGGCTTAATTTAAATACATTTTGACATTGGTCGGGCAACGAAGCAATTGCCTGCATTATTTTTTCCTGCAATTCGGCATATTCCAAATGATCAAAAAAGACAGCATCTTCGGTATTTTCCGGTAAAAAGTCCATTCGTACTCCTTGTCTTTTATCATTTTCCAGCCGACGAATACTATTCAGCTTCACCGCCCGAAGGATATATGACTTAAAAGACGAATGAATT
This sequence comes from Bacteroidota bacterium, assembly GCA_020048915.1. Lineage (GTDB taxonomy): Bacteria > Bacteroidota > Bacteroidia > Bacteroidales > JAAUTT01 > JAAUTT01. The sequence continues at coordinate 5,551 of JAIFLU010000138.1, read as the reverse complement.
GGAGTATCTACCCGGCGCTCCCACAGGTAGATGAATAAGTCCTGAACTATTTCACGGGATGTTGTAATATCGTTGGTAAAACGCTTCGAAAACAAGCATAACATAAGGTAATATTTCCGGAACAGAAGCTCAAAAGCCTCTGTATCACCAGATTTAACCTTTTCCCACAATATGATATCTATATCGTGCATAGCTTGAAGTTATGCGTGCAATATACAGTTTTTTTGAGGAGAAATTTATTTGCACAATCTGGAGGATGAAAAGGATACCATCTAAAGGAAATGTTTACAGACTAAGAGATTGTTTAAAATAGAACAAAATTATTTTTTAACACAGAGAAATCCGTTTTGATATAAAAAAAAATTTCTGTTCTTTGAAAGTTAACGCTAATAAATAATTTATGGTATTGAGAAGGCACAGAGGACAGAGAGTTTTAGAAATCTCCAGCGATTTCATCTTCGTGATCTTTGTGCCTTCTCAAAAAAAACATTGATTAGTCGCTCTTTGTTATATACCTTCTCTAATCCTTCTAAATATTCATAAATAATTCTCTGTGTTAAGTTTAAACAGTTTCTAAAGAGATGGTCTAAAAATGAAACTTAATTCTTTTTAAGTGTTTCAAAAAAGTACCTAAATATTTAGAAACTATTTAAATTTAAATTGAACCCACTTCGGGGTTCCAAATTTCTCGTTTAGTTTGCCTCCGGTTTTACCGGAGGTTATTCATATTAAAATCCTTTGGACTTTTGTTTGCTGAAAACCCTGAAAGGGTTAAATTTTAATAGCCGTAGGTGTCAACCTACAAAAATCGCAACCCTGAAGGGGTTAAATTTTTAAATACACTGGATAGATAAATTTAAACAGTTTCTTAACAAAACAATTTCACAGATTATTAGGATCATACGCGACTTTTGCTTTCCCATAAGAACAAATTTTCGCTTCGCCTGCAAAGGATTTGTATGGCTTGGATTTGCATGTACCATTTAAAATTGATTTTACACATTCAACCTCATCCAGAACAAATTCGCTTTTTATTTTTTCTCCATGGCCTGGAAATATGATGTTATATTCCGAAATCAGTAGCGCTTGCTTTTCAAGGGATTTTAAATATACCGACAAGGGCAGGCATCCCTCCAGAAAAAGCCAAACCAGATCGTTATTATTATCTCCTGTAAAAAATAATTTATTTTCAATATCTAATAAACAAATGCTTCCTGCGGTATGAGCCGGAGTTTCAATGACCTGAATAGTGCGGCCTCCAAGCTTAAATTTATAGCCCTCTTTAACAGGAATAAGTTTTGTAATGAGCTCTTTATCTTTATATAATTCTCCTTCGGGAGGAACGGCTCCTGCTAGCATCATTTCGCCGGATTGCTTGCGGGATTCGATCAAATTGAGCATCCGTGTGGCGGTTGAGTCTGCCGGATGTACATATACCTTTTCAAACTGATAATTTGCGCCAACATGATCGGGATGTCCATGCGTATTTACCACAATAACTGGTTTATTGGTAAGCTTTTTTACCAGTGAAGAAAGGTCTGCGGCTCCCATGCCGGTATCGATAATCAGGGCGCTATCTTTCCCCTCGATCAAATAAATATTAACAGCATTATGATCGTCAATCAGCCACACTTTATCAGCTACTTCCTTTACATCGAACCACTCTGACAAGGATTGGGACTTCAAGGAAACAGTTAACAAAAACAAAAAACTCAAAATGAATATCGATTTATGCAGAGATGTTTTCATTCCAAATGGATTAAAATATGCAATGTATTTATTTTGCAGGGAAATAAAACCCGTTCAAAAATTCGTACCGTTTTTCGAGTTCAGCGTCCTTTTTTAAATGGGTATTAACATCTAACAGAAGCACCGGTGGAATGAATTGGTTATTCGTTGCAGGCCATTCTGTTACTCCTAAACCATTCGGATTTCCTGTTTTAACAAAGTTCAGATAATAGGTTTGAAATATTTCGGATAAACTATAATCTTCGGGTTGCCAATCGTAAACACGATTGGTGGGCAAATTCCCCATTGCATATTCAATATCGGCAGAATGCACGGCACCATTTGTTTTTGGTTCTTTAACAGCGTTTTTATCGGTGGCATCCTGAACCCCACCGGCTAATCCCGCTACTTTATTTCCCATGGCAGCGACCATATCCGGACGAGGATGGCAATACATATAGCGAAAGACATTTTTCCCGCCTGTTTTTTGATGAATATTGCTCCATTTCCAGGTACTGAACCCGATAAACATATCGGACGCCAGATCGGTGGCAGCTTTAACTACAGAAGCATCGTCGGTAACAATGTAAAGTTCTGCTATTTTGGCGGCTTTCTCTCCAAATGTAATTTTTGCAACCTCTTTAAAATTAGCTACTGTTGGCGCTTTTCCTTGTAAAAAATAACTGTGTACCATTTCCTGCGAGTTCCAGCCAATCAATAATGGTACTTTTGCCTGTTCCCCATTGGCATAGATCTCAACTGGCGATTTCGGCATAAAGTATCCATCAATGGTTGAAGAAAACTGCCCTTTTGCCTGCATCAATTTTTCGGCAGGAATAGCCCTTAAACTTGCCAATGATTCCGATTTCAAATCCTTTGCCACTGCTAACCCATTTTTTTCTCCTTCAACCAAAGGGATTGGCGATTGCGCTCCCATTAACGAACCACTCGAACCAATAGCGCCGGATATTAAATTCCGCGACAAAGGCGAACACATTTGAGCGCTTACTGAAATTGATCCTGCCGATTCACCGGCAATAGTGATACGATCGGGATCCCCCCCAAACGCTTTAATATTTGCTTTAATCCAGGTTAATGCTGCTGTTTGATCCAAGTACCCATAATTTCCCGAAGAATGGTTTGGAGACTCTTTTGTCAAATCGGGATGAGCGAAATATCCAAAAATACCCAAGCGGTGATTTATTGTAATGGAAACAATTCCCTTTCGCGCCAATGTTTCGCCTGCATATCTCGGCTCGCATCCACTGCCGGCAAATAAACCTCCTCCATGAATGTATACCAGCACTGGTAACTTCTCATCTCCGGTAAAAGCAGGGGTCCAGATATTGAGATAGAGACAGTCTTCGTCCATTTTATCCGATCCAAAATTCATATCGCCAAAAATCGGGAGTTGCATCGCCCGGGGACCAAATTTATCGGCTTTCCGAATTCCGCTCCAATTTTTAGCAGGCTGAGGTTCTTTCCACCGCAACTCTCCAACAGGAGGTGCTGCGTAAGGAACACCTTTAAAAATCTTTACACCCGAACTATTTATACCTTCTAATTCACCCTGAACAGTTTTTACTTTTGGCGCATCACTGCTTAACTGGGCAAACGATTCCAGACCGAGTGCTAATAAACCTGCAACAACCATGAAATAGCTATTTTTCATTATCTATATTTTTTGAATATTTTTTCTGCTTATTATTTAAAAACGCAAACGACATTCATACAAGTTTTAAAGATATGAAAACCTGAGATGGTAGTCAACAAAATCTACTTTATTTATTGGCTGTTGCAATTGGTTAATGCGAGTAAATAATAAGCAACATTTGATCTATTTTTTGAACGGAATTACAAGCCCACAATTTGCCGAATCCGATAAGGGAGAAAACAGTATTACTTTGTTCATCCAGTAATATTTGTTAACTCCTTTTAAGCTTATTCAAACCAAAAACAATCGATGTCAAAAAGTTTGGTACCATCTTCAACTCCTTTAAACTCCAGCCAGAGTGCTTGCCCCCCTTTAACCGGTGCAACTGAGCATGACAATTCATCAAATTTTGAACGGGCGCTCAGAGGGGGCACATTCAGGGTGGCAATAATTTTCCCGGTGGAGCCGCCAATGCGCACATTGATTATACCACCGTTGTATGAATGCGCCCTGATCTTAAAGGTTGATACTCCTTTTCCGAAATCAATGTATTTGTAGGCGGCTAAATCGCCATTCCAGATACTGCGTAACGCCTCGTTACCCGGCTCAATCAACTCGATGCGGCAATAACCTGAGAGAAAACAGGCCCTTTCGGCTTCTATTTTTATCATGGCATCCAGCGGCTTACCTGCCCCCTGCGAAGTCATCTCTACCTCATCGATGGAGCCATCGGCGTTAAAAAAAATGGGTTCGACGCAAGCCCTGCGCATCATCTGCACGCCATGCGAAGAGCGGTGATAAAAAACATACCATTGTCCTTTAAATTCGGCGATGGAACCATGGTTATTCCAAGATTCGGGATCGCAGCCGAAATTGTCTATGATTATTCCCCGGTAGGTAAAAGGGCCTAAAGGCGAGGTTGCAGTCGAATATCCCAAACATGTGGGACGCCTGTCGCGGCGACCTTCGTGTGCATAAAATGCATAGTAAATCCCTTTGCGTTTAAACACAAAACTCCCTTCATGAAAAAAGTGTTCTTTATTGTTAATCAGATTATCGGTAATGGTCGACTCTTCCAACTCGGTCATATTGGATTTCATTTTGGCTCCTTTCAAAGTAAACTGGCCCCAGTAGTAATAAGCCTGACCGTCGTCGTCAACAAAAATGGTGGGGTCAATTTCTTCGTATTTACCAATATTCAGTTTTTTGGCATTGGTGAACGGACCGAGAGGTGATTTTGAGGTAGCCACCCCTTCGCTGTAGTTGCGATCGGGTGTGCAGAAATACATATAATACTGGTTGTTCCGGAACAGGGCATCGGGTGCAAACAGCAGGGCATCGGTCTCTTTCACTTCGTCTTTTTCTCCTTTGGTTGAAAAGACATTGAGTTGCATGTCCCACTTTTTCATGTTGGCCGAATGCAGCACATCGTGTTTGTAGGAACACCAATGCCCAATGCCATCGTCGGTTGAGCCGTAGATATACATTTTGCCATCGGCCCAGACGCGTGCGGTGGGATCGGCAATATAGGTACCAATGGGGCAGATGGGGTTTTGGGCCCGAAGACCTCCGGTAATCAGGAGTAACACAAGGATGATATTCTTCTTCATATTTAAGTTTATATATTTTTTATGGGTATTGATTGCAAAAGCTGAAAACGTGTTTATTAGTTGATTCTCAAAACCATCTCCTCTACTTACTTCATAAAATAAGGGAAGCAAGCGGAAAATGATTTCATTTGCACATTGTATTGGAAATAATTTGGATTTCAGAATGACGCTCAGCATTGCTAATTATTTAAAGTTTCACTTCCCCACCAGTTATTTTTCGGGTCATAATCTTTGGACAGAAAATTCAAACGTTCCTGTTCCAGTTTTGGGAGCCTGTTTTTTTCAATGCCTTCCAGATATTTTCGTTCGGCTTCGGCTGAATATTCCTGATCATTTTCAGGAAACCGGGCGCCAACCTGGTGTAAATAGTCAAATAATTCTTTGTGCAGTTGATTCACAAGATTTTGATTGCTGCCCGAAACATCATTCGTTTCCGAAATATCGGTTCTCAGATTGTACAATTCATTGTGACCGTCTTCGTAGTAATGAATCAGTTTCCAGTCTCCTTTCCGGATAATGGAGGAAGGTTCACCACCCTGATTACCATAGTGCGGATAAT
>JAIFLU010000081.1 GCA_020048915.1 Bacteroidota bacterium | reverse complement strand
ATAATCAAAAGACGGGTAGAGATTAATACAAGCTGTTAACTCATCTTCATTTGCTTTTCTGAGTTTGACATTTAATTTTTGACCAATTTTAAATGTATCCTTATCCAGGTTAATGGCATGGTAGTAGTTATTATTGCTTTCACCAATTAGGTCTTTAATAGTAGCATTATCCTGTGCAAATTTTAGTATACAGTTTGAGCAATTTAAGTCAAAATCAACAATCTCGGCTGAGTAATAACGATCGGCATTATTTACGCTATCCTTATGGCATCCAACAATGAAAATTAGTAAAACGAATGGCAAAAAATATCTTACCATAAATTTTGGTTTTAAAGTAGATGGTTCAGAATCTGTAAAGTTGCGTTTCAATTACTTAAAATTATCAAAACTGCAATTCAGGCAAATTAATCACTCCTACTAAAACCGGCTAGTCAAACGTAATTCTATTCCTTTAAAGTCCAGCACTTCGTAACAAACCCCGGCATTGCATGCAGAACCTCCTCTTCGTTGCCCCAAAAACAACTGAACACTATTCTCGGGATTAATTTTATACTTTATAGTTGAGCCGACCCAGGTTTTTGTTTTATTGTTGGTAATAAAAGCGTCATCGCTTAATTCACTTGTAATATTAAATACCAATTTTGATTTGTAAGTATAACCTAACGATAAAACATGATTTTGCACCTTCTTCTCCAGTCGGTTATAGGTTTGGAACTCATAATCGGTTTTAAGGGAAGAGGTTTGCAGAATTTTCCATTCAAAATATGCTCCGGCAGAAATGCGTTGCTCTTCGAGCTTGAAAGGATCTTCAGCATAATCAGCAAAAATTTTCACATCGTGCATATCGCGCCATACAAAATCGTACTCTGCAAAATATTCATGGAATATAAATTTCTTTCCAAAATTATTAATCGCTATTGTGTTGTTCAACGTTAAGGTTGAAAGATCGGGAAACGTATAAAAAACTTCAATTTGATATCCTTTTTCGTTTAGCGGTTGAAGCACATGGGTACTGCGGTTAAGAACCTTGTAGGTATGTTCCTTCACCAATGCCGGAGGTTCGTTCACACCTGCACCGATAAGGAAATTATTATAGCTTTTAGCCTCTGCACTTATCCCCAGATTATTGAAGGAAAGATTGATTCCAACATATAAAGCGTAGGGAGCCTGACTCGAAAAATCAGCCAAGCCAAAATTGCTGATATTTTTAGCCATTTCGGTATAGTACGAAATTACCGGTGAAAGATTGCCCGAAGCAGTTACCATGCTATAAACAGCACTTTTACTACTGTTTGTAAGTCGAAGCACCGATGCGCCAATTGTTTGTTTCTTAAAAGAATATTCTGAGTATATAGCTTCGATAATATCCGGCCTTCTGTAACTATCGCTTTGAGAAGGCGGAAAAACATAGTTTAATGGTTTACCATAAATAAGTTTTGTAGAGAAGTTTTTATGATGAAACTTTGTAGTGAATCCAGCTATGTCGCGATGAAAATAGTGACGGGAGCGATAGCTTAAATCTTCGAGAACTGCACCCGGTATTTCGTAAGACCTCAGCAGAAGTCCGCGACCAATGGTTTCGTAAAAATTACCGATTTTAACATCCAGCATTTCGGAATTGTATTGTAATAAATATTGCGATAGTTTTGTATAATTCCGTTTTTCAATCGGCGAATGAAATTGCTCTAAAGTAACACCACCCTTAAAATTTTGGTAAGTATAATTTAAATTTGCTCTATCATAAACAGTTGAAATTGCAGCAGAATCGCCTGGCAATTCTCCAAATTGATACTCCAGCAGATTATTGCCATTTATCTGAGACTTTAATGCTGCATGTAGCGATAGAAAAAATGATACTAACAGAATTATTTTGTTGGTGGATCTCATATATACTTTTAATTTAAATGCTTCTCAATCTCCGCAATAATAATTTGGCTATCGCCGGTAACATAACCTTCGTGAATCCAAACAATTTTCCCTTCAGGGTTCACAAGTATTAAGGTTGGAAAAGCCATTAGGTTTAGCTCGTTTTTTATATCTGAGTTGATGTCGATTAAAACAGGATATTTTATCTGCAATGTTTTACTTAAAGGTGCAACCTTTGAAACACTTCGCGGACCATCGCAATTAATTCCAATTATTTCAACACCCTTTTCTTTATAGCTTTCGTAGATTTTATTAAGTTCGGGAATGGCTTTATTGCAGGGTTTACACCAAGTTGCCCAAAAGTCGATAACGGTAAGTTTCTCACCCTTTAAATCGGCAAATGTTCGGGTTGAATTTTCAATATCTTTTAACTCAAAATTTTTAACTGTTTGGGCATTTAAGCCAATTGATGCCAATATTGCGCAAAGCATAAGTATAGTTTTCATTTTTATGAAGAATAAATTAGTAACACTATCAATGAAATAATAGTGAGCTATTATTTGGAAAGTAATAGTTCAACTTTTTGTTTTACGGCTTCAATATCAGCTGCTGCTCCCTGAGAACCATTAAATGCAATAGTTCCTTCTTTATCGATTACAACAAGTCGGTCGTAGGTAGTTTTATAACTGGAGGCAACTGCTGAAGCATTTAGAAGTAAGGGGAACGATACTCCTGTTACCGTTTTAAATACTTCTAACGATGTTTGGTTTCCATCCCATTGGTCCAGCCCCAAAACCTGATAATCGGTACGAAGCGCAAAAGGTGTCACTAATTTACTTTCAACACTGGGAGCAGCAGATTTGCAGGCAGGGCAGTTGTTTCCGAGAAAAAATAATACGACTACCTTTTTACTGTAGCTGGATAATTTTATTGAGCTTCCCAAAATTGAATTTAATGTAAAATCAGGTGCATTTACTCCTTTAACCACACTTGTATCAATAGGTGTAATTGATTGTGCGCCCAAAAGCATTTCAACCTTTTGTTTTACTACAGCAATATCTGCAGATACCCCTTGAGTTCCCGAGAATACAATATTTCCTGATTTATCAATTACTACGAGCCTGTCGTAGGTTGTTTTATAGTCAGATGCCACCGCCGAAGCATTTAGAAGCAAAGGGAAAGATACTCCTGTTATAGTTTTAAATGCCTGCACAGCTGACGAATTACCATTCCATTGATCAAGTCCCAAAATCTGATAATCAGACCTGCCAGCAAATGGAGCCACCAGCATACTTTCAACATTAGGTGAAGCAGCTTTGCATGAGGGGCAGTTGTTTCCAAAAAAGAAAAGCACCACTACTTTATTGCTGTAATCGGCAAGCTTAACCTGCTTACCATCTAAAGAGCTAAGAGAAAAATCAGGAGCCTCGCCTTCCAGTAAAGGAGCCTTCATTTCTTCCTCTTTATCGCATGAGCTTATAACAAAAGTTAATGCAAAGAGCAATGTCAAATATTTAATGACGGACAGATAACCTACAATTGGATTATTAGTAATTCGTTTCATATCATTAGCTTTTAATAAATTATGAAACAAATTTAAAGACTATAAGTTGCTCTATAAATGGATGAACTTTCCTTTGTGATGGACAAATTTACCAATTATATTTTATGAAGGTTTTTCTTAAAGTCGCTGGGTGAAATACCTGCTTCTTTGGTAAATAAACGGCTAAAATAGTGCTGATCTTCATAACCAATTATAAAAGCAATTTCTTTTACCGATTTTTCAGTATATAACAAAAGCCGTTTTGCCTCAGTAATAACCCTGTTTTTTATGATGCGCGATGGAGATTCTATCCCAAATTTCTGAAGCTTTTTTGTAAGAGATGCCGATGCAATGCCCATCATACCGGCATAGTCTTCCACCTGCTTGGTTTCTTTATAATTTTTTTCGACTAATTCACTGAATTTTCGGGCAAAATCGATATTTGCATCGTCAACTCCATCCATAGTATTTTGCATACGAAACAGCCTGTTTGAACGAATTAGCAAGTTTTTTAGCAGATTTTTCAACATCTCCGCTTGCAAAGGATCGTTCTGCAAAAACTCACCTTCCATTTCCTTAACTGTATTATTATATATGGCTTGCTGTTGTTCATCCAATAGAATTTGAACCAACGAAAAATTATTCAAAAACAACAGCCCATTACATGAAACTTCACTATCGTGGTATTCTATGCAATAAAACTCTTTATTGAACGAGATTGCAAATCCCTCACATACTGAATTGCTGGTAATAGAAAAATGCTGACCGGGAGTTATAAATATTGCATTGGGGGAATTCCTTTGAACTTTATTCAAATCAATGGTCAACCCGCCTTCTAAAGTATTAAATATAAAAATAGTGAACCATTGGTGAGGATTGGAGAAATCGGCCCCGGCTGTAAAGCTCGCAAGTGATTGAACAGAAAAGTAAGCGTTTGTTTGTAAATGGGAATAAATGTGCTTCATTAAGAATACTTTAGAAGTTTATAGTGTTTAAATCAAAAGTAAATTAGTTCGAAGTAGTTTCCTAACTTTAGGACTTGAATTTCGACAGAAATTAAACTGTTTATTCAATAAATCTACTTTTCGGAAAACCTTCGGGAAGCATGCAATTCTTTCTCCTGCCAAACCATTGAAACCTGTAATTGGCAATTAAATCGTACAACTTATTACTAATAAACGAAGGCACAACAGCAAACACATATAGCAACGGCCATAACCCATTGAGCTTTTTAATAATTTTCAAAACTGCAGCCGACTTCAGGTATGCTGAGTTATTTTGAATAAATACCAAGGTATTTAAGCTTTCGGCTGCAAGTTCATACTTTATTAATAATTCGATACCGGTGGTTGACTGCAAGGATGCAAAACAAATGTCCGTATTCCTTTTAAGAATAAATTGTACTGCATTATTGCACAGATTACAATCGCCGTCAAACAATAAAATATCAGGGCACATCAGTTCTTTTTCAGCTAATTACAAACGATCAATTTTAGCGGCCAGGATAAAATCATTTTCCGATAACCCTCCGATGGAATGTGTCCACAATTCTATCTTCAATTTCCCATACGACACCAGCATATCGGGATGGTGTCCCTCCTCCTCGGCAATAGCAGCAACTTTATTTACAAAATCCATGGTGTGAAGGAAATTAACGAACGAAAAATCCTTTATAATTTTTCTATTTTCCAACACATTCCATCCCTCGGCAATTTGATTCACCAAACCAGCCACCTCTTCAGGGCTTAACGGAGAAATACCTCCTTCGCAGGGTTTACATTTTTTAGTATTTAGATCCATAATGGGGTAATGTATTAGTTTACATCGCTATTACAGAGATTAATTCAAATTGAATTAATCTCTCTATCGAAAACAAATATCCCCAACATCTTGTTCTTTTAAAAAACCTTGAAAAAATAATTGATTTTAAGAGCTTTAATGAAATTAGAGTTGCTGCCCATATATTAAAGCAAGGAAGAAAGGTATTGTTATTAAGATTGAAATTATCAATGGCTTCCAAATTTTCTTTTTCTCGCAATTGTCAGCATCCGGAATATATTTTTTATAAAAATATTCCGACAGCATAAATCCTCCCGCCAGATTACATAAATATGTCAGGTATGTTTTGGGTTCATCGGGTATAGTTAGAATGTAAAAAGTTAATAGCGTATAAAGGATGGATAATGATAAAATAAAATTAGCCTCTCTCCTTTTGCCAATATCTTTAAGGTTTTGCATTAAAAGAACACCGCCAAAAATGGAAGAGAAAAAAATTGAAAAACCCAAAATTGCTTTTTTGGAATAGATTTTAGGATTATTTTCTGAAGCTGTCGTAAGGTCATCGTCTAGAAGCTTGTATTCGTTGTCCATGTCTTTTTAATTTTTCCTAGTGATAATAAGTTGGGCCCTAAAATATGAATTTATATTGAGTATAATGGTTGGAGCGATTATTCCATTTATATTTTATTTCACGTTATCTTATTCTCCAATTAAATATTTGAATAATTCAAAAATAATCACATGAAATATGCGGTTTACCAATCTCGTGCTAAACAAACCAAATTTATTTATTCAGTTTAGTCCAGATTTTTTATAATCGAAAAAATCAATACGGAATAGTGAAGAAGAAGGAAGAGCCTTCGTTTTCTCGTGATTCAACCTGAAGGATGCCTCCATGCTTTTTCACAAAATCGGAACAGAGTACCAATCCCAAACCAGTTCCCTTTTCACCGGAAGTTCCCGGCATTGAAACGTTATTTGCCATAGTGAATATCATTTTCTGTTTTTCTTCACTCATTCCAATACCCTTATCGGTAATGGTTACTTGAACTCCCTGTTCCTTATAATCAAATAAAAGTTTTATGGCTGTCCCTTTAAAACTATATTTTATGGCATTATTGGTTAAATTGCGAATAACAGCATTTATCATGTTTTTATCGACCTTTACAAGCCGCTCCTCCCCAACAATCTCTGGGTTCAGTAAAATATTCTTTCTTTCAGCTTGTTGTGTGAGTATTCTCAAATCAGTTTTTATACACTCCGATATACGGACTTTTTCGGGAGTAAATTCAATCACCCCTCTTTGAGATCTCGACCATTGAAGTAAGTTTTCAAGCAAACTGTAAGTAAATCGAGAAGCATCGTAGATATATCTGACCTGTTTTTCAATTCTTTCGAGGGGATACTTATTTATATTTTCCAGTATCACCTCGCTAAAACCAATTATTGTATTAAATGGATTTTTCAAGTCATGCGCCAAAATCGAAAAGAGCTTATCTTTCGTGGCATTTAATTCTCCCAGCTCATCACGCTGAACCATCAGTTCTTCCGATTGCTCTTCAATGTTTTGCTGCCTTTCCTGAAGTAATAAATTAGTAGCGTTGAGCTGTTCCGCTTGTTCCTGAAGTCTTATATTCTTTTTAGTTATTTCAATAGTTCTTTCGGAAACTCTTGCCCTCAATTCTTTGTTTGCCCTCCGGATATTCCGAACCCGAACATTATAAAGAACAATAATAATTGAAACAATTCCAATAATAATAAGCAATCTAAACCAAATAGTGTCCCAATAAGGAGGAAGAATAATAATTGTTAATGTCCTGCCAGCATTATTCCATACCCCATCGTTATTAGCAGCGCAAACTGTAAGTTTATAAGTCCCTGGCTTAAGGTTTGTGTAGTTAACTTCATGTTTATATTTTAAGTATTGCCAATTCTCATTGAAACCAGAAAGTCGATATTTATATTGGTTTTTATGAGGCTGAGTATAATTCAGTGCTTCAAATTCGAATGTCAATACGTTCTGATGATAATCAAAGAGAATTGTATCGGTCAGATATAATGGCTTTGATAAAACAACCCTCTTGTCGTATGCAAAGTTTACTTTAATGGTGTTATAAAATAATTCCACTTTTGTAAAGAAAACAGGCGGAGGGATAGTGTTAATGAATAAACTGTCGGGATGAAACCTGGTGATCCCATTATTACTGCCAAATAATAAAACACCGTTTCTTGTAATCGCACTTGAGCGATCAGAGAACTCATTAGACGATAAACCATCAAAAACATCAAACCTCTGTATAGTGGAGATACATTTAGGAATACTTAATTTCTCCTTCTCGTACGCTTCAAAAGAAGCAAGCCCCATATTGGAGCTTACCCAAAATTTATTCTTCTTATCCTGAATTACAGATTTTATTTCATTACTAGGCAATCCTTCATTGGTTGTGAGGTTAAATTGCTTTTGTGTTTTATTTTCTACAATAAACAATCCTGCTTTCGTCCCAACCCAAATATTATCCCTGTCATCCACATAAACACAGTTTATAACATCGTGAAGCATCGAGCTATTCAGCTTATTATATGTAAAAAATGCTTCGGTACGGGGATCAACCTTACATAAACCATTAGTAGAACCAACCCATAAAATATCACTTTTATCAATTGCTAAATCGAACAGCCAATCGGACGGAAGATTATTTCGCCACTGCTCATAATTCGCCCTACATATCTTATACTCATTTTTAGTAGTGTTATATTTTATAATACCATCGCCCATAGTGGCAAACCAAAGCGTTCCATCTTTCGATTTAACAATTTTAGTCAAATTATTCAGGGGAATTGCCTTGGAGCCATCCATGACTACAACCTGATGCTCAAATTGGTTTTTCTCAATATCATATTCCTGCAATCCACTTTCGAGGCCAGATATATTCATTTTATGCTGTTCGTTTTCACGGAACTGGAAGATTTCAGTCCCCCTTAGACCAGCATTATTGCTTTTGGTAAGAGTTTTAATTTTATTAAAGTTTGCATCAAATATTTCGACTAATGGATTCAAATAACCAATCCATATCCTGTCTTTTGAATCTACAAAAATTGGTCGTACTTCATTATCTGCTATGGCATTCAATTTATTCAACATGTGAAAACCTTTCGGTTGATTCATTAAGAAGAATCCTTTGTTATAAGTACCAACCCATTTGTTTCCCTGACTATCGGTCAATAAGGACGCTCCACCAAAAGTTGCTATGTTTTTATATTCAGGAAATAAATCGGAGAAGTTCTTAACCTTATTGTTACTTGTATTTAAAACAGTAATATTTTGATGAGCAGCTATCCAAACTGAGGTACTATCAAATTTTTTTATTTGACTTATATTCCCAACATTTGCCATAACTATTGTGTATTTTCCCGTGCGAATATCAACAACTTCCAACTCTCCACTTTGGTTACCCACATATACTTTGTTGCGAAAAGGAAGTAGACAAAACACATTATTTTGCTTTACACTTCTATCTATACCCGATAGATAATGAGTAAACTTTAATGTGCGACAATCTATTTTCGATATTCCGCCATATTCATACCCTAACCATATATTCCCTTGTTCATCCGATTCAACAGCTCTGAGCTTATTATCCAGAATACTCTCATTCTGCGTGCTGGCAGAATTCTTCGTAAAAAAATCTATCAATTCTATGGCCTTGGCAAAACCATATTCCGAGTAGCACATTGCATAAACATCCGATTTTAAATAAAGCCCCCTTTCATTCTTTATCCTTTTAAGTTTGTCAATGAAATTAAGAGGGACAACTGTTTTATTAGCTTGAGCGATTTTAATTAATATTGCCTCGAAATATTTTGAATAAAAATTGACAATACTACCATTTGAAGGATTATACCTGTTTAAGCCCCAAATGGTAGAAATCCAAATAAACCCAAGCTTGTCTTCGGCAATTCCGGTAATAAAACCATTCGTAAGTTTCCCTTTGTTGTAAACATCATTCATTCGAATAAACCCATCAGTTTTGGGATTATATATTGAAATCCCTCCTCTTGTGGTTCCTATCCAAATTTTATTTTTGCTATCCTGAAAAATACATGATATAGCATTATCTGAAAGACTGGTTGAATCGTTTCCTTTATTTCTATATACTTTAAAATTATTCCCATCGAAAAAGTTTAAGCCATCGCTGGTTCCTATCCAGATAAATTTGTCTTTATCTTGAAACAAGAATGTAACATAATTATTGGAAAGCCCCTTTTCGTAGGTATAGTTCGAATATTCTTTTAAATCTATTGCTCGAATGGCAACACCAACAAGACTAAAGATGAATAGTAAAACTAACTTACAAATTACCCGCAGATACCAACCCATAAATTTCAATTACTTTTCGACTCATACGAATTTAGCGAAAATTTGGCTATTTTAATTAGGGAAATTTGGTATCAAGGAGTAAAAGAAATATGAAGAATTAAGCGAGAGCAATTCTAAGTGGCAAAAATCAAAACTTTATATACGACGAAATTCTATTCATTTTAACAGGCTTTTGTTCTCAAACCAAAAAACTCATGATAGAATTTTTAACATAATGACTATCTCGGATTCTTTAATATTGCATATGACGGTTAGAGTTTTACTCTATTATTGTCCAAAGTTTTTCTCTCCAAACTTCAACGGCTTTAATCAATAAATTTGTATCCCAATTTTCAGAAAACATTTCTAAAGCTTTAAAAATTGGAGAATCTTTAATATCTCCCTCTTTATCGAATTGAAGATTAAAATCAACCAAAATTTTAAGAGTCTCCTTCTTAAAATCTCCAGGATAGTCTCTGTGTTTATAATAATTGGCAATTGAAATAATTAATTCAATATCAGTTCTCCCTGTTTCTTTTATTTGATTCCCAATTCTATATTTTAAATATTGTTTATCTAAACTTTCAAATCTATCATATATGCTACTGTTAATGTAATTCTGAAGAGCAATAAACATTAACCCATAAATTGGTTCTAATTCCTCTAATAGCCAAAAACCGTCATACCATTCAGATTTATCCAATTTCTTCCTTAATTGTTGAACTGATTCTTCAAGACCCAAAACTGTAATTTTCAAACTTTCAATCCTATAATCACATCGTCTCCAATGAATACTTGTCATGCTATCCTTTTTTTAACAATACTAACGCCAAATCAATAACCACCTACCTTCTTAACCATTTTTATAATAGATCAGATTTACAAATATGTAATAATCCCCTCATGCCTTACTTTTTGATATTTGAAAAAACATCCTAAGTTCTGAATTCGCTGAACCGAAAACCCGGATTTTTTAATCCCTACAGCACTCTTCCAATCCATCCAATAATCTTATGCAAGTCTGATTTGGCAAAGATTTAAAAACTCAAAAAACTCCTTCACCGTCGATAATTTCTAACTTCTTATAACTTTCTATCACTCTTCAATGAGAATAGCTGCCAAAATTGCACTTTCTATTTGCCTTGCGGTTCAAATCTAAGCAAGTTATTCAATACTCATTTAGTGTTGATTCAGCTTATTTTTTTGCCCTTAACAACAGAATATAAAAGTTTTATAAGTTTTACGATCACAAATATCATAGCAGCAAAAAGAATCAATAAGCCTACAGTCATCCAAAATGGGTGGTCGAGTACTACAAGGATGCGTTGCATTGCCTTGCGGGATTTTTCCTGTTCCTTTAATTCCAAAGAAAGATTGGGTGGAGTTTGGGTATAATCCATCGTCTGTATTTTGGACAACCATCCGTTTTCCCAAGTTGCTTCAAGGCAGAAAATGATTGCTTCGGATGAATATTGATTTGAAATAAGCAAATCGCGCGACAGTTCTTCCCAAGTCATAAACCTTGGACGCATGCCTTCAATCACAACACCGCCTCCTGTAATACCCAAGGCTACAGGTTGCCCCTTTTGATGATACGCCGGTATAATAGATGGCTTTCCCATGGCACTGGTATACAGCATTGGTATTTCGTTAGGGGTTTGGATATCAACCAACCCCAACAGTTTTTGAAAAGAAGTAGTTTTGGCAATTCGCTCATCGTAAATAAACGGAATTACATAACTTTCAACATCGTATCCATCTGTCTGCACTTGGGCTATAAGCTTTTGGTAAATTTCCCTTCCTTTTTGGAGTGATTTATTATCGTACAATCGTTTATAAGCTTTCCAAGCTAGTTTAAACGGATGTTTAACCATCAGTCGGGCATCGTTGAAGTCGAGTTCCAGGTCAATACCCATTCGCTCCCACTTCAAACTATTTTCAGCCGTCCATTTTTTAAAATCGGCATATCGCTGGGCAGCCTTATCTCCATTATTCATATGAAACCAATATCCTTCCTCTTCAGATAGCAGCAACCATGCAATTACAGGAATTCCGGCCTGATTAAGTTTCTGAATTGTTTGAGCGCGCTCAGGCGAAAAATCGAGTAACCCGACGCGTAACGAGGCTTTCATTTTTACCAATTGAGAAACAAGCGTTGTGTCGGCAAATAATTTCTGAAATTCAGGCCCTTTTAATTCAACAAAAAAGGAAATTTTTGGGGCTGCAAAAGTAGAGAATACTAATAAAATACTTAATGCAATTAAAGTTATGGGTCTCTTCATAGGTAGTTATCTTTAATGAAACTAAAAGTAGAAAATTCATTCTGCTTTAGGTAACTGAACTCCTTTTATAGCTGCCAGTCAATTTCAGTTAACAATTGGTCGCGAAGCAGCTCATTGGTTTTCGAGAAGTGCTTGCACCCGAAAAAACCTGCGTACGCCGACAGTGGCGAAGGATGGGGCCCCTTTAACACAAAATGTTTATGAGTATCGATTAATACCTCCTTAGCTTGCGCATATCTTCCCCAAAGGATAAACACCAATCCTACTTTTTGTTGCGAGAGTAGCTGAATAACCTTATCGGTAAACTGTTCCCACCCTTTTTTTTGGTGCGAACCTGCTTGATTGGCCCGCACGGTAAGTGTTGCATTTAGCAATAGTACTCCTTGTTCAGCCCATTTTTCGAGGTTCCCATGTTTTGCCACTGGTATTTTCATATCGGTAGCAATTTCTTTAAAAATATTTACGAGAGAAGGAGGGGGAGGAACACCCTGAGGTACCGAAAAGCATAATCCATGAGCCTGCCCCGGTCCATGATATGGATCCTGACCTAGAATAACTACTTTCACCTTGCTAAACGGAGTTTTATCGAATGCATTAAAAATCAGATGACCAGGAGGGTAAATAGTATATTGCTGCCTTTCCGAAACCAGAAAGTCTCGCAACTCACTAAAATATGGCTGGTCAAACTCTTCAGCTAACACTGCTTTCCAGCTTTCTTCTATTTTTGGGTCTATTCTTTCCATGGAATTATATAGTTGCCTTCAAAGTTATAATAAAATTGCGGCCGGGAGCACTCACTCCAGATGCAAACACCCTGTAATACGAATCGAAAATATTTTCGACGGCAAGTTGTAATTGGATTATCTTTCCCAAACTCAAAGTTGAACGGAAATTCGCAACTAACCATGCCGGAGAGCCATATTCGGTTGCATCGGGCAAATTATCTTCCCCAAAGGGAGAATAGTCTTTTACCTTTTTCCAGCCATGGTAGTTGCAAGATATTTCTGTTACTAAAAATTTGAATTTATACGATACCGACGAACCTCCAAAAATTGGAGGAATATGGGCTAACGGAACATCATTTGAAATGTCGTGCCCCTTGGTATAGTTAATGTTACTTGTAAACCGGGCCTTTTCAGATAAATTATATTTCAAAAAGAAATTGAAGCCTCTTATATAAGCCCGATTACTGTTTTTATTAATGATAATGCGGTACATATCGCCATTATAAAGAAGCGAGTCTTTTCCATCAATACTTCCATAAGAATTTACGATAGCATTTGTAATGTATGTATAGAAAAAGTTTCCACCTATTGAGAAACTGCCTGCAAATGTTTTTTGCGTACCAATTTCAACATTATAGGCATATTCGGGCTTCAACTGATTATTGGGTAACGTAACCTCCTGATCTTTTGCCCTAACTTTGCCGTAATCGTCTACATTAGGTGCTCTGAAACCAGTTGAAAAAGAGGTGGATACTTGCCAATCGCTATGCGGATGATAAATCACACTTCCACTTCCCGTAAGCGCTCCTGCTGAAATATTGACTTTCGAAAAAGGCATCATGTCATAGGCATCGCTAAATTTCGAAGAAATTTCGGTTTGCGAATAGCGAAGCCCTGCTGAAAGAATATATCGGGTTGAGGGTGTCCACTTATAACCTGTATAGGCAGACATGGAAAAAATATTGCTGCCTTTATCAGGATAACGACTTAAGGCATCCGTTATTAAATCGTTGCGAATATCTTTGTTAAACCCTTTGGAATTTACATCGTTGTAATTTACTTCCACCCCATAATTTAACCGGTTTCGCGATGAAATAAATTTCAGAAAATCCATATTTAACGAGTAAACATCTACATCTTCTTCCTGATGAAGCTCATTGTTTCGTTTAAACTTCCGATTGATTCGGTCTTCGTCTATATTTTGATAAGCAACGGTGGTAGTAAAATTCGAATAAAAGCGGTTTTCGGAAGTGGAAAGAAGTCGCAACGAGGAGAAAAACCTGTTCTGTGGCCCATAATACCAGGTCGCATAATTTGGAATTCCATCCGTTTTATTCGTCAGCTCGTCGAACCTGTCAATATTTGAAGAGGTTGAATACTGAATATTCCCCACCAATTCGAGGTTTTTTGTTAAAGCAACCAGTACTTTCTGAGTCAAATCATATTGCTTATAGCTGGTTTTAAGCTGGACATCTGGGTTTCTATTATCTACCACAGAATCTTTTCCATCTAAAACCACCGTATTGGTGTAAACCTTTCCGGCATCGCCCGTAAAAGGGTTTCGATGTTTTCCCATTCGGATATCGCCAAAATTACTTTGGGTGTAACTGGTACGAAAAGCTATTCTTTTAAACCCTACATTAAAACTCACATTATGAATATTTGATTGGTTAGCCGAAGCAAACTGAGTGGAAGCATTCATTTTAAATATTGCCCTTTTACTGCCCGAGAGTTGCGGATTAAAGGTATAGTAATGAATAACTCCTCCCAAAGCATCGGAGCCATATATAACAGAAGATGGGCCATAAATAACTTCTACACGCTCCAGTCCGCCATTATCCAGGGTCATCGAATTTTGCAGGTGGCCGCTGCGGTATATGGCATTATTCATTCGTACCCCGTCAACAACCAAAAGCAATCTATTCGCTTCAAAACCTCTGATAATAGGGCTTCCGCCTCCACCCTGACTTTTTTGCACCATAACATTGCCCGTATTCGTTAAAATGTCGGCAGAGGATTGCGCAGTAAAATTTTTTGGGTCATTAAGCGGAATGACATCCATCATGTAAGGAACATCACGCTTTTTCTCCTTCCATCGCGAAGCTGATACAACAATATCATCCATTAAGATATCGATGCGTTCTAATTTCAAGAGAAATTTCCGCTCCTTCAACGCCGAAAAAGAAAAGGCAACCTGCTCAAATGAGGGATGCTTAAAATAAATAGAATCGTCCTTTTTAAACCTGCTGATATCAACTTTACCACGATCATTCGAAAAAGTAGCAACACTTAAATCTTTGTTAAATACAACTACATTTTCAATTGGAGAGCTATTTGATTCATTTACAATGGTAATTTCCTGTCCAAAAGAAACTTTGCCTAAAGCGCAACTTAGAAATAATGTAAAAAGTTTTTTCATTTAAAATAGTAAAAGTCAATGCCAGCATATACAATTCAGAGGAAACGGTACAATACACAGTTGTTTCAAAGCACACTCTCATCTGGCAACACGATTTAATTCCGTAAATATAACACCCTTGTTCAATTTATGGTTCTTTAAATTGTTAAAAGCTTTGTTCGAATGTTAATTTTTAAGTAGAAACTAATCAGAATTATATGTCTATTTTTGAAAGTGATAAGCTTAAAGAACCATGCTGCGAAAAATTCCAATTATTTTAACCCTATTATTAATTGCCCTTCTAGGGTATTTTTCTTACAAACTTTTTCGTGAGAAAGAAGTTTCAGTAAACTCTCTGATTGATGCCATTCCTTTCGACGCAACAGTTGTTTTCGAAATTAATCGTCCGGAATTGCTCTTCAACCTTATTCACAAGCCTCCCATTGATGCCGAAAGCTTTTTTAATATCCCCTTTGTTCGTAATCCCCTCGAAAAATTAAAATTACTCGACTCACTTGCCTCGAAAGATCCAAAAGTAAAATCGATATTACTACGACCGCATTCCATTGCAATCTCGGGACATCCGGTAGGTAAAAATAACCTTGAGATGGTTTATTACCTTAAGTTGAACAACGAAAATGAGTTTGGGGCTATCGATAAGGTAATTCAAAATTCCGTTCAGGCGAAAGGAAATATTACCCAACATAAATATGAAGATGCCCGCATTTATGATGTCAGCATTTTCAATAGAAAGTCAGCCAGTTTTTCGTACTGTTATTACCGGGGGATGTTTGTACTAAGCAATTCGCCAATTTTGGTAGAAGAAGTAATTCGCCAATCGCAATCAAATATTTCGATCCGCACCAAAGCAGGGCTCGAAACTATTCTTCGTACAGCCGGAAAAAGTTCACCATTTAACATATATCTCAATTTTGATTACTTCCCAACTCTGGCATCAAATTTCATTCACTCTCGCTTTCGCAGCGACTTACAGGCAATCTCGAAATTTGCACACTGGGTGGAACTGGATTGCAATGTGTCAAATGATGCAATTATCCTGAATGGCTTTTCATCAGCCGAAAATTCGAATGGTTTACTGGCCGACATTTTTAAGGATCAGGAGCCATTTAACTTAACTTTACCAAACTTGCTCCCTTCGGGTAGCAAAGGTTTTTTTGCATTAGGTATAAGCGATTACGAAAAATTTCATGTCAACTATTCCCTATACCAACAAAAAAATGAGACGAATCGTGACTTTGATAAAAATTTAATAGCATATCAAAAGTCCTTTGGAATTGATATCATTAGCGATTTTAAAAAAATATTCGACAAAGAAATTGCATTTTGCTATAATCCGACTTCAAGCGATTCGCTGTCTTATAACATTTTTACTATTATAAAGACTAAAAGTAACAGCGATGCAAAAGAGTTTTTAGCAACCAATATCGAAAAATATAATAAAAGCCTGGATTCGTCCCCAGGTAATACCGCAAGGATTAAATCCCAACCATTATCCGGAAATATTTTAAATACCAGTTTTGCCAATATTCCTCAATTGCTCTTTGGAAAACTTTTTAGTTTAAATAAAAACAGCTATTGTGCTATTGCCGATAACTACATAATTTTTGGAGACTCAGTATCTTCACTTAATACGTTTACAACTGATTTTGCATCTCAAAAAAATTTGGCAATCGATTTAAATTATAGTAATCTGAGCGATTTGTTAGCCGAAGACACTTACTTCTATTTTTATTTGTCGCCTGATGCCCCTCAATTATACCGCCATTTCCTGAAATACACTTCAGAGCAAATGCTAACGCAATATAAATATGGATTGAGCCAGGTTCAAGCAATTGTATATCAGTTTGGCCGCAACGACAATCTATTTTACAATAATGCTTTTATACGTTTTCTCCCCAGGTCGAAAGGGAATTTAACTAAAAAATGGGGAGTACCACTGGATAGTCCGCTGGCTTCGCCTATTTATCTGGTAAAAAATCACATTTCAGGAAAAAATGAATTAATGTGTCAGGATAAAGCCAATAACTTATACCTAATTTCAGGAGCCGGCGAAGTTTTATGGAAACGAAAAATCGAAAAGCCAATTTTAGGCCAACTATACCAGGCAGATCTTTTTCGAAATAAAAAACTTCAACTGGTTTTCAATACGGAGGATCAGGTTTACGCTATCGATCGCAACGGAAAAGATATTGAAGGATATCCCATAAAATTGAAAATTAAAGCTATAAGCGGAATGAGTGTTTTCGATTATGACAAAAACCGCAACTATCGTTTCTTAATTCCTGGTACCGATAATTTAATTTATTGCCTGGACAAAACTGGAAAAGATGTGGAAGGTTGGAAAAAACCGGCTCTCAGTAGCAATTATGAAGGTACTATTGATTATTTCACATTCAATGGAAAAGACTTTATAACTGCCAGCGACACCAAACAACTCTATTTTTTCGACCGAAAAGGAAAGTCCAGAATTACCACATCAATACCTGTATCGAAAGCTCCAAACTCAATTTTAGCTGCTACTAAAACCCGAACTTCCAACCAATTTTTAACTACCGATTCAACAGGAACTATTAATATGATAGCATTGAATGGTCAGGTAACTACTCAAAAAACGGGAATCTATCCTCATTCTCATTACTTATTAATCCAGGATATTAATTTTGATAGAGTTGCCGATATCCTTTTTTGCTACAATAATAAGTTTGAAGCTTATAATAATGAAGGAGCCCGAATTGTAAATTACATGACCGACGGAAAATTCCATACCCGTCCAAAATTTATTTCTCTTAACGATTCAAGTTATTTGATATCGTATACCGATACCATAACCGACAAAATACACCTCATGTACAATACTGGCGAAGCTATGCCAGGAACTCCCCTTAAAGGTAATTCCGAATTGACCTACGAAATTTTGGAAAATCCTTCCAATACCCTTAACTTGTATATCGGAGACAATAACATTTTATACTGTTACTCCGTAGAATAGTCAAATTTTGCTTAGATGAGACTTCGAGTAGAATGCTTAGAGCTTGTATTCTATAACGAAGGTTTCATTTCATTCTAAAACCATTGGCAATATGAAAGAAAAGGTTCGTTTCAGAAATACGGCATATTTTATTCCATTATTCATCCTAATTATTTTAACGGCCTGTGTCAAAGATGAAATTGACATGAATAATATTTCCAAAAAAATGTACTGGAATCCCAAGCTTGGAATTCCAGTAGCATATGGGGAATTAAATCTGGAAGACTTAATAGAGTCGCAGGATTCGGCTAAGAATATCCGCACAGATGCAGAAAATTTCATGAGCCTGGTTTATACCAGCAAAATTCTTTCGGGAGAAGCAGCCGATATTTTACAAATTCCCGATCAAAATTACCACGAAGTGCTTCTGGAATCGGACTATGCACTTCCTCCATTCCCAATTATTGACACAATTAAGTTAAACAGGACGAATAAATATGCTTTCTCATTCGACCATGGCGAAATAATCGATAGTGTGAAACTAAAATCGGGCGCCATGGAATTTAACATCTCTTCCTCCTATAAATTTTTAGGTTCAATCAGAATTACGATTCCTCAATTAACAAAAAATAAACAACCCCTTATAATCGATATTGATATTAACAAATCCGACGGAACTTATGCCCATACAACTGCTTACGATTTATCGGGTTATACCTTTGCTTTAACACATCCAAACGGAACCGATAATTTATTACAATACGACTTTAAGGCAAAACTTATCAACACGGGCAATGGAGTAAGTGTAGGAGATAATATTACCGTCGACATCAACTTTAACGACATTAAGTTCCTTTCACTTTTTGGATATATTGGCCAATTGCAATTGCTGAATTTTCAGGCTGGGATAAAAATGCCATTTTTTCAGAATGCTACTGATTTCAACCTCGAGTTTTTTGACCCCCGTATAAAGTTAATCGTCGCAAATTCTTTTGGTGTGCCTGCACGAGTCGAACTTTTTAATGTTCGCGCCATTTCTGAGAAAAATAATAAAACAGTAAATGTAGGTTTTACGCCAGCAGCAAATCCTTTTAATATTTCTTATCCCAATACAATAGGTCTGACAGCTAAAGATAGTGTTACCTTTAATTCTACAACCAGCAACTTTCAGGATGCCATGGCTATTGCCCCAAATATTTTCAATTACGGAATAAAAGCCAGTGCAAATCCGGGGGGAAAGGTCAATAATTACATTACCGATTCCAGTAAGATTCACATGGATATGGAAATCGAAATCCCTTTGCACCTTCGCACTGGTTTGCTCGAAATAAGCGACACAATGGATATGGATTTGGGTGATGCACTCGAAGATACTACGCATATTAAATCTCTTTTAATTCATTCTTCCTTCGAAAATGGCATGCCCTTCGACCTAAACCTTCAGGTTTATTTTTTGGATCAAAATTATCAGGTTATCGATACCCTTTTTAAGCAATCGGATCAACCGCTCATCGGGTCTGGAACTCTAGATGCTCAGGGAAAGGTAGTGACTCCGGTAAAAAAGCAAACAGATGTATCCTTTATCAAATCGCGTATATCTAAACTGAAAAATGTTCGACATGCTTTGGTAAAAGCCGGAATTATAACTTCCAACCAGGGAAAAGACTTTGTAAAGTTCTTTTCAACCTATTCGCTTAACGTAAATTTTGGAGTTCAAACAGAGTTGGAATTTATCGAAAACTGATCAATACTGTAAAAAATGAATAAAAGATATACTTCTATTTTTGCTTCGGTGGTGCTTCTTCAGGTATCGGTTCTCAGTGCATTGCATGGACAGCAAAACAATTCTCTATATTTCTTCGACCGGATCCCCCAAAGTAATCAGCTAAATCCTGCCCACCAGCCAGGTTGCGCTTTGTATCTGGGAGCTCCTGCATTATCCGGCATTGAAATTAATGGAGGGAATAATGCTCTTGGTTTCGGTGATATTTTTATTTTTAACGAATCCATCAACCAATTAGTATATCCGCTATACTCTCCCGAAATTACAAAAACAACTATTGATAAACTTAAAGATTTGAATTCGGTGTATGCAGATGTTCAAGTCGATATAGCATCTTTCGGATTTAAATTAGGCAATAGTTATATCTCTTTCCTGATGTCCGAAAAAATGAATATGAATGCATCCATTCCGAAAGACCTGGTGCAATTTGCATACGATGGTATTGAGGTAGGGAAATCTTACGATTTTAGCAATTTTGGTATTAGTGCCATGTACTACCGCGAATACTCCATTGGTTATTCTCAACAAATTAATGAAAAAATGTCTTTTGGTTTACGTGGGAAACTCTTGTTCGGAAAGATGAACCTTTCATCTCGTCAAACTGATTTAACAATATCTGAGCCTACCTGGGAATCAATAGATATTGCCTCTGCCATCAGGCTTAATATGTCGGCCCCTCATCTAAAAGTCTACACCGATGGTTTGGGAGAGCCCGACAGCATCAAGTTCGAAAAATTTAAACATAATAGTGATATCATAAACGACCTGGTCCTTTTAAATAAAAACAAAGGATTTGCTTTCGATATAGGATTTCAGTTTAATGCAACCGATAAGGTATCCATTTCGGCCAGTTTATTGGATTTAGGATTTATAAACTGGAAAGCGAATACCACCAATTTATCAGGAAGTGGGGAGTATTCCTTCAAAGGAATTAAAATTGACCCCAACGACTCCATCGATATTGGTGAAGCATTAATTGACACGTTAAAACAAGTGTACGATTTAACAGCATCCTCCGATCCCTATTCGACATTACTATCGCCAAAGCTCTATGTTGGGGTTTCTTTTATGCCTTCACGGTTCATCAAGCTAAGTGCATTATCAAGAACCGAATATATCTTTAAAACTATTCGCCAACAATTTACAGGTTCAGTAACACTCTATCCTTCACAAGTAATTGGGACTACCTTAAGTTATACAATTGCTGACAGGAGCTACGACAACCTTGGGGTTGGGATAGTTCTGCGCAGTGGCCCATTTCAAATGTATTTAATGAGCGAGCGAATTCCTATTTTTTATAATAAACAAAAAGATTCGAAATTTGGATTTATTCCTGTTTATGCGAAAAATGGAAACTTCCGGTTAGGATTTAACCTGGTTTTTGGGGCAAATCCCAAAAGGAAACTATTAAAAGACAAGGCTTTTCTTGAATAAACTAATTTCAAGCAACTTATCGTATCCTTTTAACAATCTTTAAAGGTTAAATTATTTCTATCTCTTTTAATTGCTTAAAAAAGTAACTAACTTGCGACAAAATTCACTCGCATGATTGGCTTATTTAGAACGCTTATAGTTTTTGCGATTATATATTTGATAATTCGCTTCTTTACTCGCTACCTTTTACCTATGTTTTTAGGAAACTATATAAACCACAAAGTTTCTCAAGCCCAAAACTATTCAAAAAAAGAAACTGCACAAAAAAGAGAAGGTGATGTAACTATTAACTATCCTTCTTCCTCCAAGAAACATGTAAATACTGACAAAGGAGAATACGTCGACTTTGAAGAAATTAAAGAATAAAACAAACCCGAAACCCTTCTTTCAATGAAAATTTTAAAGCTTCTTGCCCCCCACTTATTAGCGGTTGTGGTTTTTATTGTTATTGCATTCGCTTACTTCCCGCCACTTCTCGAAGGCAAAGTAATACAACAAGGCGATATTATGCAGTACAAAGGTATGTCGAAAGAGATAAACGACTTTCGGGAAAAAACCGGTACAGAAGCCCTTTGGACTAACAGCATGTTTGGCGGAATGCCAGCTTACCAGATATCAGTAGTATATCATAATAATGTAGCTAAAAAACTCAACAGCATTATCACCCTAAAAATGCCTGTTCCGGCAATGTATCTTTTCTTAAGTCTAGTTGGGTTTTATATACTAATGCTGGTTCTAGGTGCAAATATTTGGGTAGCAGTAGCAGGAGCCCTTGCTTTTGCTTTTTCCTCTTATTTTTTTATTATTGAGGCTGCCGGACATAATTCAAAAGCCCATGCAATGAGCTTTATGGCTCCAATGCTTGCAGGAATAATTCTCACTTTCAGGGGCCGTTTTATCCTGGGAGCAGCTATATTCGCTTTATTTCTCGCACTTCAATTAAATGCCAATCATCTTCAGATAACCTATTACACTGCCATAATAATCATGATTTTTGGAATTGTAGAGTTTATTTATGCCTTTAAAGAAAAACGAATTCTGCAATTTACAAAAGCGGGTACAATACTAATGGTAGTGGCAATTATTGCTGTTTTTACAAATATCACAAATATTCTTCTTACTTACGAATACGGTAAAATTTCCACTCGTGGAAAGTCAGAATTAACTTCAGACGCAGCAGATAAAACCTCAGGGTTGGATAAAAGCTATATCCTGGATCAATACAGCTATGGAATAGCTGAAACTTTCAATTTATTTATTCCAAATTTTTTAGGAGGAGGTACTGAAGATGTTGGTAAAAACTCTGAATCCTACAAATGGTTGCAAGCAAATCAATATCCGAATGCTAATCAAATTGTAAAAAGAATGCCTACCTATTGGGGCGATCAATATTTTACCTCTGGCCCCGTATATATAGGTGCTGTTATAATTTTCCTATTTGTATTGGGACTTTTCATTATAAGAGGTACTTTCAAATGGTGGATTGTTGCAGCTACTTGTCTTTCAATATTGTTGGCCTGGGGCAAAAATTTAGAGTGGTTCTCTACACTATTCATTAATTATTTTCCAGGATACGCAAAATTCAGAACCGTCTCTATGGTATTGGTGATTGCAGAACTTACTATTCCTATTTTAGGAATGATGACATTTATTAAGATTTTAAAAGGTGAATATGATAAGAAAAAACTGATTAAATCACTCACCTATTCCTTATACATTGTTGGCGGGTTTGCGTTGCTATTTGTTTTATTACCAGGTTTGTTTGGTAGTTTTTCAAATGCCAACGATTCTAAATTACCGGAAGGCCTAATCGGTCCTCTTATGGCAGACAGACAAGCTTTACTTCGTGCAGACGCATTCCGTTCGTTGGCTTTTGTACTTTTAACTGTGGGACTTATATGGTTATTAATGAAGGAAAAAATCAAACCTGTATGGGCTTGTGTTACACTATCACTTTTATTTCTGCTTGACTTAGGAACCGTTGGTAAAAGATATTTAAACAACGATAATTTTGTTTCAAAAAGAGACTCAAAACAACCCTATACCCCTTCGGAAGCTGATTTAACAATCCTTCAGGATAAAGACCTTAACTATCGGGTAATTAACCTGACCACAGATCCGTTTAACGATGCCAGCACCTCCTATTTTCACAAATCTATCGGAGGATATCATGGAGCAAAGTTAAAACGCTACCAGGAACTTATTGAGTACCAGATAAGCAAAAACAACATGCAGGTGTTAAACATGCTCAATACAAAATATTTTATCGTTCCCAATCAACAGCAACAACAACCACCCATAGCTCAACTAAACAGAGAAGCTCTTGGAAACGCATGGTTTGTAGATTCAGTAAGTATTGTTCCAAACGCCGATCAAGAGTTAGCAGCTCTATCAAACCTGAATCCTAAAACTAAGGTTGTAGTAGATATTCGATTTCAAAACCTCATCGCTAAGAAATATTATAAAACTGATAGTTCTTCAACTATTAGATTAACTGAATATCAACCCAACCGTTTGCTTTATCAAACTAAAACCAATTCGGAACAATTAGCTGTTTTCTCGGAAATTTATTATGACAAAGGCTGGAATACCTATATTGATGATAAGGTAGCGCCCCATTTCAGGGCGAATTATGTTTTACGAGCTATGGTGGTGCCATCGGGAGAACATAAAATTGAATTCCGTTTTGAACCAAAAGCATTCAAAACAGGCGAAACTATATCGTTGGCAAGCTCAATTGCATTGATTTTATTATTGGTTTCGGCCTTTGGTTTTGAAATATACAAAATAGCTAAACCCAAAGAATAGAACTTAATTTCGCAGCAATTTCCTAAGACGTTGACTCATAGGAGAAGCAAATATAAAATCGTTCAAATCATCATGATTGGTAAGAAGAATATCATCTTTTGTACCTTCCCAAGCCTTGGTACCATTGTGAATAAATATAACTTTATCCCCAATTTCCATAACTGAATTCATATCATGTGTGTTCACCAGGGTGGTTATATCAAATTCTTCTGTAATTTCTTTAATTAGGTTATCAATTACAATCGATGTTTTTGGATCAAGTCCTGAATTAGGTTCATCACAAAATAGATACTTGGGATTAAGTGCAATTGCCCTCGCTATTGCAACCCGTTTCTTCATTCCACCACTTAACTCGGAAGGAAAAAGGGTATTTGCATTTTCAAGATTAACCCGTTGAAGGCAAAAATTCACTCTATCGCGTTTTTCTTCAAAGGTTAATTCAGTAAACATGCTCAAAGGAAACATAACATTTTCTTCAACATTTGCAGAGTCAAACAAAGCTCCTCCCTGAAAAAGCATACCAATTTCTTTTCGAATTTCGCGCTTCTCAATAGTATTAAGTTTGGTAAATAAAACATCCCCATAGATAATATCTCCTTTATCAATCTGAAAAAGACCAACCACTGATTTTAACAAAACTGTCTTCCCCGATCCACTTTCTCCAATTATGAGATTCGTTTTCCCCCGCTCAAATACAATTGAAATATCATTTAATACTAATTTATCGCCAAAGGATTTAGATATATTTTTTAATTCGATCATGACAACAACATCTGGGTTAATATTAGGTTGAAAAACAGTATAACAATGCTGCTGTATACTACAGCGCGGGTACTTGATTTTCCAACTTCTATAGCTCCTCCTTCAACATAATAACCGTTATAAGCCGCAATTGAGGTAATTATAAACGCAAATACAACCGCTTTAATTATTCCATAAGTAATATAATAAGGGATAAAGCCATAGCGTATTCCCAACAAATACTGCTCCGTAGTAATAACACCAGTAAAAACACCAACCATCCAACCACCCGAAATACCAACCATCATGCTAATCAGAGTAAGTAAAGGATTAAAGATCATAGCAGATAAAATTTTCGGAAGTATTAAATAACCTGCCGAGTTCACACCCATTATTTCTAAAGCATCAATTTGCTCTGTTACTCTCATCATACCAATCTCAGAAGAAATACTCGAACCAACTTTACCAGCTAAAATTAAAGCAACCATAGTAGACGAAAATTCGAGTAAAATAGAATCCCGTGCTGCAACACCAATAAGATAAGCAGGTATTAAGGGATTCTCAGTATTGTAGGCAGTTTGAATAGTAATTACCGCTCCCATAAATAAAGATATTATGGCAACAATACCAATTGAATTAATCCCAAGGTTCTCTAATTCCCTAAGTGCCTGTTTATAATACATTTTATGACGCTGGGGCTTGGAAAAAACCTTATTCATTAATATAAAGTACCGACCCATGTGATATAAGATTCCCATTGTTTTGAATTTTGGTGTAAAAATAAAAATATATCGTCAAATAAGGGTTGACTTACATCTTTGTTCTTTGTAAACTTCGGCAAAAGTTAAGGATAATTCCTATCTTAGTAGTATTTAAAATGA
>JAIFLU010000260.1 GCA_020048915.1 Bacteroidota bacterium | reverse complement strand
AGTGGGACTTTTGGATTTTGTTTATAGCAGCCTTTATTCCAGTTCCATATAAAATATTTTCAATTTCTTCGGGCGTTTTTGATATTAATATTTTTATGTTCTGCATTGCCACTCTGATAAGTCAGGGAATTAGATATTACTTGTTCGCCATGTTGATTGTAAAACTTGGTCCGGAAGTAAAAAAACTACTTGAATTTAAATTAAAACCAATTGCCATTATAACCACAGTTTGTCTGGCAATAATAGTAGTAGTAGTTAAGGTCTTTTAAATATGAATTGGGAATTAATAGAAATGCATTAAGATGGAGAGTAAAAAAAAGGAATTGGGGAATTGGCACGCAATTGAATACGCTGAAGTGTTTAAGTTAATTAGCAGTTCTCAAAATGGGCTTAACTCAACTGAAGCAAAAAATCGGTTGTTAAAATTCGGGGAAAACCAGATAACCAGAAAAAGGGGCGATAGTGCATTAAAATTATTATGGAGGCAAATTAATAATCCCCTTATATGGGTTCTTATTGGCTCCAGTACATTAGCAACATTATTGGGCAAAATTACCGATGGCTTGGTAGTACTTTCAGTTGTTGCAGTCAATACTGTAATTGGCTTTATTCAGGAATTCAAAGCAGGAAAAGCTATTGAAGCTCTTAGCGATATGGTTCCTGAAAATGCCACTGTTTTGAGGGATAAACAGTACAAAACAATTCCAGTATCAGAACTTGTTCCCGGAGACATTGTACAATTAGCAGCTGGCGACCGCGTACCTGCCGACATGAGACTTATTCATCAAAAAAACCTTTTGGTGGAGGAAGCTGCGCTCACAGGAGAATCATTACCTGCACAAAAATCAACTGATCCGGTTCATAACGAAGCAGTAATTGGCGACAGAAAATGTATGATTTATAGCGGAACATTGGTGTCGTCAGGAACAGCTACAGCAGTTGTTGTTACTACCGGTATGTTAACTGAGCTTGGCAAAATATCAGATATGCTCAGCCAGGCAACCGACCTGGAAACTCCATTAACCAAAAAGCTGGCAACCATAGGTAAATATTTAACCATAGGAATTATTGCAATTACTTTGGTAATAATGGTAATTGGCACAATTCGAGCCACCAGCCAGGGTATTTTGTTAGGGCCAGCTTTAAAAGACAGTTTGATTTTTGCCATAGCATTGGCTGTGGGTGCAATCCCCGAAGGTCTTCCTGCCGTTGTAACAATTGCACTGGCAATTGGTGTGCAACGCATGGCGAAACGGAAGGCCATTATTCGTAAACTTCCTGCTGTAGAGACATTAGGGAGTACAACGGTTATTTGCTCTGATAAAACCGGTACTCTTACCCGAAACGAAATGACGGTAAATGAACTCTGGACATCGCAACATCATTTGCTATTAACAGGTGTGGGGTATAACCCTTTGGGCGTTTTTATGTTAAATGGTCAGGAATTGAAGGTCTTGCCAGAAGTTATTGATCTGCTTCTAAAAAACGGAGTATTGTGCAGCGATGCAAATATAAAACCGGAAGGCGTAAATTATAGCATTACCGGAGATCCCACAGAAGTTGCCCTTATAGTGGCAGCAGCTAAAGCTGGAATCGTTGCCGACGAACTACGCCAAAAGTATCCCAGAAAAGATGCCATCCCTTTTGATTCGGAGCTGCAATATATGGCAACACTGATTGAAAATACAAATCACCAAATCATCCTCAAGGGAGCGCCCGAAGTGATAATGAAACGATGTTCGGTACATTTTGGAGGATTTCCATTGGACACTCAACAAATAGTCGCCCAAATTGAACGACTAGGTGGTAAAGGGATGCGTGTATTGGCAGTTGCTCAAAAGGACTTTTACACGCCAGGTAAATTTGAGTTAACGGATATTGATGTTCAGAGTGGCTTTCAATTTATTGGCCTTTTTGGTATGATTGACCCTCCACGGTCAGAGGCAATCGAAGCCATTAAAGCTTGTCATAATGCCGGCATTGTTGTTAAAATGATTACTGGAGACCATAGGGCTACAGCCAGGTCCATTGGAATGGATCTGGGATTATCGGCTACTGGTGACGTTGTTACGGGAATTGAACTTTCGAAAATGGACGACGACACATTGACAAAAACTGTAAAAAGCATAAACATCTTTGCCCGTGTTGCCCCGGAACATAAACTCAGACTGGTAAAAGCATTACAGCAGAGTAATCAAATTGTTGCCATGACAGGTGATGGAGTAAATGATGCCCCTTCCCTTAAGCAATCAAATATTGGTGTGGCAATGGGCATTACCGGAACATCAGTTTCAAAAGAATCGGCCGACATTGTACTTGCAGACGATAACTTTTCAAGCATCAGTGCCGCAGTGGAAGAAGGCAGGCGGGTGTATGACAACCTCCTAAAATCGCTAGCTTTTCTACTACCCACTAATTTAGGGTTGGCATTCATTCTAATTTATGGTATCATGTTTTTCCCTTTTAATCCTTTAACAAAGGAATTGCTGTTACCAATGTTGCCCACACAACTGCTTTGGATAAACCTTGCAGCTGCCATAGCGCTGGCATTGCCTTTGGCATACGAAGTGAAAGAATTGAAAGTAATGAAGAGGCCTCCTAGAAAGCCTGACGAACCTCTTTTTAACAGTTTTATTACGTTTCGCGTGTTCTTTGTGTCAATACTTATGACAGCCGGAACAATCGTACTTTTTAACTGGGAATACTCGAAATCCCTTTCTGATGGTTTTTCGGCAGAAAATGCCCTTTCAAAATCACAAACAATAGCGGTCACATTTGTAATAATGTTTCAAATTTTTTACATGATAAATTGCCGGTCACTTAAAGATTCTGTTTTCAAAATTGGCATCTTCAGTAATAAAACAGTTTTTGTTGGGATTGCACTAATACTCGCATTGCAGGCATTGTTCATTTACTCTCCTTTTATGCAAAAAGTGTTCGGTACAACATCGCTTGATATGCGGGGGATTCTGATTGCGGTTTTTTCGGGATTTTTGGTTTTCCCAATAATAGGATTTGAAAAATGGATTGTAAAGAAGTTCAATTCTAAAGTATAAGTTTTAAAAAATACTGTTCTATATCATTCAATAATAAACCATTAAAAAATAAAATTATGAACTGTCCACAATGTAATGTTACATTAGTAATGTCCGACAGACAGGGCATTGAAATAGACTATTGCCCCAAATGCAGAGGTATCTGGCTCGATCGGGGTGAACTGGATAAAATATTAGAACGTTCTGGCATGTCACAGGGTCAGCCAAATTTCAACCCACATAACGATATGCATGTTAGCCATGATTATAAGTATGGAGACCATAAGCACCATGACTATAATAAGCATAGAAAAAAGTGTTGGCTAAATGAACTTTTCGACTAATTTGGTTAGAGTTGGTTTACTGGTTGGTTAGGGTGCCCTCTGCAAGCAAATGCGTTTCAGCTTGTGGAGGGCTTTAACTAATAATTAAATAATAACTGAGCAATGGCAATAATTTCTTTAAAAAACATCCTGTTAACGGTCAACTTGGCTTTCATTGTATTAACCTTAATTTTTATAATGGGTTCAATACTATCATTTTTCTACATTCTATCATTTCTTTTGAGAAAAAGAAGAAAATCTATAGGCTGCAATTAGGTTTAGCTTAGCTAATATTAATTTGTAAGTTTGTATGAACTTATTTGATAGTTTTTAATGAAATCTAAAATAACCCAACAGTCGTCCCTTACACGTTTTGCATGGCTTTCTATCGCAGCAGCCCTTCTAACAATAACGTTAAAAACAGTAGCATACTTTCTAACAAATTCAGTTGGACTGCTTTCTGATGCAATGGAATCGTGTATAAATCTTGCCGGAGCATTAATGGCACTTGCTATGTTGATTATCGCAGCTCGTCCGGCAGACGATGATCATAACTATGGCCACAGCAAGGCTGAATACTTTTCCAGTGGTGTAGAAGGAATACTGATACTCATTGCGGCCATCTTTATAGGTATAGCATCAGTACAACGGTTTCTTGACCCCAAGCCAATCGAACAGATAGGCATTGGCCTTATAGTCTCGGTAATTGCCTCGTTAATTAACCTGGCTGTTTCGCTTGTTTTATTTAAAGCTGGTAAGAAGTACAATTCAATCACACTGGAGGCTGATGCAAAGCACCTGATGACCGATGTATGGACTTCGGCAGGGGTAGTTGTTGGAGTTGGTGCTGTAGCTTTAACCGGTTGGGACCGTCTCGACCCTATTGTAGCTTTCGTTGTTGCTTGCAATATTGTATGGTCAGGATTTTCAATTGTTAAAAAATCGGTAGCTGGCCTTATGGACAAGGCATTATCTGCTGAAGAGCAAGATTCTTTGCTCAAAGTACTGGAACCGTATAAAAAAAACGGTATAGAATTTCATGCACTTCTTACCAGAGAAGCTGGAGCAAAGAAATTTGTTTCCTTTCATGTTCTTGTACCTGGAAATTGGAGTGTCCAAAAAGGACATCAACTACTGGAGCAAATTGAGGGTGAACTTCGAAATATATTGCCAACCGTCATTGTTACAACACATTTAGAACCCTTAGAAGACCCTATTTCTTATAGTGATATTAATTTAGAACGAGATTCAATAGAACCAGGAATTAATAAATAAATTTACCAATCAAAAATACCCATCCTTTCACCAAACCTGCCACTGGCCATGGCATTGCCGTTTTGAATCTCAATTATCAGATCCACAGTGAAAGCAAGGTCCTGTTTGCCCTGAAAATTACTTTCTTTAGTAGTGTGAAAGTTAAAAACGATAGTAATTTTGGATCTTTCTTTCGAAGCCTGGTTAATATATAAAAGTTTAAAAATCTCCTTTCTGTATGAGTTGAATCGCATCTAACCTTATTCGGGCATCTCTAATGAGGGCGGCAAGTCTTTTTTGCTCTTCAAGGGCAATTTGAATTTCATCTGGTCGAATGTGGTTATTTTTTTTCTGTAGCGATTTAAGCCGATCGATTTCATGATCCAGCGTACGGCTCATCCGTTGGAGTCCATTTGAGATTTCTTTTGCCCCACGCGTTTCGGCAATTTTAGTGGCGGCGGAGATCATACTCGGAAGAATATCTTCCATCAAGGACTGATTATGTATCAGGTCGTCCATTTGTCCGGGTATTAAATGCTTATTAAAAACCGCTACCGGATATTTATCTGTTACCTCATTACCGGTGTGGTCAACCACCACTCTCAATGGAGTATTGGGTAGAAACCGATCAACATAAATACTTTGAGTACCCGCAGTTTCAAGAACAAAGAGTAACTCCAGAAGAATGGCAGGGGCTCCTGATCCCCGGAGTATTCCGAAACTGGCGCTTCCAGTTCCCAAACTTAAAACCATGTCGATTGCTCCTGTAGCCATTGGGTGATCCCAACTGATGAAACTAACATCTTCCCTTCCAAGAGCGCATTTTCGATCGAATGTAACTGAAATACCCTCATCCGGGATGGATGGAAATACTTCGTTGTCTGTTGGAGGACGATGTAATAAATAGGTTCGGGGAGAAAGGTCTTCCATTTCAATGCCAAAATGCTCAAATACTTTGATCATATATGTTTCCAGACTCATATCAAGATCTTCGGCCTGGATCTTTTCTATTAATTTTTCGGCAACTTTAGGGCGAAAGGAATTCATTTCGAGCAATCTATCCCGCCCGTTTGCAAGAGTTGCCTTAAGTTCCTGATAAAAAATTGCCGTGTCGGCGATTAATGATTCTAGTTGCCCTTCTGTATTTGGCGATGAAAGGGTTAAGGAGATTTTCAGCAACCTATCTCCAAATAAATGTTCCAATTTATTTCCACCTTCCAGGTTTTCCTCAAATGCATTTAATCCCTCGTGAAACCACCTTACAAGAACTTCCTGTGGGCTTCCTGTGAGGTAAGGAACATGAATGTGTATATCTTCGCTCTGACCAATCCTATCGAGACGCCCGATTCGCTGTTCCAATAAATCCGGATGAAAAGGCAAGTCAAATAGAATAAGATGGTGAGCAAATTGAAAATTTCTTCCCTCACTTCCAATTTCTGAGCAGAGAAGTAATCGGGCACCACCGGATTCTGCGAACCAGGCTGCATTTCTATCGCGCTGCACAATTGTGAGGTCCTCATGAAAAACAGCGACTTTCAGATTTAGCCGCTTACTTAAAGCCATTTCTAAAGCGAGTACCTTTTCCTTAGTTCTGCAAATAAGCAGTACTTTGGCTGGTTGGAGTTTTTTCATTGCCTTTACAAGCCATTCAACTCTCGGGTCGCCAGTGAACCAAAATTGCGTCTGAGTTATAGAATCCGCCGACGTGTCCATATCAGCAGAATACTCTTCCGACATGCGCTTTATCCATAGGTCATGCTCGTATGGTGCCTTTATGGAAATTAAGTGAGCCTTTCGCTTTGGAAACCCTTTCATCGCCGATCGGGTATTTCGGAATACAACCCGGCCAGGACCATGCTGGTCAAGCAAATCCTCAATAAGATTATTTCGCAATGCATCCCCTCCTTCAGCTATCGAGGCTATCCTTTCCCTACCAAAAATCGATTCCAGTAATCTTTTTTCTTTTGCTTGTAAGGGTTTACCTGAAGACAAGTTTCCTACAAGAGTAGCGATCTCTTTATGGTCATGGGGCTCGTTTTTGAAAGCACTAAAGTCAGCGTATCTTTCCGGATCCAATAACCGAAGCCGAGCGAAATGGCTTTCTACCCCCAATTGTTCCGGGGTAGCGGTGAGGAGAAGCAATCCTTTGGCCACCTTACTCAATAGTTCAACAACACCATACTCTGGACTCACTTTATCAACCAACCATTCCAGATGGTGCGCCTCATCCACAACGAGCATGTCCCAACTGGCTGAGAGGGCTTGCCGGGCACGAATTTCTGAATTGGCCAAAAAAGAAGTACTGCTAAGGACGAGTTGATTGTCCAAAAAGGGGTTTCCATCCGGGGCACTGCTTTCTATTGCGGCACAGCGCTTTTCGTCAAAAATATGAAACCACAAATTAAATCGCCGTAATAGTTCAACAAACCATTGATGAACAAGCGATTCCGGAACGAGAATTAATACTCTTGAAATCCGCCTGCTCAAAAGTAAGCGATGCAAAATTAAGCAAGCCTCTATCGTTTTTCCAAGGCCTACCTGGTCTGAA
This sequence comes from Bacteroidota bacterium, assembly GCA_020048915.1. Lineage (GTDB taxonomy): Bacteria > Bacteroidota > Bacteroidia > Bacteroidales > JAAUTT01 > JAAUTT01. The sequence goes on along the minus strand of JAIFLU010000260.1, from coordinate 1,472 downwards.
AGTAATACGCGGGGAGCATACCGCGCACTCACCTCATGCGCAATGTAAAGTTGATGAGGAATAAGATCGATTCGGCCACCAACAAATCCATTTACAGGAGAAATTTTTCGATTATGATCTAGCTCAAGTGCTCTTCTGCGTAGAGCAAATATTTCCGGTGTGTCCACATCTCCCATGCAAAGTCTGTCATCTACACCGTGTTTAACAGATACATCCCCAAGGTCGGACTCAGACAAGACCCTGCCTTGCCCATAATAAATGTATAAGTTGCCTTCGTATTGAACCCGTTCAATTAGCAATGGTCGTTTAATGGAGTCCATAACTGTATCCCCTGGTTTGAAAACCACTCTGCGTATGGGAGCGTTTTCCATCGAATATAATCGCGACTCACCGGATATCGGAAAATGTAGCTTTACCCGACCTTTCGTGACCTCTGTTACAATCCCCACTCCAAGTTCAGGCTCCCCCTCACTGGTCCATCTTTGTTCAGGAAAGAAAATTCCCATATAGCATTTCGTATTTGTTCTACCTTGCAAGATTAATTAAAATCTTTAAAACATTGGTGTTAATAAAAACAGGCGAATTATAATACTAAAAAATAAATAGACCATCATCGACACTTTTTTTCCAAAATTTATAGTTTTAAACATTAATTAATATAATCTCATTCGTGTATCATCGAATATATTAAGAGGAGATTACTGGGATTACATAATGAAACACCAAAAATAGCTCACACAAAAATCCCAATAAATGCTGGCTTTTTCATAAAAGCAAATTATTTTCAAGAACTATGGAAATCATTCCAAGAGAGTATTGAATAGATAGATATTCAGCAAAATAATCTTATTGAATTTTCGGTCTTTTATCAAGTGCCAAGCTTATTCAATGATACCGAAGGCAATAGTAACTATTAAACCGATAGTAATATCATAAAACATCCATGTTAAGTAGCCCAACGCACAAGGGTATGACTTTCGCGGATCGGGACTATCCGGATTTCATGTGACAATAATCTAATAATCAAAAAGAATAAACATAAAATTAGAAAGATGAAGCAAAACACTCAATTACTTTATTTTTACGGCCAAAACGAAAACGCTATCCGGATACAGATACGGTGTAAATTATCTCCCAATTATAAATGACCGTATTTCAATGAAAAACAGAAACAAAAAAACGTTTTACACTATTGCTTGTTTAGTAAGGCTGCATTTACTGAGTACCTAAATATTAAATAGTTACTAAAAAACTCAAAACGATTTTATGATATGTATTTCAAAACAGTCGATTACAGCAACAGTTTGTTTCCTAGGTCAGAAGAAAATACATGGGGCTTTATTTTACAAGTTTAAAATTAATTGCAGATTATCAATAAATTAAATCACTACTGAACGAGGAAAAAAACAATAAAAAGAGGGGTTAGTCCCCGAAGGTTTCACCCCATGTTGTATGTTTGTTTTGCGAAAAAA
>JAIFLU010000044.1 GCA_020048915.1 Bacteroidota bacterium | reverse complement strand
ATTAGTAAAAGGATCTTTAGTCCTGGTTGGTGGGGAACCTGGTATCGGAAAATCAACGCTGGCGCTTCAAACTGCCTTGTCACTTAAAAATTTTAAAACATTATATGCCTCCGGCGAAGAGAGCCTTCAGCAAATTAAAATGCGGGCAGAGCGATTGAATCTGAAAAGCAGCAATTGCTTTTTTATCAACGAAACCTCTCTCGAAAGTATTCTGAACGAAAGCGATGCTCTAAAGCCCGACCTGATTATCATTGATTCAATCCAAACTGTTTCCTCCGATATGATTGACGCTTCAGTTGGTTCGGTTTCTCAAGTGCGTGAGTGTACATCTACACTTCTACGTTTTGCTAAAAAAACTCATACCGCAATAATTTTAATTGGTCATATTAATAAAGAAGGAAATCTGGCAGGTCCCAAAACATTGGAACATATTGTTGATGTTGTTCTTCAGTTTGAAGGAGATCATAACCATTCTTACCGTATTTTGCGCTCTCAAAAGAACAGATTTGGTTCAACTTCCGAAATTGGAATATTTGAGATGCAAAGTGTCGGACTCGTTGAAGTTGCTAATCCATCCGAAATTCTTATTTCTCCAAACGAAGAAAAACTTTCGGGAATTAGTATTGGTGTGACCATGGATGGAATCCGTCCTTTTCTGATCGAAGTTCAATCTTTAGTTAGTACTGCTGCGTACGGCACTCCTCAGCGTTCGGCAACCGGATTTGATACCCGGCGGTTAAACATGCTTTTGGCTGTTTTAGAAAAACGTGCTGGATTTCGCCTTATTTCAAAAGACGTTTTCCTGAATATAACCGGAGGAATTCGAATTGATGACCCAGCTATCGATCTGGCAGTTGTGACTGCTATCCTTTCCTCTAATTTCGACAACTATATTAATCACCAATATTGTGTTTGCGGAGAAGTTGGCCTTTCGGGCGAGATAAGACCTGTGAACCGAATTGAGCAGCGGATTCGTGAAGCTGAAAAACTTGGGTTCAAAAAAATATTTATTTCAAAAGCCGGATTGAAAAATATCACATTTGAAAAATATCAAATTGAGATTTGTCCCATTGGGAAAATTGAGCACTTGGTAAAAGCTTTGTTTTCTTAAAAAAAGAGAATTTATGGATTCCCAAAAAGCGCTGCTTGAAATAACTGATTTGTGCATTCAAACAAAAACCAGCCCCCCTAAAATTTTATGCAAGGATATAAACATCCGAATACCTTCCAAAAATATTGTAGGTATAGTGGGGGAGTCAGGATCAGGGAAAACGCTGACTGTACTTTCAATTTTAGGTTTATTGGCTCCCGGATTAGAAATTTCGAAAGGGAAAGTTGTTTTTAATCTTAATGGGGATATTAAAGTTTTAAATTATTTATCGTCAGATGATATTCGTAAAATTCGTGGAAATAATATTGGGATGATTTTTCAAGAGCCCATGACTTCCCTGAATCCTTCTATGACCTGTGGAAAGCAGGTTTTGGAAGCAATATTAGTTCACAATCAAATATCGGAAGAAGAAGCAAAGGGAAAAGTGTTGAAGCTTTTCGAAAAAGTAAAACTGCCTTCTCCCGAATCGGTGTTTAAGAGTTTCCCTCATCAATTATCAGGAGGTCAGCGCCAGAGAGTAATGATTGCCATGGCTATAAGTTGTGAGCCAATACTTTTAATTGCCGATGAACCAACTACTGCACTCGATGTAACTGTTCAAAAATCGATTTTTGCCCTGTTAAAGGAATTACAAGCGAATTCTGAGATGTCGATAATTTTTATTTCGCACGATTTGGGTGTAATTTCCGAATTGGCCGATGAAATTATTGTTATGTATAATGGCGATGTTGTAGAAAGTGGGAATGCCCTGTCTGTATTAGAGAACCCACAACATTCCTATACAAAAGCACTTCTTGCATGCCGGCCATCTCAGTATCTCAAAGGTGAAAGGCTTATTTCTATCAATCAGGAAGGTATTGTTAAAGATACTATAGATAATCCTCAATGCTCTAAAGAGGTTTTGCTTCAGGTGAAGGCATTGTCGGTTTTCTTTTCATTGCATGGTAGTAGTAATTTCCTTTCCAGGCAACAAAAGCAGGCACTTTTTGATTTGAATTTTGATGTTTTCCGTGGAGAAACGCTTGGTTTAGTCGGAGAATCAGGCTCCGGAAAAACTACGTTAAGCAGGGCATTACTACGTTTAATAAATTCAAATTCTGACTTGATTAAATATCAGGATATTGATTTGGATAAATTGAAAGGAGAGGCTTTACGGAAATTCCGGAAAAATATTCAGATTATTTTTCAGGATCCATATTCTTCATTGAATCCCAAACAAACTATTGGAAAGATTATTCTGGAACCAATGATTGTGCATCGACTTCATGGTAATTATTCCAAGCGTAGGGCCAAAGTTCTAGAATTGCTTGGGAAAGTGCAGCTTAATGAGGATACCTATAATAGATTTCCGCATCAATTGTCGGGAGGTCAGCGGCAACGAGTTGGAATTGCCAGGGCACTAGCTGTAGAGCCCGAATTAATTATTTGCGACGAGTCTGTCTCTGCCCTTGATGTGTCTGTGCAAGCGCAGGTTTTAAACTTATTGAACGATTTAAAAAGGGAATTTGGGTTAACCTACATTTTTATTTCACACGATTTAAATGTTGTTAGGTATATGTCCGACAGAATTATAGTACTAAATTCAGGGAGAATAGAAGAGCAGGGAGAGTCCGAAAATCTATTCAAAAATCCACAATCGGAATATACCAGGCAATTAATTGAATCGATTCCCGGTATAAATTAAAATATGGTGTTAGTATTCTTCTTCTACTTCCTCTTGTTTTTCAACTTCTCCAATAGGGCAATTTAGATCAACAAAGAAATTGTCAGGACGTTCAAAAGGGCCTTGGGTTATATTTAGCGATTTATCAGCATAAACACTTTGCATAAAAGTTCCAAATACTGGTAATGCTGTGGTTGCAGCTTGTCCCAGGTTAAGGTAATCGAAATGAACCGCGCGGTCTTCTCCGCCTATCCATGTTCCAGCTACAAGATCGGGAGAAATTCCCATAAACCAACCATCAGAATGGTTTTGGGAAGTTCCTGTTTTACCTGCCAACTCATTTAACAGGTTATATTTATACCGTAGTCGTGACCCGGTGCCACCTTGAATTACACCTTGCATTAAATTTAACATCAGGTAGGCGGTGTTTTCACTTATGGCTTCCACTTTCTGCGGTTGAAATAGTGAAATAAGGTTCCCGTTTTTATCTTCAATGCGTTCAACCATAATAGGTTCAGTGTAAACTCCTTTATTAGCAAATGTGGAATATGCTCCAACCATTTCGTACAGAGTAATATCCGATGTTCCTAATATTACCGATGGCACTGCATCTATCTTACTTTTTACACCCATTTTTTTTATAATATCAACAACCAGTTCAGGCTTGAATTGCTTAATTAGCCAAGCGGATACATTATTAACCGAATTTGCTAACCCCCATTTAAGAGTAACCATTTTGCCATCATATTTGGTTTCACCCGAATTTTTTGGGGTCCAGGTAGTATCATTTACCTGAAAAGTAATTGGCATATTTAAAACCCGGTAACATGGAGTATAGCCAACCTGCATTGCCAAAGTATATAAAAATGGCTTTACTGTTGAGCCAACCTGACGTTTCTGCACTTTAACACCATCGTATTTAAAATATCGGAAATCGGGCCCGCCAACATATGCCTTAATATGGCCGGTATGAGGATTCATAGCCATAAAGCTACCGCGTAAGATAGATTTAAAGTACCGCATCGAATCCCATGGGGTCATTACCGTATCAATATCTCCTCTCCAACTGAAAATAGTCATTTCAGTTTTTGTCTTAAAGTTTTTCATGATCTCAGCGTATGACAAGCCCTCATTATAAAGTGAGCGATATCTGTCTGTTCGGCGCATCGCATTTTTCATAAGGTCTTCAATGTCCTTATCAGTTAAGTCATTTGAGAAAGGGGCTTTTTTTCTTCCTTTCTTTTCTTTGTTAAACGCTGGTTGAAGATCTTTTTTTAAGTGTTCTTTTATCGATTTTTCTGCATACTCCTGCATCTTCGAATTTATAGTAGAATATATCTTTATACCATCGGTATATAGATTGTACGGATTCCCATCGGGCTTTTTGTTCTTGTGACACCATCCAAATAATGGATTATTCTCCCATTCCAGTGAATCTTCAACAAAACTGGCATAATTGCCATATTCAGATTTGCTTGGTTTTTGCCTTGTCATAGTAATCCGCAAATATTCTCTGAAATATGTAGCTATTCCCGAATTATGGCCTTGAGGGGTATATTGCACTTTGATAGGGATGGTAATCAAAGAATCGTATTGTTGTTCAGTAATATATTCGTGTTCCCACATTTTTTGAAGTACCGAATTTCGTCTTAATTGCGACCGTTCAGGATTTCTAACCGGATTGTATTTCGAGGGGGCTTGCAAAAGGCCTATCAAAACTGCTGCTTCTTCAATTTTTAGGGAGTCGGCCGATTTATTAAAAAATGCTCTTGATGCAGATTTTATCCCAAAAGCATCTCCGCTAAATGGTACCGTATTCAAGTACATTGTTAAGATTTCGTCTTTGGTGTAATTTTTTTCCAACTTAACGGCAATTACCCATTCCTTAAATTTTTGGAGTGCAACTACAGTGCTCCTTACAAATCCCCATTTATAATGGGTGGTATCTCTGGGGAAGAGGTTTTTAGCAAGCTGTTGGGTAATTGTGCTACCACCACCTTGTCCGGTACTTCTCATGAGTACTGTTCGAATAGCAACTCTGAATAATGCCACACCGTCAATTCCGGCATGTTTGCTAAAACGGTGATCTTCACGCGAAATCAATGCTTGTACCAAAAATGGAGACAAGTCTTTGTATTCTATTGGGTTCCTGTTTTCTTCCAGATAAAAAGTCCCCAATACTCTTCCATCTTCTGCAATAATTTCGGATGCCAGATCGCGTGAAGGATTTTGTAAATCTTCAATAGTTGGCATAAAGCCAAGCCATCCTAATGTGGTTAGAATAATAATAAAAAGTCCAATACTAATTGGAGAAAGAATAATTATCCAAAAATATTTAAGGTATTTTTGTTGTTTTAGATTTAGATTAGTCATGTTTTCAGCAAAATATGGGCGGGTAAAAATAACAAATAATATTTAAATTAATTTTGAACTTACGTACCTATTTATATTACTTTGCGTTGTTATTACTATTAATTAGTATGTATTATGATCGAAAACCTTGTTATTGTTGAGTCTCCGGCAAAAGCCCAAACTATTGAAAAATTTCTCGGTAAAGATTTTACCGTTAAATCGAGCTACGGACATATTCGTGATCTGGAGAAAAATACGTTAAGTATCGATCTGGAAAATAATTTTAAACCCCTCTATATAGTTCCGGAGGACAAGAAAAAATTGGTATCGGAACTTAAAAAATTAGTTAAAGAATCGAAAATTGTTTGGTTGGCTTCTGATGAGGACAGAGAAGGAGAAGCTATTTCGTGGCACCTTTATGAGGAGTTGGGATTGAAAAAGGAACAAACCAGACGGATCGTTTTTAATGAAATTACAAAAGATGCAATACTAAAAGCAATTAAAAATCCCAGGTTTATAGACGAGAATCTTGTTAATGCCCAACAGGCCCGTCGTCTGCTCGATCGCATGGTAGGATATGAAATATCTCCAATTCTCTGGCGTAAAGTTAGGCCCAGTTTATCGGCCGGGAGGGTTCAGTCGGTTGCGGTTCGTCTTATTGTTGAGCGTGAAAGAGAAATTACTGCATTTAAAAGTTCTTCCTCTTATCGCGTAGCTGCCAATTTTCATTTGGATGATTTGAAAAAGAATAACCTCATTGCCGAATTGCCAAATAAGATAGAGAATAGTGAGTTAACTCTTAAATTCCTTGAAAAATGTAAAAATGCAACTTTTAAAGTTGCCGATGTTTTTACAAAACCTTCCAAAAAATCGCCTGCTGCACCTTTTACTACGTCAACTCTTCAGCAGGAGGCAAGCAGAAAATTGGGTTATTCGGTAGCCCAAACCATGACAATAGCCCAAAAGCTTTATGAATCTGGGAAAATCACCTATATGAGAACCGATTCGGTAAACCTCTCAGAAACTGCTGTTGGTATGGCCAAGGATATAATTGTCAAAGAATTTGGCGCAAAATACTCTAATCCCCGACAATTTAAGACCAAATCGAAAGGTGCCCAGGAAGCGCACGAAGCCATTCGTCCTACATACATGGCTAACATGGAAACTGAGGGTTCCTCACAGGAAAAAAGGCTCTATGAGCTTATCTGGAAGCGTACCGTTGCCTCGCAAATGAGCGATGCTGCCTTGGAAAAAACAACGGCTATTATCGATATTTCAACAACAAAGGAAAAATTAGAGGCTAATGGGGAAGTAATTAAATTTGATGGTTTTTTAAAAGTTTATTTGGAGTCTACTGATGATGAAAATGAAGAAGAAAATACCAAATTATTGCCTCCTCTAAGCGTTGGACAGGTATTGAAATTAAGAAACATAAATGCCACGGAACGTTTTACATATCATCCTCCAAGGTATACGGAGGCAAGTTTGGTTAAGAAACTTGAAGAATTGGGAATCGGCAGACCTTCTACATATGCCCCAACAATCTCGACAATTCAGCAACGAGGGTATATAATTAAAGAAGATAAGCTTGGTAATGAGCGAAAATTCAATGTTTTTATTTTACAGGATAACAAAATTGAAGAAACTGTTAAAACTGAAATTACTGGAGCTGAAAAATCGAAACTCTTTCCTAATGATATTGGACTGGTCGTAAACGATTTTTTAGTGAGTTATTTTCAAAATATTTTGGATTATAATTTCACTGCCAGTGTTGAAAAACAATTTGATGAAATCGCTGAAGGTACCCTGAAATGGACGGATATGATTGGGAAATTTTATCATCCTTTTCATACAAAGGTTACTGAAACTATTGCAAATTCTGAGAGAAATGTTGGAGAAAGAAACCTCGGCATCGATACTCAATCTGGGAAGACTGTTTTGGTGAAGATTGGACGGTTTGGTCCAATGGCACAAATTGGTGAAGCCAGTGATGAAGATAAACCTCGTTTTGCAAGTCTGTTGAAAGGGCAAAGAATTGACACTATTTCACTGGAAGAAGCACTGGAATTGTTCAAATTGCCCAGAATAATTGGTCAATTTGAAGGGAAGGATGTAACGGCTGGAATAGGAAGGTTTGGGCCATATATAGTTCATAATAGTAAGTTTGTTTCTTTGAAAGCAGGAGTAGATGATCCTTTTACAATTTCTATTGATAGAGCTGTAGAGTTAATAAATATCAAAAGAATTGATGACCAGAATAAAACAATTTTAACTTTCTCACAAGATGCTGATTTAACTGTTTTAAATGGTCGTTGGGGAGCGTATATTTCATATAAAAAAGAGAACTATAAAATTCCAAAAACGCAAGATGCTACAAAGCTCTCCTACGAAGCTTGCATGGAAATTATAAAAACAACGGGTAGTAAATCTTCTGGACGAAAAACTATTTCGAAATCAAAAGTAAAGACGATATCAAAGACTAAAGCAAAAAAGAAATAAGCCATATGGAACTGGATGGTTTTGTAAAGCCTGTAACCGATTTTTATCACTCAATATTGCTTAAGGATAACCATCTAGGAGGAAATATTGCTGCTTTTAGTTTTAATGAGTCTATTGATTGGAGTTCTTTTCGTTTTGCGCTGTTAGGTTTGCCGTTCAATAGTTATAGCAATGAAAATGAAGAATACCTTGTTGCTTATGAGATTCGTAAAAATCTGGCTTTGTTGTCCAAGCCATCAAAGCAAAGAAAAATTATTGATCTGGGTAATGTAATTAAAGGTCGAACACCCAAAGATACCACTTTTGCAATTGGGCAAATTGTTGCACAATTACATGAAGAGGGTATAATTGCTATCCTACTAGGCGGAACGACTGATCTTGGATTAGGTAATTTTTTAGGTTTCGCTTCAAATAAAAAGGCTGCCAGCCTTGTTAATATCGATTCACATATTCATCTCTTGTTCGAAGGAGATCGGTTATCTGATCGATTAACACTTGACGAGGTTATTTTTCGAAATAGTGAGTATCTTTTTAATTATACCAATATAGGGTATCAGAGCTTTTATGTATCTCAAAAGGAACTCGATTTATTAGATGATTTGTATTTTGAAGCATATAGGTTAGGTATGGTCAGAGCAAATATCAAAGAGTTTGAACCATTACTTCGGGACGCTGAAATAGTTAATTTTAGTTTGAATGCCTTAAAATATGCCGATTCCCCAGGATCAATGATAAAGTCCCCGAATGGTCTGACTGGCGAGGATGCTTGTCAATTAAGTTTTTATGCTGGGTTAAGTAATAAAGCGAGTACTTTTGGGGTTTATGATATTGAATTAGGAGATGGCAGGTCGATAAGCTGCATTCTGGCGAGTCAAATTATTTGGTATTATATCGAAGGTGTCTCAAACCAAATTATTGAATCTCCAAAGAATAATAAAGATGGGTTTACGAGATTTGCTATTAATGTGAACCAATTAAATCAGGAATTTGTTTTTTATAAAAGTAATTC
>JAIFLU010000125.1 GCA_020048915.1 Bacteroidota bacterium | reverse complement strand
GTCGAAAGTTTATTATTAGGGTCAATAAATAGTTTCGAGATTTTTTTTCCGGTATTGAAATATTCCCTATAATCGATTAAGCTATTGACATATCGGGTTTCGTTAAATCCAAAGGATGAAATTTCATTTCTGAAAATAGTTACCGAATCCAGATCCATTTGCAGGCTGAAGTATCCTGTTTTATTTGAGCCGGTATCGATGGCATCAAATACTTCTGTACCAATTCCAATAGGCCCAGTTATCTTTATTGTATCTAATTTGCTTAAAAATACCCTTTTATTAATAATAACAGGAGAGGTGAGTTTTTTCGAGCGGCCATTAATTTTGCTTTTCCCGGAAAGAGGATAGAATTCAAGGGAATAAAATGATGGTGCAGATGTGTCTTTTACGGGGATTTTAAAAATAAAAGGATGGATGGGCATTTGCGTTTTGGTATCGCGAAATTCAAAATGCAAATGTGGGCCGGAGGAGCCGCCTGAATTTCCCGAAAAAGCAATGATATCTCCTTGTTTAATCAAAATTTCATTTTTTTCGGGAAATAGGTCAACCGGAAATTTTTGAACTTCATATTGATTTTTCCGGACATATGCATTAATATCCTCCCGAAAAGCATCCAGATGGGCGTAAACCGTTGTATATCCTGATGGATGTTCGATATAAACAGCTTTTCCATATCCTCCAGGTTCAACCTTTATCCTGCTTATAAAACCATTGGCAGAAGCATATACCGGTTCTCCAATTTTGCTATTTGTTCTGAAATCTACTCCTGAGTGAATGTGATTTGAGCGCAATTCACCAAATCCCCCGGAAACTTTAAGAGGGATTTTTATAGGAGAAATGAACAAAGAATCGGTCAAGTTTTGTCCATAGATAAAATTTATCGATATTTTTGTCAAAATTATTATGAGTAACCAGCTTTTTTTCATCTGAATGAACCTGTATCTTAAATAATTGTTTAATTAAATAGAATAACAATGTCTTGTAAATATAGTTGCATCTATTTTATATTAACATAACCTATATTATATTTGTAAAGAATAAGAAGCAAAAATGACAGACTACGAAAATATAATATCGGCGTTAAATAACAAGGCTTCTAAGATGATTTCTGTGATTGAGAAAGTTAAAACAGAAAATTCAGCTTTGAAACTTGAAATGGAGCAATTAAAAAGCACTTTGAAAACTAAAGAGTTAGAGTGCCATGACATGCATGTTAAGTATGAAAATCTGAAACTGGCTAAAGTTATTCAGCTAAGCGGTAACGATCTTCACGATGCAAAGATCAAGGTGAATAAAATTGTGCGGGAAATTGACAAATGTATTTCTCTTTTAAATAGATAGGTGGATAATATGGACGACAAGCTATCAATTAGGGTTAATGTAGCTGACCGATATTACCCACTTAAAATTGACAGGGAAGACGAAGAAAAAATACGTAGAGCAGCTAAATCTATTAACGATAAGGTATTCCAGTATAAAAGTAAATATACTGATAAAGATACGCAGGATTTTTTAGCAATGGCAGCTTTACAGTTTGTAATCAGACTTATCGAGTTAGAAAGTAAATCAGAAGATAATGGTTTGATGCAAAAACTGAGAGATTTGGATAGTCACTTGGAAGAATTATTAAAAAATGAAGCAGACGTTCTTTAAGTTAGTTGGAAAAATATTGCCCGCATAGTTTCTTCAATCCTTAGGAAATCAACATTTTAACTATTGGAATAAGGCTCAGGGTATCAAGGACAGGCCATCATCCTACTTCGGTAGGAATTCGCTCCGGCGGACAATGGAAGCCCGAAATACACTGGCATTTCCAGCCATGTGAAAACAGGGTTTTTATAAGATGAAGAAATTTGTGCGGGTTTTTTTATGTGATAAATTTTAATTTTTTTATGTAATTATGATGGTACATTCAATTATAGGAATTATTCCTCCTTTAGTATTGGGGCTTGTTGTTGGTTTTATTAGTTTCATAATTGGAGCTATTTTGGCCTATTCGAGTTACCTGATGATTTTAAAGGCTCGTCGGAAAAAAATTATACGGGAAGCCGAAGCTGAAGCTGAAGTGATAAAAAAGGATAAAATACTTCAGGCCAAAGAAAAATTTCTTCAATTAAAAACAGAACATGAAAAGGTTATAAACGAAAAAAATTCCAGGTTAGCACAGGCCGAAAACAAGTTCAAGCAAAAAGAGACCGCTTTAAACCAAAAATTCGAAGAAACGCAACGTGCTAAAAAGGAAGTTGATACCGTTCGGGATAACCTCAGTGTTCAATTGGAAGTAGTTGAAAAAAAGCACGAGGAGCTTGAAAGACTGCATAAACAACAGGTTGAGCAATTAGAAACCATTTCGGGGCTTTCCGGTGAAGAAGCAAAAGCGCAGCTTATCGACTCAATGAAGGCAGAGGCCAAAACTGAAGCAATGTCCGTAATCAATGAGATTATGGAAGAAGCCAAAATGACTGCCTCTAAAGAAGCAAAACGAATAGTAGTTCAAACTATTCAGCGAGTTGCTACCGAAGCTGCTGTAGAAAATTCCGTAACCGTTTTTCATATTGAATCGGATGAAATCAAGGGCAGAATTATTGGCCGCGAAGGGAGAAATATTCGTGCACTGGAAGCAGCTACCGGTGTTGAAATTGTGGTAGACGATACTCCCGAAGCTATTATTCTTTCGGCTTTTGATCCTGTTCGTCGTGAAGTTGCCCGCTTAGCGCTGCATCAACTTGTAACCGATGGCAGAATACACCCTGCCCGTATCGAAGAGGTCGTGGCAAAGGTTCAGAAACAGGTGGAAGATGAAGTAAATGAAGTTGGTAAGCGTACAACCATCGATTTGGGTATTCATGGATTACATCCTGAATTGATCCGGTTAATTGGTAAAATGAAATATCGTTCTTCTTATGGTCAAAATTTGTTGCAACACTCGCGTGAAGTAGCAAATCTTTGTGCTATTATGGCTTCCGAACTAGGACTTAATCCCAAACTTGCCAAACGCGCCGGATTATTACACGATATTGGAAAAGTACCCGATGACGAACCGGAATTACCACATGCAATCCTGGGAATGAAATTGGCTGAGAAATACAAAGAAAAGCCAGAAATTTGCAATGCAATTGGTGCTCACCATGATGAGACTGAAATGACCACCTTACTTGCACCCATTGTTCAGGTTTGCGATGCAATTTCAGGCGCTCGCCCAGGTGCACGTCGCGAGGTTGTGGAAGCTTATATTAAACGTTTGAAAGATTTGGAAGCTGTGGCTTTATCATACCCCGGCGTTACAAAAACCTATGCTATTCAAGCAGGACGTGAATTACGCGTAATTGTAGGTAGTGAAAAAATGAATGATAAAGATGCAGAAGTTTTATCGCACGAAATTGCTAAAAAAATACAAACCGAAATGACTTATCCCGGACAAGTAAAAATTACGGTTATCCGAGAAACGCGATCGGTATCTTATGCTAAATAGGAAATTAGAATAAATGTTTATTTTTTAGTTTAATCATTAATACCTCATACGATTTTAAATTAAATCGTATGAGGTATTAAATTTTAATCAAATTCTGAAAGATTATACCAATAAAATAATTGATTGTAATGCTTATTTTTCACTACTGAAATAATTTTAATAGATTTAACAAATTCACTGTATAAATAATTAACCAATGAAGATATTAATTACCGGTGCATCCGGATTTATTGGATTTCATCTCACAAAACGTTTTTTGGATCGGGGAGACGAAGTAATTGGACTTGACTCGATAAACGATTATTACGATATACGTTTAAAATATGGCCGGTTAACGAATCTTGGAATCGATGGCGAAAATGCTGTTTATAACCAGAAGATTAATAGTGCTATATTTCCAAATTTCCAGTTTATTAAGCTTCAATTAGAGGATAGGGAAAATATTCTCCAGTTATTTAAATCGGAAAAATTTGATTCCGTTTGCAACCTTGCTGCTCAGGCAGGTGTTCGATATAGTCTTACTAATCCCCATGCATATATTGATGCTAATATTACCGGGTTTTTAAATATTTTGGAAGCGTGCCGTTATTACCCGGTTAAACACCTGGCCTATGCCAGTAGTTCTAGTGTATATGGGCTAAACGAAAACATGCCGTTTTCAACTAGCCATAATGTGGACCATCCCGTAAGTTTATATGCAGCCAGTAAAAAGGCAAACGAACTGATGGCTCACACATATAGTAACTTATTCAATTTGCCTACTACCGGCCTTCGTTTTTTTACTGTTTATGGTCCGTGGGGCCGACCAGATATGGCTCTTTTTATTTTCACAAAGGCAATAATTGAAGGAAAGCCAATAGACGTGTTTAATTATGGCGAAATGAAACGTGACTTTACGTATGTTGATGATATTGTTGAAGGACTGGTTCGGGTTATTGATAATCCTCCCAAGCCAAACCCTTATTGGAATGGGAAGCAACCTGACCCCTCCACTTCTAAAGTACCCTATAAAATATATAATATAGGAAACAGTACTCCGGTTCGTTTGATGGATTTTATTGAAGCACTGGAAAATTCGTTAGGAAAAAAAGCTATTAAGAACATGATGCCTATTCAATCGGGCGATGTACCATCCACTTGGGCGGATGTTTCGGACTTAACTGAAAATCTTAATTATAAACCTTTTACTCCGGTTGAAAAAGGTATTGCAAATTTCGTAAAATGGTATCTCGATTTTTATAAGGCCTAAGGCTTTATATTCATCTTAATTACTTTTAGCATCGAATTTAGATCTTTCACTTTTGTTTCGTACCCTAATTTTTCGTAGGAATAAATTAGGTTTAATATGACTCGTTGCAAAATTTCGATATTACTGCATGGTTTATAAAATGATTCGTCCTGATTTAAATTTTGTTGTTTTAAAAAAGTGTCAATTTCTTTTTTACCAAGAACAGCTCCTTTATTAAATGGGTTAATGTAGAACAAAACTTCATCGCCCGAAGGGAATAACTGATGATATTCGTCCTTATAGGCAAGAATAAAATTCTTTGGAAGGTTCACGCCATAAATAGGAAGTCCAAGTTTTTGCGCAACAACAGCATAAATAATTGATAATGAAATTGGATTTCCTTTTTTCGATTGTAATACCTGGTTAATGAATGAGTTTTGGGGTGAATAATAGTTAGAATTATTACCCGTAAATTTATGAATATCAAAAAGGATATGATTTATTACCCTTACTTTTTCGAGGGCCGTCAAATTATCATTGAGCTCAAGCCATATGTCGTGGCGTAATTTATCTACTTCTTGTGTAAGTTCGTAAAAGCCAAGATCGGGATACTGATATTTGGCAACAATAAAAGATCCTTCAAGCAAGTCGGAGGCTCCATTTTTTATCCAAATGGACAAACTGGTATGAATGTGGTTTAATTGTATTTTATGAATAATGTTTTCTAACCGGTCTTGAACTGAGCTGGCACTGGATGTTTCCCATGCTTTTTCAAGTTCGGGGACAATCTCAATACCTTTGTCGAATAAGGTTTGAGAAACCGCATTATATATTTCTTTATCGGGATCGTCCAACAAAGTGATGAGGGCTTGAATTTCTTTTTCCGTCATTTAACAAATAATTATCGACTTACTAAATTTAAGAATTTATATTTACAAGAACAATTATACCTTTCTGCTTAAACAGATGTTTATAATGAAATGTTGAGATTTTTATTAACAATACGATTTTGAAATTTGGGACATTTGTTTAAATACTATTTTTGTAAAAAAAATAAACGTTCAATATGATACAGCGTATTCAGACACTTTTTTTAGTAGTAGCTTTTGGTCTTATTATATCCTTGTTTTTTATTGATATTGCTCATTTCAATAATGGGATTGTTTACAATTTAAGTGGATTTTCCAGTAGTATCCCCAGAGATTATAACACAATAAATCAACTCATTTGGCTACAGGGAGGCGCAATCTTTTCAATAATTTTACTCGTTGTAATTATCTTTTTATTTAAAAACAGGAAACTGCAAATGAAATTATCTTTGTTTGGAATCGTTATCCTATTGCTTTTAAATGGTTTGATTTATTACATTCTAACTATAAGTGAATCCAGTCTAAACGCATTGGTAGATTTTAAATCACCAATCCTATTCCCAATAGTTGCTTCTGTTTTGGTTTTTTTAGCCTACTGGAATATTCGAAAAGATGATAATCTTATAAAATCGCTCGATCGGTTGCGATAATTACAGAATCACCATTCTATCCTGTTGTGTTATTCTCTCGCAGTAATGACATTTTAGGGACACTTCGTTTTTGGAGAGTACTGTGAATTTAGTTTTAATCTCTTCATTGTTCGTAATGCACTTAGGATTCATACACTTAACAATTCCCTGAATATAATCGGGTACTTCTACCACCCGTTTTTCGATTACTTCATAATCTCGAATAATATTGAGTTTTGCTTGAGGGGCAACCAAGGCAATTTTATTTATTTCTTCATCCAGAAAATACCGGTCTGCAATTTTTATGATGGCTTTGCTTCCCAATTTTTTGCTTTCCAATCCGGTACCAAAGGTTATTTGGTTATTAATTGTTTGTAGCCCTAGAATTGAAATAACCTTAAACAGGTTTTTTGCTGGAATGTGATCAATTACAGTTCCATTCTTTATAGCATTTACTATGAGTTGTTTATCTTTCATGACAGCGTTTTTATTTTATTCCTAGAATTGATGTGATAATTGCCTGACGTACAAATACTCCGTTCTGAGCTTGTGTAAAGTAATAGGCTTTTGGGTTTTCATCTACATCTAAACTGATTTCGTTAACCCGAGGGAGTGGATGTAAAATTTTCATGTTTTCCCGGGTGTTTTCGAGCATCGAATTATTTAATACATAGGCATTTTTTGTTTTTTCATATTCGATTGGATCCGAAAAACGTTCTTTTTGCACACGGGTCATATATACAATATCAGCCTCAGCAATAATTGGCATAAAGTCCCGATACTCGTAGTATTTAATATTATGTTGTTCTAAAAATAATTTATATTCATTGGGCATTTTTAATTCATCTGGCGAAATGAAAAAGAAAGTTGGGTTGTAATTCGACATAGCCATTAATAAAGAATGAACAGTGCGACCATATTTTAAATCCCCAATCATGAATATATTAAGGTTCTCAAGTGTATTTTGTGTTTTTTTAATCGAGTAAAGGTCGAGTAAAGTTTGTGTAGGATGCTGATTTGCACCGTCGCCGGCATTAATTACCGGTACCGATGCAACTTCACTTGCATAGCGTGCAGCTCCTTCAAGTGGATGCCGCATTACAATAAGGTCAACATAGCCGGTAACCATTTTAATGGTATCCTTCAACGTTTCGCCTTTGGTTACGCTGGAAGAATTTGCATCCGAGAAACCAATTACCCTGCCTCCCAAACGGTTAATCGCACTTTCGAAACTTAAGCGGGTGCGGGTAGATGGCTCAAAAAACAACGTAGCAACTATCTTTCCATCTAATAGGTGCTGACTAGGATTTTTTTCAAATTCAGCAGCTATATCAAGGATTTTCAGATAGTCGTCCTTGCTGTAGTCTGTAATGGATACAAGGCTTTTGTTCTTCATAATAGGTAGATTTAGTTTTATAAATCAATGTTTTCATTTAAACTTATATTCACATAAATCAGTTCTTTAAATTTTGAAAGTAGCTGATTTGTAGAGTTTTTTCGGCATTGAACTGTTAACTGACAATCAAAGTCAAATTTAGATTGAATTATGGAAATATTATATTCTTTTATCAATCGGTTTACCTGATTTTGTAAAGGATAATCAAATTTAAGTTTTAATGTATCGGTAATTTCCTTCGAAACAATTGTTGCATTTGATATTGCTTCCATGCTGGCAGTTTTATAAGCCTGGATAAGTCCTCCAACTCCCAGGAGGGTTCCTCCAAAATATCGAATAACCACAATAAGAATATCGGTAAGGTTATGGGCTACAATTTGACCAAGGATTGGCTTCCCGGCAGAATTGGATGGCTCTCCGTCATCAAAGATCCGGAAATTTTTCATGTCAACTCCCAGGCGATATGCGTAACAATGATGACGGGCATCGAAATATTCTTTTCGAAGCAAATCGAGGTGTTCTTTAATTATTGGCTCAGTTGAAACGGGGTAGGCAAATGCAAAGAATTTACTTCCTTTATCCTTAAATAAGCCTTTGGATGCATTCTCAATGGTTAAATAAGTATCGGTGTAAACTTCGGGCATAGTTCGTTTTATGTAAGCAAAAAAAAACAGGTTCCTTAATGAGAACCTGTTTTTTAAATGGATTAGATTTTTAATTTCTTTTCTATTTCTTCAACCTGATTTTTAAATCGCTTATCCGTTTCTATAAGGTTGTTAACTGTTTTACAAGCATGGAGAACCGTTGCATGATCTTTCCCTCCAATTTGAGCTCCAATTGTGGCAAGAGACGATTTTGTCAAGTTTTTGGAGAAGAACATAGCAATTTGCCTGGCCTGAACAATTTCGCGTTTTCGGGTATTCGATAATAGCATCTCCACCTGAACATTAAAAAAGCTGCAAACGACCTTTTGAATATAGTCGATCGAAATTTCCCGCTTGGTATTTTTAATGAGCTTGTCGATCATTTCAGTTGCCAGGTCGAGCGTAATTTCTTTCTTGTTGAGTGTTGATTGTGCCAAAAGCGATATC
>JAIFLU010000077.1 GCA_020048915.1 Bacteroidota bacterium | reverse complement strand
ATATGTCATAAAAGATCCGGGAAACCCCGGATCTTTTATTTTTTGCGCAATTATTAAACAGATACTTTGAAATATGAATATTCTTGTTATTTATTGTTGTTAAAAAGCTTATTTCTGCGTTTTCGGTACATCATTTGTTATATTGGCCATTGATTCTGTAATTACTTACTCTACGATCTTTAACCTCCAAATATAAACCTATGCGGAAACTACTGATAACTTGCCTGGCCATAGTTTGCAACCTTTTAGGAATAGCTCAAACTTCTTTGTATAAGTGGGGAGATATAACGCAGGAAGAGCTGACGATGACTGATTGTAAGTTTGATAAAGTAGCAGATGCAGCAGTTCTTTATGATAATGGCCGTTATTATTTTGATCGTTATTTTTATATGTCTAACCCCGAACTTCGAACTTTCTATCATTATCAGGTGCGTATTAAAATTTTTAACGATGCCGGTGAAAAATGGGCAACAGTTAATATCCCTTATCGTGGTTATAATGAATACGAAGATGTTTTTGCAATTTCGGGGTTTACCTATAATTTGGATAATAGCGGAAAAATTATCAAGTCAAAACTAAAGACAAAAAATATTACCTGGCAACGCAATGTTACCGGTATGTGGAATTGTACTTTTGTACTTCCGGATGTAAAGCCGGGATCGGTAATTGAATATACTTACAGAATTGCCTCTCTGGACTTTGCCAGGTTGCGCGATTGGCTGTTTCAACGCCCGATACCTGTATATAATAGTTCATTTGAACTTACTTCTCCTAATTTTTTTAAATTTGCTTTTTTCTCGAATGTGCCACAAAACCAACTTATTTCTGAAAGAAAGGATGACAACTTTTATATACAATACTATAATGCAAATGTATATTGCAATGTTTCTAAGCTGAAATTATTAAAACATAATATACCTGCTTTTCGAACGGAAGTGTTAATGCCCGATAGCAGCCATCAAATTCTTAAAGGTGAATTCTATCTGATATCAGCAATAACACAACCATCTGAGTTTTTAAAGTATTACAACTATAACTTCATACCATATTTCAAACCACTGCTACGTACCACCACCGATGATTATTATGCAACCAAAACCCGATTGCAATTATATACTACAATGGCTGCCGGTTATAAAATTATTCTAGGATCCGATTGGGAAAGCTTTGTTAAAATGCTCGGCAAAATGGACGATTTTGGAAAAACGTTGCTCAGATCATTCGAATGCCAAACCCTCATCGATACTTTTAAAAAAGCAGGAAACCCCGAACAGCGTTTAATTGTTGCATACAACTATGTGAAGAATAATTTTAAGTGGAATGGTAACTACCGAATTCTTGCCAGTTCTTCCCTTGAAAAAACATTTGAAAGAAAAAATGGAAATAGCGCAGATATTAATATGCTGCTTATTAACCTCCTTAACCGCACCGGTATTCCGGCAAAACCAGTATTAATCAGTACCCGTTCCCATGGCGAAGTATATAAGGAAATGGCATTTTTCTACAAGTTTAATCATGTTATTGTCTCGGCTGAGATAGAAGGGAGGACCTATTTGCTTGACGCAACCGATCCATTGAGGCCTTATACTTTTCTGGATGAAAACGACCTCAATGGGGAGGGATTATTGGTAAGTAATCTGGATTATCGCTGGGTTCCACTAAAAAATAGCATAAAATCGACCAGCCATATAAAAAGAGATATTAAGATATTTCCCAAAGGAAAATTGGAGGAATCATTAATTGCCGAGGAAGACGGATATATTGCGCTTCAAAAGAGGCAAGAATTCAATCGGGCTTTGCCATCGTCTCAAGCACTGATTATAATTCCGCCACTTAAGAATAAAACTCCGAAAGATCTTAAAGTCCTTAACCTGGAAAAATATGACGAGCCTTTATTATGGAATGTCAGACTTTCTGCAGATGTGATGAATGAAGATTCACTTCTCTCTTTTTCACCTTTCAAAAATTTGAATACTGTAATAAATTCCTTTGTTGATTTACAGAGAGTGCATCCTGTCGATTTTGGTTACGAGCAATCGTTAATACACGAAATTTCAATACCAATTCCGGAGGGTTATACGATAGCCTCACTTCCTAAAAGTGAAATACTGAAAATGCAGGCTAGTGCGTTGACATATTCATTGCAGACCCAATCGGATAAAAATAAAGTAACGATTACCAGTGTTTTTGAGATTAATCAGGCATTCATACCTTCTTATTTTTATGCTGATTTAAAGCTTTTCTTTGAAGCAATAGAGGCTAAAGAGAGGGACGTCGTGATATTTAAAAAGCAGTAAACGAAAAAAGGGGCTAAAAGCCCCTTTCCCCTATTTATAAACCTAATAAAACCTGAAGTTATACAGAAGAAGTACTTGAGATTTTCTAATGAATAAACGAAGGATATACCGAATTATTTTATTACTCCCAGCTCTTTCCCAACCTTAACAAATGCGCCGATAGCTTTGTCGAGCTGAGATTTTTCGTGAGCAGCCGAGAGTTGTACCCTTATTCGAGCTTGTTCTTTTGGCACTACTGGGTAGAAAAAGCCGGTAACATATATTCCTTCTTCTAAAAGCTTTGCAGCAAATTGCTGCGATAATTTTGCATCGTAAAGCATAATAGCCACAATGGCCGATTGGGTTGGCTTTATGTCGAATCCTGCCTTTACAATGGCTTCTTTAAAATACTGTGTATTTTCAACCAGCGAATCATGGATACTGGTAGACGATTCCAACAAGTCAAACACTGCAATGCCTGCACTTACAACAGATGGAGGCAACGAATTTGAGAACAGGTAAGGCCGGGAGCGTTGACGTAATAATTCTACAATTTCTTTTTTGGCAGTTGTAAATCCACCAATTGCTCCCCCATATGCTTTTCCAAGCGTTCCTGTAATAATGTCTACTTTCCCTTCAAGGCCAAATAATTCTGTAATTCCTTTTCCTGTTTTTCCTAAAACCCCAGCAGAATGGCACTCATCTACCATAACTAAGGCATCATATTTTTCGGCAAGTGCACAAATTTTATCCAATGGAGCAACATTTCCATCCATCGAAAAAACAGCATCCGTTACAATAATCCTAAATCTTTGTTCCTGGGCTTTTTTTAGTTGGTCCTCCAAGTCGGCCATATCTGCATTAGCGTATCGGTAACGCTGCGCCTTGCATAACCGAACGCCATCAATAATGGAAGCATGGTTTAATGCATCGGAGATAATTGCATCTTCTTCAGAAAAAAGTGGTTCGAAAACCCCTCCGTTTGCATCGAAACAAGCGGCATATAATATAGTATCCTCCGTATGAAAATAGGAAGCAATTTTTTGTTCCAAAGTTTTGTGAATATCCTGGGTGCCGCAGATAAAACGTACACTGGACATGCCAAAGCCACGAGAATCCAATCCTCTGTGCGCAGCCTCAATAACTTTTGGATGCGCTGAAAGTCCCAAATAGTTATTGGCGCAAAAATTCAGAACTTCCTTGCCATTTTGAAGTTTAATATGAGGCGCTTGTGGGGAGGAAATTATTCGTTCGGTTTTATAAATTCCGCCTGCTTTTATTGTCTCCAACTCTTGTTGGAGGAATGTTTTTATTTTTCCATACATACGAAAACAATTATAAGAATCAAAAATTGAGTGATAGAAAATGAAAAATGAAATTACTACTTTTTAATTGTCTTACTTTCTATTTCCTGTAGCATTATTTCAGTCATTTTTGCCAGGTCGAATGTCGGTTTGAAACCCCAATCATGCTCGGCAACAGAGGCATCTATGCTTTTAGGCCAGGAGTCGGCAATTGCCTGCCGAAAATCTGGTTTATATATAATTTCAAAATTGGGCTTGTGTTTCCGAATTTCTTTGGCTACATCTTTTGGGGAGAAACTAATAGCACCTATACTGTAGCTTGATTTTACTGTTAGTTTGGCGGGGTCAGCATGCATCAGATCAATAGTGGCTTTTATGGCGTCCGGCATAAAAAGCATTGGTAGTTCGGTATCTTCTTTTAGAAAGCATTCATACGAATTATTCTTCACTGCATCGTAGTATATTTCAACCGCATAATCAGTTGTTCCGCCTCCCGCTTCTGTTTTGTAGCTAATAAGCCCGGGATAGCGAATACTTCTTACATCGAGTTTATACCTGCGGTTGTAATATTCTACCCAGCGTTCACCAGCCAACTTACTAATTCCATAAACAGTATTAGGTTCCATTACTGTTAATTGTGGAGTTGCTATCTGTGGCGTAGTTTGTCCGAAAACGGCAATAGAGCTGGGCCAGAAAACTTTTTTTATTTCTTCTACTTCCTTTGCTAAGTCGAGAATATTCATCAAACTCGACATATTAATTTGCCAGGCTTGAATTGGAATCCTTTCGGCATTTCCGGAAAGTACGGCTGCCAAATGGTAAATTTGGGTAATTTTATGACGGATAACAAAATGAATGAGGCGTTTGTCATCCATTACATCGAGTATCTGAAAGGGGCCTCCTTCAACTATATCGCGTGGCGCCTGTCGTATATCAGTAGCATAAACATGTTCATCGCCATACTCTTTTCGAAGAGCAAGGGTTAACTCCGAACCAATTTGTCCGGCGGCGCCAATAATTAAAATATTCTCCATGACGGCAATTTAATAACGTCGCGAAAATACGGGGAATAGCTACTGAAAATCCTGATTTTTCGCAGTGTTCAGATTTTATGTGAATGTTTAAAAACACTTACAACAGAAAGGAACCGCAAAAATTGAACCTATTATTTTTTGGCAATCCAGGCGTTTTCAGCTCCCTTTTTGGCTTTAAATGTATCCAATTTAAGCATGGCATCTTCTTCTGTATTGAATTCGCCAATGGAAACTCTGAATTTTTGTTGGCTAAATTCAATAATTTCGGGTGAGAATCCATCTTTTTTCAAAATGTTTGCATGGATTTTGGCCTTCTCATAACTTTGAAAACTTCCGGCAATAATATAAAATTTAGCGGAAACGTTTTCTTTTGCAGTGGTATCTTTCTTTACTGGCTCTTCATAGTAAAGAGCTTTTTGAATATGAGTTGATGTATCGAGCGATTGTCCCAGTCCGGATGTATCCCGAAAATCGGAAATTACCTTAGAGTTAGTATCTGCCTGAGAAATATTGGTGTTTGAGCTATTGAAATGCTTAAAGTAAGTTTGAATGGGTTCAAATTTCCAATAGACAAAAGCAGCAAACCCACCAATTATATTTATGAGAAGAAATATAACCAGGATTTTTGCAATTGGCCTTTTTCGCTTTGGACTCTCTATATCTGGAATAAGTTTTGTTTGCTTTTGGGAAGACTTTAGTCCAATTTCACTTAATCCATAGGAATCAGCATCGAAATTACTTTCATGTTCCTTCTCAAAACGGATTAATTTATCATCGTCCAGTGAAAAATATCCAACTCCTTCTATAAATATAGTTTCGCCATCATTTAATTTTTTCCAGAATTCATTTACTAATTCCGAAACCTCTTTTTTCGCTTCTTCCTGAGAAACACCCAGTTTGAATTGGACAAAATTATTGAAAACACCATCGTCTTCAATAAGGGTTGGATTGAAAATAAATTGCTTATAAGGAGGCAATATTACTTCCTTTTCAGTGTTTATTCTTGCTGGAGAATATTGGGCAACAAAACCGCCAAAACCAGGAATAATAAGATTGTCGCAGGTATAAAGTAAATCTTTTATAAATTGGAATAATGCCACTTAAAGTTATTTTGAAACAAAAGTAAAAAAAAATAGCATGTAGCGTTCGAGATAAAGTTTTCTTCAAAAGATTTTATTAAAAAAAAGGATTAGGTCACAATTAAACAATTTTTGTATTTTCGTAAGTCTTTTACTTTCCTATTATGAATGAAATAAAAATGGTCGACCTTAAGGGTCAATACCTTCAAATTAAACAAGATTTAGACGCAGCTATACAGGAAGTTATAGATAATAGTGAATTTATAAATGGAAGTGCAGTCAAAGTATTTCAAAAAAATTTGGAGCAATACCTTTCTGTAAAGCATGTTATACCATGTGCAAATGGTACCGATGCCCTTCAAATTGCCATGATGGCGCTTGGGTTAAAGCCTGGCGATGAAATTATTACAACCAATTTTACTTTTATTGCTACTGTTGAGGTTATTGCTATGCTAGGTTTAAAACCAGTACTAGCTGATGTTGATGAAAATACATTTCTTCTTTCGCCCGAATCTATTGAGAAATTAATCACATCAAAAACAAAGGCAATTGTTCCGGTTCATCTGTTTGGGCAATGTTGCGATATGGAACAGATTATGAAGCTTGCTAATAAATATGAGCTTTTTGTTATAGAAGATTCCGCTCAGGCTATGGGGGCGGATTTTCAATATAACGATGGGACTTTGCAAAAAGCTGGTACTATTGGAGATATTGGTTGTACTTCTTTTTTCCCGTCAAAAAATCTGGGTTGTTTTGGGGATGGTGGCGCTTTGTTTACCAACAATGATGAACTTGCCTTAATGATTCGCTCTATTGCTAATCATGGTATGAAGGTTAGGTATTATCATGACCATATTGGTATTAACAGTAGGCTGGACACTATACAGGCCGCTATTTTAAATGTAAAATTGAAAAATTTAGAGCATTATAATACAGCGCGTCAAAAAGCTGCTGATTATTATGACAGAGCGTTTCAAAATGAGCAAAAAATCAAGATTCCACTACGAGTTTCATATTCAAATCATATCTTCCATCAATATACTGTCATCATTAAAGATGCTGATAGGGATGGTTTAAAAAACTTTCTTCAATCGAAAGGCATTCCCGCTATGGTATATTATCCTGTCACCATGCATTTGCAGCATGCATATCAGTATTTAGGGTATAGGCAAGGCGACTTTCCTGTTAGTGAATTTCTTTGCAAATCGGTACTTTCATTGCCAATGCATACTGAGTTGGACAACCAACAATTGGAATATATTACATCAACAATTACTGAGTTTTTATCAAAATAAAAAATATTAAATGGCAGAAAATGATTTTTTTGTACATCCTTCGGCTATAATTGATGAAGGTTGCGCAATTGGGAATGGTACAAAAATTTGGCATTTTTCTCATATAATGTCAGGTTGTGTAATTGGTGAGAAATGTAATATTGGTCAAAATGTAGTTGTTTCGCCCGATGTTATTCTTGGAAATAATGTACGGGTTCAAAATAATGTTTCCATCTATACGGGTGTTATTTGCGGAGATGATGTTTTTCTGGGTCCCTCCATGGTATTTACCAATGTTATTAATCCTCGAAGTGCTATAAGTCGCAAGGAAGAATACAAAAAGACCTATGTTGAAAAAGGAGCAACCATTGGAGCCAATGCCACAATTGTTTGTGGCCATACCATTGGCAGGTACGCGTTTATTGGAGCAGGAGCAGTTGTAACGAAAGATGTAAAGCCATATTCCCTGGTATTAGGAAATCCGGCTCGGCATATTGGATGGATGAGTGAATATGGACACCGTCTTAATTTTGATGGGAATGGAATAGCTATTTGCCCTGAATCGGGCGAAAAATATATTTTTAATGAGAATAAAGTAAATAAAATGGAATCATGAGTGATCAAAAATTTAATTTTGCTTTGGTTGGGGCAGCCGGATTTATTGCGCCACGCCATCTAAAAGCAATTAAGGAAACCAAAAATGAGCTTGTAGCGGCGCTCGACAAATTTGACAGTGTCGGAATTATGGACAGCTTTTTTCCGCAAGCCGACTTTTTTACAGAGTTTGAGCGATTTGATCGTCATATCGATAAATTAAGGAGAACTGAACGCAAAATTGATTATGTGAGTATTTGTTCTCCTAATTATCTACATGATTCGCATATTCGTTTTGGTTTGCGTAACCAGGCCGATGTTATTTGCGAAAAGCCCATTGTACTTAACCCCTGGAATATTGATGGCCTGGTTGAAATGGAGAAGGAGACCGGGAAAAAAGTATATAATGTACTACAACTTCGGCTGCATCCTGCCATAATTAATCTAAAGGAAAAAATTGCACAAGGACCTAAAGATAAAATTTACGATATTGATTTGGCATATATAACTAGTCGTGGGCATTGGTATCACACATCCTGGAAAGGCGACATGCAAAAATCAGGTGGCGTGGCTACGAATATCGGTGTGCATTTCTTCGATATGTTATCCTGGATTTTTGGACCAGTCGAAAAAAGTGTTGTTCATTTAGCAAAGGAGGATAAAGTTGCAGGATTTTTTCAGCTCGAGAAGGCTCGGGTCCGGTGGTTTTTAAGTATTGATTATAATGATGTGCCACACGATATAAAAACAAAAGGTCAGCGAACATACCGCTCTATTACCCTTGACAAGGAAGAAATTGAATTTAGTGAAGGATTTACCGATCTTCATACAAAAACATATCAGGAAATACTCGCAGGTAGGGGTTTTGGACTTGAGGCTGCCCGTAATTCTATTAATACAGTATATAATATTCGAAATTCTTCGCCAATTGGAATTCAAGGCGATTATCATCCATTTTGTTTAAACGTCAAATGATTTACGAAAATTTAATAACAAAAAAAGATAAACTAGCCGTTATCGGGCTGGGTTATGTTGGGTTACCAATTGCTTTGGAATTTGCCCGCAAGCTTTCAGTAATTGGATTCGATATTCGTGAGGATCGTTTGGAAATGATGCGTCAGGGTATAGATCCAAGTGAAGAGCTGGAAAGTGAAGCCTTTAAAAATTGCGATATTGAATTTACGTCTTCTATTGATGTATTGAGGCAGGCAAAGTTTTTTATTGTTGCTGTTCCTACCCCAATCGATGAACACAATCTTCCTGATTTAAAACCTTTATTGGGTGCTTCGAAATCAGTTGCATGTGCTCTCAAAAAGGGCGATTATGTTGTTTATGAATCAACAGTTTACCCCGGATGTACCGAAGAAGATTGTGTTCCTTTGCTTGAAAGCATTTCGGGTTTACAATTTAATACCGGGTTTAAAGTTGGTTATTCTCCGGAAAGAATAAATCCTGGGGATAAAGAACATACAATTACAAAGATTACGAAGGTTGTATCGGGGTGCGATGCTGAATCACTTGATGCTATTGCAAAGGTTTACGAGTTGATTGTTACCGCAGGTGTTCATAGGGCAAGTTCAATTAAAGTTGCCGAGGCTGCCAAAATTATCGAAAACTCGCAGCGCGATATTAATATTGCATTTATGAACGAGCTTTCGGTTATTTTCAATAAAATGGGGATAAATACTTACGAAGTATTGGAAGCCGCCGGAACTAAGTGGAATTTTTTGAAATTCTTCCCGGGGTTGGTTGGAGGCCATTGTATTGGTGTCGACCCATATTATTTAACCTACAAGGCCAAGGAATTGGGTATTCATGCTCAAATAATCAGTTCAGGGCGAAAAATTAACGATTCGATTGCAGAATATATTGCCAAGCAAACAATTAAAAAAATGATTTCTGCTGATATTAGCATAAAAAATGCAAAGGTATTGGTAATGGGAGCTACTTTTAAAGAAAATGTGAGCGATATCCGAAATTCTAAAGTTGCGGATGTTGTACATGAATTAATATCTTATGGAATTGAAGTTGAGGTTATTGATCCTTATGCAGATTCTGAAAGTCTAAAACATGAATATGGCTTTGGTTTGATAGAAAAGCCCGGGAATAATTACAGCGCTATTGTTGTTGCGGTGAATCATAGCGAATACTCTAATTTGAGTGAGGATTATTTTTTAAAATTATCCACAACACCTGGAATTTTGGTAGACGTTAAAGGCATATACCGTAATAAAATTAAGAAATTAGCTTATTGGAGTTTATAATATAAAATTTAAAAAATGAAAAAGCAAACTGTACTGGTAACTGGAGGAACAGGATACATTGGATCGCATACAGCAGTTGAACTTATTAACGTAGGGTATGATGTCGTCATCATCGATAATCTTTCTAATTCAACAAAGGATTCACTTGATGGTGTTGAGAAAATTACTGGAGTAAGACCGCTGTTTGAGCAATTTGATTTATGTGATCGGGAGAAGGTGCTTGATTTTTTTACAAAATACAATGATATTTCTGCCATTATCCATTTTGCAGCTTCCAAAGCAGTTGGCGAATCTGTAGACAATCCTCTTCTTTATTATAGGAATAATTTATCTTCTTTGATAAATATCTTGGAGGCAATGAGTAAATATAAGGTTCCAAATATCGTTTTCTCATCCTCGTGTACTGTTTATGGTCAACCCGAACAACTTCCCGTAACGGAACAAGCTCCTATTCAAAAAGCTATGTCTCCGTATGGGAACACCAAACAGATTTGTGAGGAAATATTAACCGATACCATTCATGCTATTTCTTCCCTCAGGGCCATTTCGCTGCGGTATTTTAATCCGGTTGGTGCACACCCATCGGCATTAATTGGCGAGCTTCCTATAGGAGTGCCGGCAAACCTGGTGCCTTTTATCACACAAACAGCAATAGGGTTAAGACAAGAACTTAAAGTTTTTGGGAACGATTATAATACACCCGATGGTACTTGTGTCCGCGATTATATTCATGTTGTCGATTTGGCTAAAGCTCATGTTGTGGCTATAAAACGGTTGTTAGAAAATAAAAATAAATCGAATTACGAAGTATTCAATATTGGTACGGGTAATGGAAATACCGTTTTAGATGTAATTAATACATTTGAAAAAGTTAGTGGTGTAAAATTGAATTATAAATTGGTCGATCGCCGTCCCGGAGACATAGAAAAAGTTTGGGCAGATACAACCCATGCTAACCATGTATTGGGTTGGAAATCTCAAAGTACACTCGATGAAACTATGCTTTCTGCCTGGAAATGGGAACAACATTATAGAAATAAAAAATAGTTGCTTATAAAAATAGTATGAAGACGTTATTGATTACAGGAGGTGCCGGATTTATTGGTTCGCATGTGGTAAGGTTGTTTGTTAATAAATATCCCGACTATAACATTATTAACCTGGATTGCCTTACTTATGCCGGCAATATGGAAAACCTGAGAGATATTGAAAATGCGCCAAACTATACTTTTGTTAAGGCTGATATTACCGATGTAAACGCCATTAATGAAGTTTTTTCAAAATATAGTTTCGATGGTATAATTCATTTAGCTGCCGAATCGCATGTAGATCGTTCCATTGCCGACCCTCTTGCGTTTATTCAAACCAATATTGTTGGGACTGTTACGCTTTTAAATGCCGCCCGTGCCGCCTGGAAAGATAAAATGGAAGGAAAACTATTCTACCATATTTCTACTGATGAGGTATATGGATCTTTAGGAAGTTCAGGGCTATTTACTGAGGAAACAGCCTACGATCCAAGAAGCCCCTATTCTTCATCAAAAGCTAGTTCAGACCATTTAGTCAGAGCTTATTATCACACTTATAAGCTCCCTGTTGTTATCTCGAATTGCTCGAATAACTATGGACCAAACCAATTTCCCGAAAAGTTAATACCGCTGTCTATTCACAATATAAAAAATAGTAAACCAATTCCTGTTTACGGAAAGGGAGAAAACATCCGCGATTGGTTATTTGTGGTTGATCATGCCAGGGCAATCGATCAGGTATTTCATCATGGGACAATTGGAGAAACTTACAATATTGGGGGTCATAATGAATGGACAAATATTGATTTGATCTATTTACTTTGCAAAATAATGGATCAAAAGCTAAGCAGACCTGAGGGAACATCCCGAAAGCTGATAACTTTTGTAAAGGACCGTGCGGGACACGATTTACGCTATGCCATTGATTCAACAAAAATTCAAAGAGAATTAGGTTGGAAGCCATCTCTTCAATTCGAAGAGGGGCTTGAAAAAACTGTCGACTGGTATCTGGAAAATGAAGCTTGGTTAAATAATGTTATTACAGGTGAATACGAAAAGTATTACACCACTCAATATGTAAAAAGGTAGTTTGAGCAATCCCATCATTATATATACCGATGGCTCTTCCAGAGGGAATCCTGGTCCTGGTGGATATGGAGTTGTTCTAATCTCCGGTCCTTACCGCAAGGAACTCTCTAAAGGCTTTAAACTAACAACCAATAACCGTATGGAGTTATTAGGGGTAATTGTGGCATTGGAAGAATTAAAACATCCAAGTAGTAATGTTTCTGTTTATACTGATTCCAAATATGTTGTTGATGCAGTTGAAAAAGGATGGGTTTTTGGGTGGGAAAAGAAAGCCTTTAAGGATAAAAAAAACCCGGATTTATGGATGCGTTTCCTTTCCATATATCGAAATCATCGTGTGAAATTTCATTGGGTAAAGGGGCATGCCACAAACCTAGAAAACAACAGGTGCGATAAACTGGCTACAGACGCGGCTCAATCAAAAGATTTGTTTAACGATACCGGCTATATTGAAAATAATTGATCATTTAGTAGTTCTAAAATAAAACGCTTAAATTCACATTTTTATAATTATTAAATTTTTATTAAATTCATATATCTTTTAGGTTTATAAAAACGTTGATATTCTTTTTGAAAAAAGATTTTCAAGAGTAATAAATATACTATATGGAAGAAACTCCTTCAGTTGTTGTGCTAGAATTTAAAGGGCAAATTACCTTTAATACTATTAGTCAACTTTTGCCTCGATTGAAGGAAACTCTTGATTTAATGGGAGAAAAGGTAAATACTTATAAGCGGCTTCTTACCATTACAATCGAAACAATGGAGAATAGTTTTCGGTATATAGAGAATCAAAAATCTTTACAATCCTATCAGGAAGCAAATCCCCCCTATTTTCGTATTTTGAAAACTGATGACAATTTTACAATAGAAGTTGGTAATACTATACTAGGCAAAGAAAAAAGTTTGATTTCTGCGAAAATTGATACGGTTAATAATTTAGATGAAACAGGATTACGGGAGTTATATAAAAAGACTATTGCAAACGGACAATTCTCTGATGTTGGAGGAGCCGGGCTGGGTTATATAGAAATGGCAAAAGCAAGCGGAAGCAAAATCTGCTATAGTTTTAATGAAATTGCCACGGATATTTATTATTATATTATTAAACTTGATGTTAAACCTTGATGGACAGAGATATGGAGCCGTTGATTATTCATGCTACAGAATATACACCAGAAATAAACCTTGACCCTTTAAACCGTACATTTGATTTAAAAGGAGTGTCCAGGCCCGAAAACGCAATAGAATTTTATACTCAAATTTATAATTGGTTTGCCGATTACGAATCTTCCCTCAAAAAAATGTTTTATGCTGGTCAGGATAAATACGATCTTACCTGCAATTTCTATTTTTCCTATTTTAATTCTGCTTCTTCTAAAATGATTTATACCATTCTTGAAATAATGCGTGGTATAAAAAAGCTAGGTTTTGGATTAACAATTAACTGGTATTACGATGAAGGGGATGATCAAATGCGTGAGGATGGTGAAGAACTTTCTGAGGCAATTGAACTAATGTTTAATCTTTTAGAAGTAGAGTAAAAATAATTCGAATTCCATTTTTAGAAATTTTATGATTGGAAGTGCATTCCAACCTTCCCTTTTAGGTTTTATCTTCAAATAAAATCATATTCCTATTTTGTTAAAATCAAATTTGAATAAATGAACAGAGGTTAAAAAAAATTTATTCGAAGAACTTGAAAAATGATATTTAAGATCAAGTTGTTTGAAGTAATTTAGTGCGCAATTATTTGTGATTTTAGAATTTCAGGGATAACATTTAGATGTATAAAAACTATATAAAGGTTGCACGTCGGAACTTATTAAAGCATCGTTCTTATACGCTTTTAAATATTTTGGGCTTGTCTGCTGGATTAGCTTGTTTTATGTTCATTTGGATGTTTGTTGAATATGAAATGAGTTATGACAAATCGTTTAACCATAATAAGCAGATATATAGGGTTTGTGTAAATGGCAATATGGCGGGTAGCCGTTTGAACCAGGCGGTAACTGCTTCACCAATGGCGAATACCTTAAGGAAAGAAGTCCCCGGTGTTGTTACTGCAACGCGGATAGCTCGTTTTGGCGAATGGCTGGTGCGATATAACGATAAAAAATTTAACGAAAGTGGGGTATTATTTGCTGATTCCTGTTTTTTTGATGTTTTCAACTTTTCTTTTATTTATGGTGATCCGTTAAATGCGCTGGATACTCCTAATACTGTTGTGTTATCGAGGAAATCATCTTTACGGTATTTTGGCGATGAAAACCCTGTAGGGAAGCAACTCCGGATTGAATCTGACAGTACATATTATACAATTACGGGAGTAGTGGAAGTCCCCGAAAATATTCATTTTCATTTCGATTTTCTGGCATCACTATCATCCATTAAAGGGGCAAATAATAATATCTGGGGTTCTCATATGTTCTACACATATGCCCTTTTGCAAAAGGATTATTTAATTTCCGATTTTCAAAAATCACTCGATGGTTTAGTGGAAAAGTACGTAGGACCTGAAGTCGAATCAGTTTTGGGCATTTCAATTAACGAATATATCCGGTCTGGTAATACGTATAGTTTTTTTACCCAACCACTGACCTCAATTCACCTCCATTCAAACATTCAGGTTGAATTAGAAACCAATGGCGAGTTATACTATATTTCGATCTTAACAATTGTTGCAATATTAATATTACTCATTGCCTGTGTTAATTTTATGAACCTTGCTACGGCCCGATCCTCCAGTAGGGCTAAAGAGGTAACTATTCGAAAAATATTAGGATCTTCCCGCAGACAGCTGAAGGTTCAATTTCTCGTGGAATCTGTATTCCTAAGTCTTTTTTCTTTTGCAATAGCATTGGTAATTGTTGAATTATTGACCCCGGCATATTTGCAAATGATTCAAAAGCAGGTTAGCCTTCATATTTTGTTGACTCCCGGAAATTTAGTTTTTTTAATTTCAGTAGTTATATTTTGCGGAATAATTTCTGGCAGTTATCCGGCTTTTGTTATTGCCTCATTTAATCCTCTCAATGTAATTAAAGGGAATTTAAAGAGTTCTATAAAGAGCATTGGCTTACGAAACTATTTGGTGGTGATTCAATTCTCAATCTCCATTTTGATAATGATTTTTACCTGTTCGGTATACCGCCAGTTAGTTTTTATGAATCATCGGGATTTAGGTTTCGATAAAGAACGTGCGTTTGTCATTAAACGTTCCGATGGACTAAAACACCATATTGAAGCTTTTAAGCAGGAAATTGAAAGAATTCCTGATGTGCTTGCCATTGCAAATTCAACTCATATACCAGGGAAAAATTATTGGTATAATAGTTTCTTTAAAGAATCGGAACCAGGAAACGCTTATTTATTATATCACTCTCTGGTTAGCAGGGGATATGCTGATGCTTTGGGAATACAAATGAAAGAAGGGCATTTTTTCGTTGAAGGAAATTCATCCGATAGCTTAGGAGCGGTGATAAACGAGACTGCTGCTAAAAAACTCGGTTTTGACCAACCCATTGGCAAGTCTTTAATTATTCCTTTAAATAAAAAGTTACAAGACAAGCTTACTATTATTGGAGTGATGAAAGATTTCAATTTCAAATCGCTCCATTATAATGTGGAACCTTTGATTATGACGCTCATGCGGAAAAATGTTGAAGGGTTTATTGTGGTTAGGGTTAAAACACGGAACTTGCCCAAAACGGTAACTGCTATTCAACAAAAATGGGATTATTATACGTCCGACTATCCTTTTGAATATTTTTGGCTTGACGATGATTTCTCCAAGTTGTACTCAACAGAAAAACGTATTGCTTCCATATTCCTCTCCTTTTCAATATTTTCAATATTTATTGCCTGTTTGGGTTTGTTTGGACTAATAGCATTTACGGCTGGTATGCGGATGAAAGAAATAGGGATTCGGAAATCGATGGGTGCTACTTTTGAAGGTATTGTATTTATGTTAACAAAGGATACTTTCAAACTTATCGGGATTGCTTTATTAATTTCCTGGCCTCTTTCTTATTTTATAATAACTTGGTGGTTGCAGGATTTTTCATACAGAATTCCTATCAATTATCAGGATTTTATTTGGGTAGCGCTTGCATCGGCTTTTATTTCATTTTTCACAATTTTTTATCAAGCTGCTAAAGCTGCCCGAAAAAATCCATCCGATGCTATGCGTTATGAGTAACTGTTAAATCCTTTTCAGTTTTGCCATATAAAAACCATCATATCCTTCTGTGGGGGAGATGGTTTTCTCTTCTATCATTTCAAAATTACCCTGCTTTTTTTCAAGAAAAGATTTTACCTGTAACTCATTTTCCGATGGAAGGATGCTACAGGTAGCGTATACCATGATTCCTCCTTTAGTGAGTACTCCCGAGTATTTGTCAAGAATTTCTCCTTGAGTTTTTTGAATTTCAAGAAGCTTCTCAGCAGTGATATGATATTTAATATCCGGATTTCTTTTTAAAACTCCCAGCCCACTGCAGGGGACATCAAGCAAAAGCCTGTCAGCCGAATTATACATCCGCTTAATTGTTTTCGATGATTCAATGTGCCTGGTTTCAACATTAAATGCTCCAGATCTTTTCAACCGTTTTTTTAATACTTCCAGCTTATAGGGTGCAATATCCATGGCAATAATTTTACCTTTGTTCTTCATCAGCCCTGAGATATGAAGCGTTTTTCCGCCATTTCCGGCACATGCATCAATAACGCGCATTCCAGTCGATAAATCAAGGAAGGGGGCAATTCTTTGCGAAGCTGCATCTTGCATTTCAAAATACCCTGCCTGGTATAATTCGTTTTTAAAAACATTAAAAAAAGCAGTTAACTTAATTGCATCCGGATAGTTTTCAATTTCAGAAACCTCTTTTCCTGAATTCTTTAGTAATTGAAGTAACTCTTGTGTTGTTGTTTTAAGAGAGTTAGCACGAAGAACTATTTCTGCCTGGTTGTTTAGTACGTTAGAAAGTGAATCCCAGCTATCCCGAAGTTCGAGGTTGCAACAGTCGTCGAGCCAAACAGGATAGGATTCCCGGATATGTCTTGTTTTTGAAGCATTTTGGTAGCATTCAATAATTTTTAGCTCTGAACTGTTTGGCTTTTTTAGCTCTTTTTTAACATAACGATCAATTGTTTGTTGAATATAAAGGATATTCTGGAAATCTTTTTTTTGAGTATTAAACAAATTTTTATAAATTTCATCCAGTAAAATCCAATATCTGATGATATACGTTGCGGTTTGAAAAAGAAACTCTTTGTCGGCAGGTTTTAAATCAGATAAATGTTTAAAAGCAATTTCAAAGCTCTTGTCCAGAGGCTTTGAGTTGTAAATAACATCGCTTGTTAAAGAAGTTAATCGCGGAATAAATTTTAAGTAGTTGCTCAATTTTTTGTGCAATAATATAAAAGAGTTTTAGGTAATAAAAGTTTTTTGGATGTTTTGTATAACAAACAATTTTATTCACGTATAACGGTTTGTTTCTTAGATGTAAACACTAAAATGAAGGAGTTTGATACAATTTAGCTCATATATCGGCCGGTTTTTTAATTTTTTAGCCAGATTAATTCCTGAAATTTCAGCTGTTCCAGAAGACGGAGTTATCTTTTGGCGTCAAAAAATTCTTTTTTATTTATCTTTTTCGCTATTATACTTTTCAATCCCGGTGCTGATATTAAGCATTATTGCTTCTTTGTTAGTAAACCTTTATGTAGTTGCAGTTTTAAATATAGTACTCTATATTATACTTGCCTTTGTAATAATTTCTAAAAAGATTACTTACGAAATCAAATCCTTCTCTATTTCTGTCATATTTTATCTGGTTGGTGTGTATATCCTCATTTTTGTTGGCCCATACGGAGCTGGATTAGTTTGGTTATTCTCTTTTCCGGTTTTTGCAGGTTTATTATTGGGTTTGCGTGTAGCCTATTTTGCTTTAAGTTTAAATTTCGCGACATTATTGCTCTTTACTTTTGGATTGGAATATGGATATTTTAAAAACCAGTTATTCGGTTTTTATGATACCGCAGGTTGGATTGCAGTTTCTATTAATTTTTTAGTAATAAACCTTGCTGTAACCATAACACTTTCTATTCTTCTCGAAGGTATTAAAAAAAGAATGCGGAAGGATGTTCAAATTCGCGAGAATATTAAGCTTGCCAAAGAAAAGGCTGAATTGTCGGATAAACAAAAATCAAGCTTTCTGGCTGATATGTCGCACGAAATAAGGAGTCCTATGAATGCGATACTTGGTTTCTCAGAACTACTGCGAAATGATGCTGTGTCGCCTGATAAGCAGGAAATGTATTTTAATATTATTCATGAAAAAGGGAAGCACCTTTTACAGCTTATAAACGATATAATTGACATTTCGCGGATTGAATCAAATCAAATTAGTCTGGAGGAAGAAAAGTGCGATTTGAATGAAATTATGGACGAACTGTATTCCACATTTTTAGGTGAATTGCATACCCGGCGATCTGCAAATGTTACTTTAGTAATGAAAAATGAATTTACCAATCCTAATAGTATTATATTCCTTGATCCTGTTCGATTTCGGCAAATTATGATAAACCTTTTGTCGAATGCCGTTAAATTTACAAAAGAAGGATTTATTGAATTTGGGTATCATCGAAATAATACCGATTCATTGGTATTTTATGTTAAAGACACAGGAATAGGACTGAATGACGAAGCAAAATCAAGAATTTTTAACCGTTTTGAACAAGCGAAAGAAAATCACTTAAAGAAATTTGAAGGGGCCGGTTTGGGTTTGTATATTACCAAAAATTTGGTCGATTTAATGGAAGGTCGAATTTGGGTCGAATCAGAACCCAGTAAAGGATCGTCTTTTTATTTTCAAATTCCATATCATCCTGCCCATAATTAAGCGTGCTTTTAAAAAATCCCTTAGATTTGTGTCTTAATAATTCGTTTTAGAATATGAAAAAGTTGGCTTTTTTAGCTCTCTTGGCTATAATCTTTATGTCGTGCCATAAAGACGAAAAAAAGAATATCATTCCCCGCGAGGCTTTGGTTTCAATCTTATCCGATATTCATTTGTCTGATATTTATTACATGAATCATTTTCAAATAAGCAAACTTCATAACGATTCTGTCAATTTTTATAATGCTATTTTAAGGAACTACGGTTTTTCAAAAGCTGAATTTGATACTACACTGAAGTATTATGCAATTCATTCGGATAAATTTGATAAAATCTATGAAGATGTTATAATTGGATTGAGTAAAATGGAGCAGGAACACTACCAGTTCCGACCATCGTATAACGATACAACAAAAAACTTGTGGACAGGCAAAAATTTTTGGTACCTCCCTGTGGAAGGCCCGCGGAAAAAAATTCCGGTTAGCTTGAAAATTCCCGGGAAAGGTAAATATACTGTTACCCTACTTAGTAAAATGCTTGCAAATGACGAATCTGTAAATCCCCGTTTACATCTATATTTTTGGTACGATAATGGTAAAAGGGGGGGGTATCGTCAAAAATTTATTGATTCGATGTATGTCAAAAATTCCAGGACTACTTTTTTAAATTTTTCGAAAGAGCTAAAAAACCCTAAAATTACTCATATTAAAGGTTATTTGCTCGATCATGATGAGCAGTCCGGTAACTGGGAAAAGCATGTTTCTATTACCGGGTTGAGAGTTTATTATTTGGCCCAATAACGGCATGATTAGAAAGCTATCGGCGCATTATATTTACCCGGTTAACGGGAAGCCCCTTAAATATGGAACAGTTACATGTAACGAAGATGGTGAAATAATTGCTCTGATTGATAATAAGGGTGTATTTAAGGAGGAAGCTAATCTGGAATTTTATAACGGAATTATTACCCCCGGATTTGTTAATGCACATTGTCATCTGGAGTTGTCTCATCTAAAAGGGAAAATTCCTATGAAGTCTTCACTAGTTGAGTTTGTAAAAAATATTCGAACCCTTCGCAGTTTGGACGATCCTTTAAAATCCATAATCCTTGCTGAAAAAGAAATGGTCGAGGCCGGCATTGTTGTCTGTGGCGATATTTCAAACTCTACTATTAGTTTTTCGGTAAAGAAAATCAGTAAGATATACTTTCATTCTTTTATTGAAATATTTGGAATTCAAGCAAATATTTCTGATTTAGCTTGGCAAAATGGCCTGGATATTCTACGGGAACTGCAAAAAAAGTATGGTTTAGTTGGCAATATTACCCCACATGCGCCCTACTCCTTGTCAGAAGTTCTTTGGAAGAAAATTGCACATGCATCGCATGCACGCCCAGTGACATGGAGTGTTCATAATCAGGAAAATGCTGATGAAGATTTATTATTTGCCCAGAAAAAAGGTATCATAGCTGATTTTTTAAAGTATATTGATTCAGAATTTGCCAGTATGTTGCCAAAAGGCAAATCGTCAATTGAAGCTCTTTTGCCTTTTTATAAGCAAGCATCGAAACTTCTGTTGGTTCATAATACATTTACACGACAGGAAGATATTCCTTTTCTTAGAACACTAAGCGAAAACTTATTTTTAGTATTATGCCCAAACTCAAACCTCTATATTGAAGGTACTCTTCCACCTATTAGTTTACTTTCAGAGAAAGGTTTTAATTTTGCCATTGGTACGGATAGCCTTGCATCGAATAATAAATTATCTGTTTTAGAAGAACTCAAAACTTTGCAGCATAATTTCCCGGGAATAATACTGGAAGACTTGATTTGCTGGGGCACTTTAAACGGAGCAAGAGCATTGAGTTGTGAACAAGTATATGGCTCATTGGAAATAGGTAAAAGACCTGGAATCAATTTAATTTCAGGTATCGATTTTACAAATATGAAACTGACTGCTGATTCTCAGGTACAAAAACTTGTTTAAGCATTTCTTTATCTACTAAAAATTTATTTGGGTTGAAAAAACAGTTCTTAATAAATATTTTATTACTGGTACTTTTAAATGCTCTTATTAAGCCATTTTGGGTATTTGGAATTGACCGGACTGTTCAGAATATGCTTGGCCACCAAGTATATGGTTTGTATTTTGCCTTATTCAATTTTGCTATTCTTTTTAATACAATTCTCGATTTTGGTATTACTAATTTTAATAATAAAAGCATTGCTCAAAATCCACAGCTTATCTCATCCTATTTTCCCCGCCTGATTTATACAAAGTTGTTATTGGGCGTAGTGTATCTTTTGATTTGTTTGGCAATGGCCATTTTTTTGAATTACAATAAAACAGCTTTAGTGTTAATAGGTATTCTGGCTTTGAATCAATTTCTTGCATCCATACTACTTTTTCTTCGATCGAATATCAGTGGTTTGCAATTGTATCTGGCAGATAGTATTTTATCAGTAGTGGACCGGTTTTTTATGGTAGTTCTTTGCAGTGCTTTAATTTGGGGGAAGTTGGTGAATGTTACCTTTAGTATTGAATTGTTTGTGTTGTTGCAAACCTTTTCCTATTTCTTAGCTTGTTTCATGGCTTTAGCAATTATCTATAATCATCATGGTAAATTCGAATTTAGCGGAGTCCCTCTATTCTCCCGCGGGTTGCTGTTTAAAAGTTTTCCGTTTGCCCTATTGGGCTTTTTAATGGCCATTCACAACCGGATTGATGCAGTTTTTTTAGAGAGAATAAGTTCAAGTGGAGCTTATGAAGCCGGTATTTATGCACAATCGTTTCGTATTTTTGATGCCATTGGAATGATAGCCGTTTTATTCGCTGCATTGCTCTTACCTATGTTTGCCAAACAATTTTCAAAAGGAGAAGATCCCCGTCCATTAGTGAAAATGGCTTTTTCAATGCTCTTTACCAGTATGGTTATTTTAGTTGCCAATTTGGTTGGTTTTGCCTTTCCAATTTTAAATTTTTTATATGTGGATCTTGTTCCAAAAGCAGTTTCAGTATTTATTTTACTAATGCTTACTCTAATACCAGTTTCATTAAACTATATTTTTGGGACGTTACTCACCGCACATGGAAATCTAATGCATTTAAATCGTATTGCGGGTATAACGTTAATAATTAATATTATATTAAACTTGGTACTCATCCCAATGCATGGGGCTGTTGGGGCTGCCATTTCGGCATTTGTATCTCAGCTTTTTGCCTGTTTGGTGCAAATTTTTCTTTGCCGCAAAATCTTTGCATTTCACATTACACTTGATCAATCAAAGCAATATTTAGTTTTTATCGTCGTAACCATTCTTATGGTTTTTATATTTTCTCAAATTCAGGTGAGCTTTTTAACCGGACTTATTTTTTCGGGAACCTTTTCGATAACTATTGCATTATTGTTTAAAATGATGAATTTGAGGGAAATAGTTCGGCTTATTCGAGCTGAATAACTGTTAGAACCTTAATAAAGTACTGCTATTGTTCATAATTATCTGAAAACTTCCGAATCACAGGCCAACTGCATTAAAATAAAAGTAGCAAATTAGCTGCTGTAAATAAAGGAACATAACTTCCATTGCCTGTGAAACGAAAATATAACCGGGAGATAGATTTAAAGCGCATTAATAAGCGTGTTATATCGTTCAATAACAAGGAGATAAATGCAATTGAGCAGTATTGCAAGAAATATAAAATTGGCAATAAGTCGCAATTTATGCGGGAAGCAGTTATAAAGTCTATTTTAAAAAAAATGGACGAAGATTATCCTACTTTATGGGATGGTTACCAATTAAATCTTTTTGCACAATATTAGTTTTTAAACCAAATCTATATATAATCTCCCCGATAAAGCATTTGTTTTATCGGGGATTTCTTTTTGTATAAGGAGCGTTTTATAAATTGTGGTAGATATTGTAGAACTTCTTAAAACAAAAAACCCGAAATACCTATTTTATTGGTTTCCGGGTTTTATTGTTGAGGTCGATGGCGGATTCGAACCGCCGTAAACGGTTTTGCAGACCGCTGCCTAGCCACTCGGCCAACCGACCAATTTACTTTTGGGATTGCAAAGATATATAAAAAAATATTCTTTGCAAGTTGCACTTTCCTCTTTTGAATTATAGTATAAAAGTTCAAAATTTTCCGAAATGTATTGGGAATTTAATATTTGCTACTTGATAGTTTTAATTAGCATAATTCCTAAATTTCCTTTAACTGTTCCTTATTTTCGGCAAATTCTTTTAAACACGATGGGCAAAGGCATTCGTCCCAAGTCATACGGATAAAATTCAGGTTTTTGGGTAAAATCTGGAACTTCTCGCACCAACAATTTTCGCCCAGACAATTAAAACTTGCTCCACATTTTGGGCAGGACTTCTTTTTAGCTTCTCCCATCAGTTCTTTATTTGGTAAATTCTACGGTAACACTTTTAATTTGTCCTCCCATGGGAGGATATAGTTTTGAAATTTTTACAGTTGCTTTTTCCAGTTGCGGAAAAGCTAAATATAAGGCATCTATAATTCGTTTTGCTATATTTTCCAGTAAGTTAGAACGAATTTGCATTTCCCTTTTTACAATTTCGTATGCACTGTGGTAATTTAAAGCATCTCTAATATTGTCTGTCTGTGCAGGTTTTGTAATATCAGCTTCCATACTTAAATTGACCAGAAACTTATTCCCAACAATTTGTTCTGCTTCGTAACAACCATGGTAGGCGAAGAATTCCATATTTTCTAGTACAATTACTCCCATATTGAAAAGGGTTAAATTTTAAATTAAAAAATGATCGCCCAACCAAATAAACACTTACTTTTGTAGGTTAACGATGTTAATATTTAAGGTAATCCTTACATATTAAATGATTCGGAACAAAATTAATATTATTTGTTGAGTTTAAGTTATGACCGCTGAAGAGAATAAAAATGCGACCAATGGTGAGGAAAATAAGCCATTAAATTTCATTCATACGATTGTTGAAGACGATATCCGTACCCAAAAATTTGGGGGAAGGGTTCATACAAGGTTTCCTCCGGAACCCAATGGCTACCTTCATATTGGGCATGCTAAATCGATTTGTCTTAATTTTGGTACCGCTGCCAAATATAATGGCATGTGCAACCTCCGGTTCGACGATACAAATCCAACCAAAGAAGAAACCGAATATGTCGATTCTATTAAAGAGGATGTTCATTGGTTAGGTTTTGACTGGGAGGGCCGAGAATTTTATGCCAGCGATTATTTCGATGCGCTGTATGAATTTGCTGTTAAACTTATTAAAAAGAGTAAAGCCTATGTTTGCGATTTAACCCAGGAAGAAATGGGTACCTATCGCGGCACAGTTACGCAACCTGGCAAGGACAGTCCTTTCAGGACACGATCGGTTGAAGAAAACCTTCAACTTTTTGAGCAAATGCGAAATGGAGCTTTCCATGATGGTGCTAGAGTTTTACGCGCTAAAATTGATATGGGGCATAACAACATGCTTATGCGTGACCCAATTTTATACCGGATTTTACATACCGACCATCACCGCACCGGCGATAAATGGTGCATTTATCCGATGTACGATTTTGCTCACGGGCAAAGCGATTCTATCGAAGGGATTACTCATTCCATTTGCACACTCGAATTTGAAGTACATCGCCCGCTTTACGAATGGTTTATAAAAGAGCTGGAGATATACGCTCCTCAACAAATTGAATTTTCGCGCCTAAACCTTACCTATACGGTAATGAGCAAGAGGAAATTACTGTCGTTGGTTAAGGAAGGAATTGTAAACGGATGGGACGATCCCCGTATGCCAACTATATGCGGATTACGCCGTCGTGGATATACCCCCGAGAGTATCCGCAATTTTGCTGAGAAAATTGGCATTGCCCGTCGCGATCAGTTAATTGATGTTTCCCTGTTGGAATTTTGTGTACGCGAAGACTTAAATAAGCGCTCCATTAGGGTAATGGGAGTTTTTAATCCGCTCAAGGTTACCATTACTAATTATCCAGAGGGACAGGAGGAATTGCTGGAAGCATTAAACAACCCGGAGGACGAATCTATGGGAACCCGAAAAGTTCCTTTTGGACGCGAATTGTATATTGAACAGGAAGATTTTATGGAAGAGCCTCCAAAGAAATTTTTCCGATTGGCTCCGGGAGCAGAAGTTCGTTTACGGTATGCCTATTTTATGAAATGTAACGAGGTTGTAAAGGATAGCAATGGAAAAGTAATTGAGCTGAAATGTA
Source organism: Bacteroidota bacterium (assembly GCA_020048915.1). Taxonomy (GTDB): domain Bacteria; phylum Bacteroidota; class Bacteroidia; order Bacteroidales; family JAAUTT01; genus JAAUTT01. Next base: position 646 of record JAIFLU010000077.1, on the reverse strand, counting down.
CCATCGATCCTGCATCCAAAGGAGGGAATTCCCCCGATGGACGAAAGGTAAAAGGTACAATTCATTGGGTGTCGGCCAAACATGCTATTCAAGCACAAGCACGTTTATACGACCGGTTATTTATAAAAGAAGATCCAGAAGATGCTGGTGAAGAGTGTGATTTTAAAGTTAACTTAAACCCCGAATCGTTAATTGAGCAGGTTTGTTATATAGAACCTTACCTGAAGGACATTAAACCTATGGAAAAGTTACAGTTTGAGCGTGTTGGCTATTTTTGTGTTGATAACGACTCTGTACCTGGTAAACTGGTTTTTAACCGAACAGTAACCTTAAAAGATAGCTGGGCGAAGATTTCCGGAAAAAATGAATAATTTTTTTAGCGAAATTGTTCAAGTAATACATTTTGCTGTTAAATTTGCACCTCTTAAACATTGTCCTGTGGTGTAACTGGCAACACGTCTGATTCTGGATCAGAAGAGTCCAGGTTCGACCCCTGGCAGGACAACGAAGTTTGGTCGAAGCCATTTGAGGAATTTCCTTAGATGGCTTTTTTGCTTTGCTTAAAATTGTAGCATTTCCATTTCTAATTACTTTTCTACACTTTCTTTTTCACATAATGCTCTTAAGCATCAATAATTATTTGTTA
>JAIFLU010000263.1 GCA_020048915.1 Bacteroidota bacterium | reverse complement strand
TAAGAATGAGAAGTATAAAATATTCCATTGTAGAACTGAATGCATATTACTAGAAGCAACAAAGATAAGATGATATGCAATACGAAATTATATAAAATAAAAAACGTTTGCTCAAATGTAAAGGTTATCTAAATCACCTTTATCAATTACAAATATCACCTTATGGTGAAATAAATATCACCACAAATAATTTACTACTGTATTTATAATGATGTACTTTTGACATCACAATAGAAGTTATTTTTGTACTTCATTTTTTAGTTAAAAAAAGAAAAAGTGATATTGAAAAAAAATAAAATAAAAAATTATTCAAAATAAAATATTTTGGCAAGGTTATTGCTATAAAAAGATTTAGTAGTTAGTTAGAAGTTAGTAGTTAGTTTCTGTGTTAGGAGTGTCGTCGTGATGATGACACTTTTACTTTTTTATAGCCCTCCCATCCTAACAAACCTAATATTCATGAAAAAACCCGCTAATTGCTTAGCAGGCTAATAAAGCATCCATCTCATTTTCTATTTTAAAGTTTGTAAATATTCTATAATATCCTTAATTTCCTCTTCGGTAATGGATTCTTTATATGATAGCATCATTCCTTTATTATATCCTTTTACTATATCAGCATTAGGGTCATAAATCGCTCTTTTGATATAAGCCTCATCTACTTTAACTTGCACTTCCTTCCCGTTTGTTTCTACCGCTTCAGTTTTGCCAATAATTCCTTTGTAACTTGGCCCCACCAATTTAGATCCATCCAGAGAATGACAAGCCAAACATCCGTTTTTCTTAAGTACTGCCAAACCTTTTGCGCCGGGAGCATCTCCTACTGCCGCAACAGCAACTTTAGAAGTATCAGCATACCATTTATTATAAGCTGAATCGCTCAACACATGCACTGCAGAAATCATGTAAGAATGCTGTAAGCCACAGTATTCGGTGCAGAACAAATCGTACCTGCCTTCTTTTTCAGGTATAAACCACATTATTTCTTCCTTTCCGGGAACAACATCCTGTTTAACCCTAAACGAAGGAATATAGAGGCTATGAATAACGTCCTGCGAAATAAGCTCCAGTCGAACAGGCTTGCCAATAGGAATATAAAGCGAATCGGTAACCTTACCATTTGGGTATTCAAATGACCAACTCCACATTCGAGCAGTCGATTTAATATGCATCGAATTTTTCGGTGCTCTTTCTTTCATCGGGTGGTATCCTTTCCATCCATAATAGAACATAATAAGCACCAGCAAAATAGGTATAACTGTCCACACAATTTCAAGGGTAGTACTACCGTCAATCTGCGTTGCTACGGGATTCCTTTTACGGTTATACCGAAAAATAAAAACAATCATAACAACAGTCAGTGCTATCAAAAAGAAAATAGAAATCCCAAGGATCAAAAGGAAGGCAGTATCAACACCTTCGGCAAAATTTGAAGCGTTTGAAAACATAGGTTACCGATATATATAGTCCAGAAATGTAACAAATAAAACTGCAAGAAAAAGAATAAACAAAAGAATTACCATCACCCTGAAAAAAGGGCTTTCAAATTTCAAATGCATATGATATGCCATAATAATATATGCCTGTATTGCAGCAATTACTAATATCACAGCTAACGAATAAGCCCCCATTTCTATTTTAGTTACCCCAATTGCCATGAAAGTGAGTACAATCAAAGCAATTAAAATACTAATCTGTGCCTTTAAACTCAAAATATGTGTTTTTTTGTGTTCCATAAAAACTAAGTAATCAGGTAAAACAATGAAAACAGAAATATCCAGATAACATCAATTAAATGCCAGTATAATCCACTATTCTCAATAAAGGCAGGTCTATCCTGAGTTGTTTTGCCGGTTTGAATAAAAACAAGCGCATACCCCCAAATAACAAGACCAATAATCATATGAAGCGCGTGTAACCCTGTCATGGCAAAATACAACCCAAAAAACAAGGTGTCGCCATGTCCAAAGCCCGCTAATACCGTTGAGCCGGGATACAAACCATGTCCAATTTTAACCTGCCATTCAAAATACTTATTAACAAGAAAGGCTATTCCTAAAACCATTGTAATAATGATAAAAATAGCGCTTAACTTTTTATTCCCTCTTTGTATCGAAGAAATAGCAATAGCCACTGTTGTGCTGCTAAATAAAAGGATCATTGAATTAATTGTCCCTATAGTTAGGTTTAATTCCTGAGCTGCCAAATGAAAGGCATCACCATAAATATACCTATAAATGGAGTATACAATAAACAATCCTCCAAATAAAAGCATTTCGGTAAAAATAAACAGCCACATACCCATTTTGGGTATTTGCGCATCGTAGTGTTCCGAATGGGCAGAAGTATTCGTCATAAACAAGATCAATTAATTATTTGTATTCGTAAGGGCCTTCTGTTACAACTGGTTCTATCTCGAAATTTTCCAGAGGAGGAGGACTTGAGGTCGCCCATTCCAGCGTTTTACCATTCCATGGGTTATCGTCAGCTAACGGGCCTGACCTTGCAGATTTGATAAGGTTTGCAACGATAACAACTAATCCAAAAACCATTACCCAAGACCCAATTGTTGACACTATATTTCCATTATGGAATTTATCAACATAATCAAAATATCTTCGAGGCATACCTAATATTCCGAGGTAGAACATAGGCATATATAAAAAATTAAACCCGATAAAGAAAAATAACCAACCTATGTTTGCCCAAGATGCATCGTACATACGTCCATACATTTTTGGGAACCAATAATGCATGGCACCAATGAATGCAAACCCTACACCACCGAAAACAATATAGTGAAAGTGGGCCACCACAAAATGCGTATCGTGCACATATACATCGGTAGCCAGCGAGCCAAGAACTAAGCCGCTTAAGCCTCCTATCATAAAAACGAAAATAAAAGAAGCCGCCCAATAAAAAGGTGTCTCTAATCGAATAGATCCACGATATAAAGTGGCAATCCAGTTAAAAACCTTAATAGCACTTGGAATAGCAACGAGAAATGTTAACAGCGAAAATATATAAAGTGCGACTCCACTCATTCCGGAAGTAAACATATGGTGTCCCCAAACAAAATAACCAACAAAAGCAATTGCAATGGTTGAAATCACTATTGCTTTATATCCGAAAATTGTTTTCTGAGCAAACGTGGGTAGTATTTCAGACACCACTCCCATAGCTGGCAAAATCATAATATAAACTGCAGGATGCGAATAAATCCAAAATAAGTGCTGGTACAGAATTGGGTCTCCTCCCAATGCAGGATCAAAAAAACCAATCTGCAACGTACGTTCTGCTACAACCATTAATAGAGTGATACCAACTATCGGGGTAGCCAGAAGTTGAATCCAGGCGGTACCGTATAATGCCCAGGGGAATAAAGGCATCTTCATCCATGTCATCCCTTTCGCCCTCAATCGATGCATGGTAACAATAAAATTCAACCCGGTAAGAATTGAAGAAAAACCGAGAATAAAAGCCCCCAAAACCGCAGGCAGCATATTAGTGGAAGTTTTAAAACTATAGGGGGCATAAAATGTCCAACCGGTATCGGGAGCCCCCCCGCTTAAAAATTGAGAAGATAAGGCTACCACTGCACCCAGCATATAAACATACCAGGAAAGTAAGTTTAATTTAGGGAAAGCAACATCTTTTGCTCCAATTAAAATAGGAAGAAAAAAATTCCCAAAAACAGCCGGTAAGCCTGGTACCACTATTAGAAAAATCATGATGATGCCGTGCAATGTAAAAAAGCTGTTATATGTCTGGGCGCTCATAATGGTTTTGCCCGGAGCAATCAGCTCCAGTTTCATCATTAACCCCAAGATTACTCCAACACCAAAAAAGGTGATCATTGCGTAAAGGTACATAAGGCCTATTCGTTTATGATCGGTAGTGAGCAGCCAGTTCCAGATTCCTTTATGGGATTTTACTTCTAAATAGCTTGGTTCTTTTGTTTCGTGTATAGATTCCGACATAGATAAATTTATTTAGCTTTTCGTTTAGCAAGAATAGGTTTGGCCACTAAGTAAATAAATAAGAATAATGCAATAATAATTATAAATGTTGCAGACACCCTTGTTACATTCAATACATATTTTTTTCCCTGGGCATCGTATTTAAAACAATACTGTAAAATTCGATTAATAGTTGGTTGCGAAATTTCTTTTGAAGCTTCAATAACCGACATTCTGAATTCAAATGGTTGAAAAAAAGTTCCATAATGATACCTTGTTATTTTACCGCTGGGGCTTAAAACCAATATTGCTGCTGCATGTAAAAAATCATTCCCCGTTTTTTTATATCTAAACCCAAAAAAGTCAGTAATGTTTGCTACATTTAGGCTATCTGCAACAAAAAATTTCCATCCGATCTTTGCATTTTCCTGCTTAGCCAGCTTTAAGTAATTGTTCTTTTTAATTATAGCCAAGTCAATCCCTTCCCGGGGATCAAAACTTACTGTCAGAATTTGATAATCAGAACCAATTTTTAAATCGCTTTTTGAAACCAGACTGGCTAATCCATCCATCAACGGAGTGCAAATGCCCGGACAACGATAATATACAAGGTTTAAGACTGTCGGTTTGTCAATAAGTGATTTAAGAAAGACGGTATCGCCGTTCTCATTGACAACTTTAATATTTGAAGGGACAATACTATCAAGGTGTTCGATTATCCCAATTTCTTCGTCGGTTTGTTTAAATGCTTGTGATAAAGCTGAAACCGGTAAAATGAATAAAAGCAAACAATACAAATAAATATTTTTCATATACTATTATTTTTTAAGGCACTGGAATATAAATTATCCCAGTAAAATGATTCCAAACATTAACTAATAATGAAAAGTAGCTCATTATGAGAGTAAAAAGGTATTTAAATATAACAACAATTTTTCAAATAAACCTTAACAATACACTCACATATTTTGTTTAATTTGGTTAAACAAAAAAAATAATTTCAAGTTAGTTGAAAAAATACTTCTGAATTGAACTATTCTGATGTAATATCCGTCTTAATCTAGTTCCGGAATTATTTTATCTAAAAAACCGTTTTACTTAAATGTTTGATTTATTTATGGAAACATTTCGCAAAATATTCTATTTTTACTACGATGGTTTCAAAGGAATGACTGTCGGCAAAAAATTGTGGCTAATTATTCTCATTAAATTATTCATCATGTTTGCTGTATTAAAATTATTTTTCTTTCCCGACTTTTTAAACAGCAAGTTCAAAACCGATAAAGAGCGCTCTGATTATGTTATTGAACAACTTACTCACTAAAAATCATACTGATGTTAGACCATTTTGATTACACACTGGTGAATTGGTCCAGAGCACAATTTGCTCTAACCGCAATGTACCACTGGCTTTTCGTCCCCTTAACACTTGGATTGGGGTTTATAATTGCCTTTATGGAGACCATATATGTTAAAACCAAAAATCCTGAATGGAAAAAAATAACCAAGTTTTGGATGACTATTTTCGGAATTAATTTTGCAATTGGAGTCGCTACAGGCATCATCCTTGAATTTGAATTTGGAACTAACTGGTCAAATTATTCGTGGTTTGTAGGTGATATTTTTGGAGCCCCCCTGGCAATTGAAGGAATTATGGCTTTTTTCCTGGAATCAACTTTTATTGCCGTAATGTTTTTTGGTTGGAACAAAGTAAGCCCGAAATACCACCTCCTTTCTACATGGCTTGTAGCTTTTGGAGCTAACCTTTCAGCTCTGTGGATATTGGTAGCAAATGGATGGATGCAGTTTCCTGCCGGAATGCATTTTAATCCCGATACCGCCCGAAATGAGATGATTAATTTTTGGGAAGTTCTATTTTCACCGGTTGCAATTAACAAGTTTCTGCATACCATTACTTCGAGCTATGTGCTTGCTTCTGTTTTTGTAGTGGGCATTAGTGCATGGTACCTTCTTAAAAAGCGTGAAACCTCTTTTGCTATCAAAAGCATGGTAGTTGCTGGAGTATTTGGATTATTGGCTTCCATATTTACCGCATTTTCAGGAGATACGTCCGCCAGACTGGTTGCTCAAAAACAACCCATGAAATTTGCAGCCTTCGAAGGACTTTATAATGGCTCTTCCGGTGCGCCTCTTATGGCATTTGGTATAGTATCCAACGAAAAAGACAGTTCTCAAAACTACCTCCCTGACGTTAAGCTAAAGATTGAAGTCCCCAATCTCCTCTCCTATATGGCCTATCTTGACCCAAATGCATTTGTCCCCGGTATTAACGACCTGATAAATGGCAACCTGCAGCAGGGCATAATGTCGGCAACTGAAAAAATTGAACGGGGAAAAGTTGCAAGAGTTGCTTTACGTGAATTAAAAGATGCAAAAAAGAAAGGAGATACTGTTCAGTATGCTTCGCTTAAAAAAAAATTCAACGACCCAATTTTTCAAAACAATTATTTCAAATATTTTGGTTATGGTTTTTTAAACGATACCAACAGCCTTGTGCCCAATGTCCCTCTTACGTTCTATAGCTTTCATATCATGGTTGCATTTGGATTCTACTTTATCTTCCTATTCATCGTTTTATTACGCTATATCTATAAAGGCACTCTGGTTCAAAAACGTAAATTTTTGCGACTTCTTCTTTTTACGCTCCCACTGCCCTATATTGCCAGTCAGGCAGGATGGATTGTGGCGGAAGTAGGACGCCAACCCTGGGTCATTCAGGACTATTTACCCACAGTTGCTGCCGTTTCACAAATCAATGCCAGCGCAGTTCAAATTACATTTTGGCTTTTCTTTGTGGTATTTACTGCCCTTTTAATTGCCGAAATTAAAATTATGACCACACAAATAAAACTTGGACCAAAAGAAGGAGGAAATGAACATGTTTGAAACTTTATCGCACTTAGCCCTACAACAATATTGGTGGATAATCATCTCGCTTTTAGGTAGTTTATTAGTTTTTTTAATGTTTGTACAAGGTGGGCAAACGCTATTATATGCGCTCGGGAAAACAGAAATGGAACGAACAATTCTGGTTAATTCTTTAGGGCGGAAGTGGGAATTTACTTTCACTACTCTGGTAACCTTTGGAGGTGCTTTTTTTGCATCTTTCCCGCTTTTTTATTCTACAAGTTTTGGAGGAGCATATTGGGTTTGGATGTTAATCCTTTTTTGTTTTATAATACAGGCAATATCCTACGAATACAGAACAAAGCCCAATAATTTTCTTGGAACAAAGACATACGAGTCTTTTCTTTTTATTAATGGCGCTTTGGGTACTATCCTTATTGGAACAGCTGTTGCCACTTTCTTTACAGGCTCTCAGTTCTCGGTAAACGATATGAATTCCTCCCGATGGGAAACCAATTTTTATGGTCTGGAAGCAGCCCTGAATTTACACAACCTATCGCTGGGGCTGGCAGTATTCTTCCTTTCCAGAGTTTTAGGATTACTTTATTTCATGAATAATGTTGACAATGAACCCATTCTTGAGAGGGCCAGGAAGCAATTATGGTATAATTCCATTCCTTTTTTGGTTTTCTTTCTAACCTTTCTGGCTTGGCTACTTTTAAGAGATGGCTTCGCTTATGATCCAACAACAAAAGTGGTTTTTATGGAGCCATTCAAATATCTCCATAATTTCCTGGCGATGCCTTTTGTATTGATATTTCTTCTGGTTGGAGTAGTGCTCGTTTTAGTAGGGTTAGTTGTTTCTTTATTTCAGAAATCCACAAAAGGGATATGGTTTTCCGGGATAGGAACTGTGTTGACAGTGTTTTCACTATTCCTGGTTGCGGGCTTCAACCATACCTCATTTTATCCATCTACATTTGATCTGCAAAGTTCGTTAACCATTGAAAACAGTTCATCAAGTAATTATACCCTCACTGCAATGAGCTATGTGTCGCTATTTGTTCCTTTTGTGTTGGCATATATTTATTTTGCCTGGAAAGCGATTGATAAAACAAAAATTAATGAAGAAGAATTAAACAAAGAATCCCATATTTACTAAATTCTACGAGAATGATAACCGAAATTATATGGCTGTTTTCATGGCCCTTATTCATATTTATATGCTATCAGATAGTCCGTTTTGCTGTAAAAAAATATGAGAAATTAGACGAAAAAACATCTCCGCAATAGACTTAGAGAACATAATTTAATCTAACGGTTTATTGGTTTGGTCAAATATTTTCAAATTAAAAATGCATTGCTTTACATTAAGGTGTAAATTTGCATTGTTAATCCAAAATTTAAAATTATGGTCAAAAAAACACCTTTATATATCCTGTTCTTATCCGCAGCTATAATAGTTTCGTGCGAAAGAGATACTTCACCGGATAAAGCGAATCAAAAGCTTGCTGAGAAAAATATAATCCTTAACACCGATTCAAAAGCTCTTTCAAGCCGCATTAAACTTACCAATCAATTATTAAAAGTTGAAAGTATTTCCGACAGTCGGTTAAAGAGTGTTCAGGAGCCCCCCAAAGTAGACCTGACAAAAAACTATATTTTCACACTTCGTGCAGAAGTTGATCCTCCGGTATTTGAGGGCAACACTTTGATGGCTACTCACGTGAAAATATTGGACAACTTCGCTTTTGTAACCTATAATACAAAAGGAAATATGTACCTGGGAGGCTTGGAAGTATTTGATGTAACGGATATTAGTAACCCGAAAATCGTTTGGCAGGCTGTGTTTTCAAAAGCTGATGTGAGTTCTGTAGACTATTATAA
>JAIFLU010000174.1 GCA_020048915.1 Bacteroidota bacterium | reverse complement strand
CACTACATTTTTGAGTTTTTGAAAAATAACCCTAATGTTTATGAGGCCTACAGGCATGTCATGGTGTTTTAGGTGTCAAACTCAGGAAAAACTAAAGGCAATCGCTTTACAAAGCAATCTTTTCGAGCACAATCTTCTCATTAAACTTCTTAATTATCTCATTGAAGTAATACCGTATTTTAGGATATTCCTCTGCCGTATAGAGTCCATTATTAAAAATATATGCCCCTGTAACAATTAATTTATTTTCTTCAATTTCAGTAATTTGATACGAAATAGTTACCTGATTATTATTTATATTAAGTCCCGCGGGCATGAACTGAACTTTATATCCTTTTGGAACAGTAATAATGGATTTAAAAGTCCGTCCATACGGATAAATAAAGTCAAGCGGATACTGCCTGGTCAATTGTTTTAAGGGATTTTCAGTAATTGCTTCATTTAAAAACGGAGAAATGTAGGTTTTGTTTTCGAGATATTCTAAAGCTAAGGATGTGCTATAGCTCACTTTATAGTTCTTTTTTGAATCCGAATAATTCTCTGTTTTGAGTGAATCGACAGTTAAGTAGCCTTTTTTCACTATGCTGCTCTTAATTTTTTCAATGTCGTCCTGGTATTCTTTTTTGAAATCGAACGACTCGTAATTCGAATAGGTAGCATTTATGGACGCTTTTAAAGAATCCAACCCAGCTGTGTATTGGATTGTAATACTTTTGTCTAAAAACGATTTATCGGAATTTGACAATTTCACGAAATCCTGACCATCTTTCTTTACAATTAAACCAATTTCGTTGACACACCTCGGCGGGATTTTATTAAACGGGCACATTGGCTCGGTGGCATCCGCAAGAAGGTGTTTTCCATCAACATTTACCATTACAATTACGTAGTTGTAAAAATGCATAAATGGATAATCACTGCTAATCTTCCCATTTGAACGGGTGCTTATAATAACCGCATTAGCTTCAATGCCGGCAGCCCTAAGAACACCTAAAAGAAACAAGTTTATTTCTGCCGAATTTCCTGTTTTTTCTTTGAGAAATTCTTTCACAGATTTACCGGCATATTTACTATTTGTGTTATTCCAGCTGTATTGTGATTTGACTTGGTTTACAATGTATTCCAATTGTTCCAACTTATTTTTTCCTGCAATCTCCGAAAAATTAAATGATTCTTTGGCCGCTTTTTCAGAAGCATTGATATACCTGCCAAATTCTGTAGTTTTAAGCAATTCGTTATTTAATGCTGGCCAGGTAGATATGATGTCCTTTTTAGATCCATTGGGATAGTGAATTTTGGCCAATTGAAAATCAAGTTTAATGATATAATCATTCCGGGAGGTAATAAAGGATTCATCTGTTAATGCAGGAACATCCTTTAAACCAAACTTATACACCATATCCTTGTATATGATTGTTCCAAATTGATTATCCAGACCGGTATCTTCATGCGATTCAAATACGTCCAGACTGCTTCGTCCCTGAAGAATATAAATATATTCATAAAACGGTGTCATTCTGGTTGTATATTCACTATATACAATAGGAATAGATGATTGAAACTCCCAGTCGCGTAAATTAAACAAATAAGGCGACCTAATTGAGTACTTATATTCAATTACGGTACCTTCCTTTACATCGGGGATTGCGAATTTCATTTGTCGCCAGTATTCGTTTTTCTTATCCTCAAAAATATTCTTTTCATTTAGTTGCGTTTTTTTTACAACCCCATTTTCAATATTATAAGCAAATGCTTCAATATCAAAAACTTTCTCGGCTATATTTCCTTCATAATAAAAAGGTATTTCAACTTCGGCCCAGTGAAATCCGGATTTTTTGAATATTTTAATTTTAGTCGATCTCTCAAAATATACTTCAAAACCATTATCGGTTCTGGTAAAACCCGACTTCCCGATATCGTACAAAACGGCAGCTTCTGCATTTTTATCTTTAGAAAACTCGGTTAACGTAATTTCATTCAAATTCGGTTTGCCAAAACCAGCTAAATAATCTTGAGCGTTGAGTTGTGTTGAAAGAATGACGGACAGCAAAATTGCAAACTTTTTCATCGGTAATTATTTTTAGTTTTTGGTTAGCAGTATAATACGTTGATCGGCTTTTTGAATGTTGGATATGAATTTATAAAAAGCTGGATATTCCTCTAGTGAATAATTTCCCGATCTGATCTTGAATTCACGATTGATAACTATTTCACCATCAGTTGGAATCGCCGTATAGGAATAATCACCAAACTTGGATTGAAATGAAACCGAAGGAGGAATCACCTTAAGCTTGTGTCCTGCAGCTAGTGAAAATTTAAAAGTATCCGACTGATAAATGGGATACTCAAAACAAAGTGGCAATTTCCGCTCGCTTGGGGGTTCAAATTTTGGTAAATCTACCCCACTAATAGCAAAACCAAAATCTTGCCCATAATTTTGCATAAAATTCTGAAGATTCATGTTAGCAGAAAGAATGATATAGGCTGAATCTCTTCCAGGTTTTTTGAGACTCCAATCAATAAGATCAAAACTCGGAAAACGAAAATAACGCTCTCGAATAAGCTTTTCAATATCATTATTTGTATAATCGGAATGCAAGGAATTAAACAAATCAAAGTTTTTTCCCCGAAAGGTGTTTTTCATATTTAACCGGCAGTCATTCATAGAACTAATTTCAAACGAAAAGCATTTTGTCTCTTTTACGTCTTCTATGGATAAAGAGGGAGTCTTAATTAATTGACTCGAATGTTCGCTAATTATAAAAGCCGCCCGATTCTGAGTAAATGTTCCCTGATAACCACATGGAATGGAATTATTGGTACATTCGAGAAAGAGTGTATCTTTTGATAAGGGAACTATCACCATTGCATGGTTAAATTGATGACTCACCAGATCGGGCATAAAATCAGGAAAAACATCTCCGGCATAAATGGCCGTATAATGCGAGTTAATCCCAACTGCCCTTAGCATAGCTTTCATGTATATTGATAAAGCTTTGCAATCGCCATATCTGTTTTTCGAAACATACTCCGCCGCATAAGGTTTTAAACCGCCAACATCAATGCTCACATTAATATACCGCATATTGTCCTGTAAGTAATTATACAGAACTTTTATAATTTCCATGGTATCAGTCTTCCCTTTTACAAGGCGCAGTATAACTTGTTTATCTGTTTCAGGAAGCACATCCGTATTCTTTATAAGTGAATACATCCAATTTCCGTAGCTGACCCAGTTTTCATGAGACCCAGCAAACATCCATTTAAAATTTCGAGGAACAACGCGCACCATTGGCAGCAGCGAGGATAGTAAAGGAGAATAAAATTCGGATTGCATTGTTTGCAGCGAATCTACAGAAAACGTATAAGTAATGCCGGTATCAGTTGAGTCGACTATTTGAGAAACATTGCCTCTGACATACTTGTAAACAGGATAATTAAACGGAATACTAATTTTTAAAGAGGCATGTTGTGTTGGAACATCGGTGTGGATTACCGGATACCAAGCTGTAATTTCCTGAAATTCATCTTCCTGATATTTATAACTATACCTGATCCGGTAAGGATAAACATTGTGCTTAAGCTCAAAACTTTTTACAAAATCATCTTCATAAAGCGATATCTCAGAAATAGCGCTTCGATCAACAATTTCACTTTTCTTTAATTCGCGGATTACAACACCTTCAACAGTTTCAATTTGTGCACCTAGTATACTTACCCTCATCCTTTTTGAATAGGGAATTTCAACTTTAGCGAACTCATCTCCCAGCCGCGAATTTATTTGAAGCAACACGGATTCCTCCTGAAAAAGTTTTTGTTCATTGACCGTGCATTTTACCTGATAATCAATTAAAACGCAATTCGAATTTTTGGCCAGTACACATTGACAGAAAAACAAAATTGTTGGTATAAGCCAGCGAGAGTTAGAGATCATATACAAAAGAAACTATTATATAACTATTCGACTCGTGATCACAAAAAAAAGTAATCCTGATTTAAGATTCCTGATCTGTTACGAACAAATGGAACACGGGTTCCATTTTATGAGTAAAAAAGATATTTACCTACAAGCTTTAATAAGCTGGCAATTATTATTGAAGGGTTTTATAAGATTAGTTGTTTGCGAAATTAAGTGAAACTACTTTTGCAAATCTTTGCTCATACAAATACTATTGTCATTGTCCATATATTGCCCATAATTTGGGATTACGACATATCCCTGTTTTGAATAAAACCGAATCGCATCGGGTTGTTTTATTCCTGTTTCGAGCACCATTTTCGAATACCCTTTTTCGACAGCCCATTGCTCTAATTCGGTAATTATTAATTGGGCAATTCCGGAACCTCGTTGTTCGGACTTTACCAGCATGCGTTTTAATTCGACGGTGGTTGGATCCAGTTCTTTAAAACAGCCACAGCCAGCAGCTTTTTTATTTATATAAGCCACAACAACCGTATTCAGATCTTTAATCACATTGTATTGATTATATTGATTCTGTAAGAGGCCATATCGTAAATTCAATTCAACATCCAACTCCCGGATCAAATCCTGAAAATTTTTATTTTCGCTGGTTACACGGATAATTTCTATCATGAGTTTATGACTTTAATATTTTAATCCTGCCTCCCAAAAATATAGAAAATTAAAGTAATTGTAGGACTGCTTTTAAAATCAGGGTTTAAAATTATTCTCAACTCATAAGTTTAGTATCTTGCATAAACAAATCCTGATAACTCAAATATGAAAAGTTATTTTCTCCCTCTTGTAATCATACTATTGAATATGTCGGTTAGTTATTCCCAAACTAATACAAACTCCGACACCACTGCAGAAAGAAACATTTGTTTTGATTTGACAAAAGAAGATTTCCAAAAATCGATTTCCTATTTCGAAAAAATGATTGAAAAAGGCTCTTTGAATTTGGAAACGCGATATAATTTGGCAATGAGTTATTATAAATTAGTAAACGAAACTGACTATAAAAAGTCTATTCTCCACTGGGATTTCATCATTGGCAAAGATTCATGTTATAATTACGCGCTTATTAATAGGGCGCTATGTAAGTATTTCACAAAAGATTTAGCAGGTGCCTGCTTCGATATAAAAAAAGCAAAAAATTGTAATTACCCCGATAAATCCGATATCGAAGGATATACTAATCTATTCTGTAAGGAGAAAACAGAATAAGACTATTTGAGGTTTGAAACTACCTTCACCATAAAATGCATTTTTTCAGGAGAAACAAAGTTATCATCTAAAAAATCTGATGCTATGTTTAAAGAATCCTAAACGAAGGGAAGTAGATATTACCATCATTCCTCAGTCCGATACCATAATAGCTGTTATAGTCAATTCTCCAGTAAATATTACATTGTTAAAGGATACAACTAAACTAATTACAGTTAAAAGTAATTGTTATGTTTGTAAATAAATTAATGATACTGGATATGAAAAATAATCTTTTCACATTTACCTCTTTGCGATTCAATCGTTGGATTGGAATACTGCTATTTATTACAGTCCTGATTTCAGCATCTTGCAAGCAACAGGATAATTCAGGTATTGAGATTAACGGAAAAGTGAAGGGCACTACCTCAGGTACTGTTTATTTGCAGAAGTTTTATAATAAAATGTTTTTCACCATCGATTCCAGTAAAATAGAATCGGGAAATTTCAGCTTTGCCAGTGACCTAAAGGTGCCTGAATTATATGGTTTAACGCTTGATACAACCGCATATCCTTTCTTTGTATTTCTAAGCAAGGGAGATAAAATTCAGGTAGAATTGGATGCGAATAATCCGGATTCTATAAAAATTACAGGTTCTGTTGCGAATGATTTATTCAAGAATTACAAACAATCAACTGGTGAAGTCAAAATCGACTCCTTTATTCAACAGAATCCAAAATCTATCGTTTCTGCGTATGTGCTTTACCGGGAATATTCATATCGCTTAACACCCGAAGAAATTGAATACAACATCAGCTTACTGGATTCGTCGTTAAACAATACCCAATATGTGAAAGTTTTGAACGAATTGGTAGGAGTACTTAAAAGTGTGCAACCCGGGAATAAAGCTATCGACTTTGAACTACCGGACACTTTAGGGAACACCGTTAAACTTTCTTCTCAATTTGGGAAAGTGATATTACTTGATTTTTGGGCATCGTGGTGTCCTCCCTGTCGTGCCGAGAATCCAAACTTGGTGAAAATATACAACAAATACCAGGAAAAAGGCTTTACCATATTTTCGGTTTCGCTTGATAAAAAGAAAGAAGCCTGGCTAAAAGGTATTAACGACGATAATCTAACATGGACAAATGTTTCGGACCTGGCATTTTGGAACTGTTTCGCTGCTAAATTATACGGTGTTCGCGCCATTCCTTCGAATGTGCTGATAGATGCCTCAGGAACAATTATTGCAAGGAATTTATTAGGCGAAGATTTGGAGAAAAAGCTTAAGGAGGTTATAGAAGCCGGAAAATAATAGGCTGTCTTACCTATAAATACTATTTACAAGATAACTACCAATCCCCTCTGAATTAAGCCTTTTTGCTTATTCAAGAAATTAATTGTTTATTAATTGTGTTTGTTACTTCTCCTTATTTTCTTCTTAAATAATGCTGTTTTTATTCCCCATCCGCCCCAATATTGGGTTTTGCCTCCGATGAAATCTCCTTTCCCCAGAAATCTCTCCCTCCATTTGCCGAAATAACATTGCCACTTTTCAAACAAACAGAGTTTTGGTTTAGCTTAAAAAATTGAATAGTTGAAACATCATTCATATCAATTTTTAGTATGTCTTCTATAGTTGGCAGATTCAAATTCGGATCAGCAATAATTGCGCTTTTGTCCAGAATGACTTGTGGTTGATATAATCCTTTCGATTCATTTCCTATTGCCCAAAAAGCATTTCGCTGAAAAGTCGCCAGCTTAAAATCTCCTCCAATAAATTTATCAGTTTCAGGAGTCACCAAAAAGATGTTGTTTTCAAAAAGGAAATCTTTATAAACTCCTGGTTCAAAGTTAACGCCATACTTAAAATTGTTAACTATGGTATTATTGTAAGCATGAAATTTTTTCATGGGGAGGGCAATAGGGTCGCACCACATCAATATCCCCGCTTGACTATTTTTACTTCCATCGTTATAACTGATGTTATACCGGGCAATATTATTGCTCCATTCGGTAGCTCCTGCATACTGAAAAATTCCATACCCTGCCCCTTCGTTAAATGCCGAAAAATTGTACTGAAGGATCGAATTTGTAATACCCCCATCGAAATCAAAACCGCCACCATCTTTTCCTTTGAGAGAAGTTTTGTTATGATGGGCATAGCAATGCTGAATAATAATACTATCGCTCATATAGGCCCAAATCCCAACAGGGCCGTTTCCTTCGCGGGGCATATCCCAACCATTGTTCATCGCCTCACAAAATTCAACCAACCCGTTTACAACTCCCCCCAGCAGGATTCCACTCCCGCTGTGATTATCTTTGACTTCGGGGCAGCCCGGATTATTATCGGCAATGCAATGGCCAACATAAACATTTCGCAATGTTTTGTATTTAGATCCATCTTCGCCGTATTCCTTTTCGCCCGAATCAACATTAATACCGCAAAACCCATTATCATGCGCATTGGCATGTGTAATTCGAATATTCTCCCCTCCGGAAATTTGAATTCCACTCCACAAATACCCCGACGCTTCTACACTATCAATAGTTCCATTATGTACCTTAAAAAATTCTATTCCATTGGTTCTGTTTCCCTTTAATCTACCCGACCCTTTTGCAATAATGTTTTTTAAAACAATATACTGGCAATCGGTAGCAAGAAACGCAAGTGAATCGCCCGAAAGAATAGTTGCTTTACCTTTTCCGTAAGTATTAAATTCGATAGGAAATTTCGCCGTGCCTCTTAGTGAAGAAATATGAATACTTCCATTAAACGTTTGACCACCTTGCAGCAATACCTTTTCGCCCGCATGAAATCCGGTTATATTGATCTTTTCAATTGTTTTCCATGCTTTTTCAGGAGAAGTGCCGACGTTTGCATCATTACCCAATTCGCTGTTGATATAATATGTATTCGGAGAATTTTCCTTTTCATTTTTACATCCGGTAACCATATAAATAGCTACAATAATTAAAGCAAGAAGGTTAGTTTTCATAGGAGTGGTTTTTATTTTCAAATCTAGCAAAATCTGATATGCTTAGCAATAATTGCTTTTAGTATCAAATTAACTATTCCAGGTATTCTTGGGGTGTACGACAAAATTCCCTTTTTGAAAAATTAACCACGAAGTGGTTGAATGTGAATAGCCCTGAGTGAAACTCAGGGGTACGGGAAAGATCGGTTTTGCAACCCTGCAAAGGGTTGAATTTGTTCATTTCTGATATTCAACCCTTGCAGGGTTGTTGTCCGTTATCACTATTTCACCCCGGATTTCATCCGGGGCTATTGACATTAAATCCTTTCAGGATTTAAAAAAAAACAGTTGATAACTGAAAAACTAAAATTATCCATTTGGGAATTTTGTCGCATACCCTACCAATTTTGACTATAAAATAATGCATCATTCTTTTATATCTTAGCACTCTAATAAAAAGTTAACCATGGAAAAAATTATTTTCTATTTAGCTTCATTATTCTTAGGATTCTGCCAAATTTTGGTAAGCCAGACAATAACAATTCAAGTGGATGCCGCCGCTGGTAAAATTCCTATTTCCCCCTTTATTTTTGGTAAGAACAATTGCCTTTCGGACGATCCTACTAAACCACTATCTGCTGCCGATTGGCAATTTCTTAAAGACGCTGGAGTAAAAATGTTCCGTGAAAACGGAGGGAACAATGCTACAAAGTATAACTGGAGGCTAAAGATGACGAGCCATCCCGACTGGTACAACAATGTTTATAAACACGATTGGGATTATATGGCTAAAAGCTTGATGGAGAATATCCCTTCAGCCTATGGCATCTGGGCATTTCAGCTTATTGGAAAATCAGCATCAAACACTAGTAATAATTTTAACGATTGGGGTTACAACCAATCTAAATGGTGGAGCGGGGTGAATCAGAATCTTGCTGGAGGTGGAGTCGTAAAAGCTTCGGGAGGATCAAAAGCTACCACCGAAGGAAATCCAAATCTCTATCTCGAAAATTGGACGGCCGACTCTACTGTTGGTATCCTCGATAAATGGTTTGGGAATGATGGGTTAGGACTCAATAAGAAAAATATAAGCTATTGGAGCATGGACAACGAAGCAGAAATATGGAGCGGCACACACGATGATGTAATGCCTAGCCAGCTATCTGCCGAAGAATTTATGCAATTGTATTTTAATGTCGCCAAAAAAGCAAGGGCAAAATTTCCCGAAATTAAATTAATGGGACCTGTTCCGGCTAACGAGTGGCAATGGTACAACTGGAATAACAATGCAATATCCTATAATGGTGCAAATTACGTCTGGCTTGAATTTTTTATCAGACGGATTGCAGACGAACAAAAATCGAGTGGAATTAGGCTTTTAGATGTTCTAGATATTCATTTCTATCCTGGCACATCTGTTTCTTCGGAGATTGTGCAGTTGCACAGGGTCTTTTTCGATAAAAACTATGTTTTCCCGGAAGCCAACGGAGTAAAACGCATTGGAGGATGGGATGCCAATCTCAACAAAGAATACATTTTCGAGCGTTGCCGCGAGTGGCTTGTCAAGTATCTTGGTGCCAACCACGGCGTTACATTTAGCGTTTCCGAAATAGGTATAGAAGGAAACGACCCAAATGTAACAGCTACCTGGTATGCTTCTACCCTTGGGACTTTCGCCAACGAAGGAGTCGAAGTATTCACCCCCTGGTCCTGGAAAACAGGTATGTGGGAAACACTGCATCTTTTTAGCCAATATTCAAAAACAAATAGAATCCAGTCCATTTCCAGTTCCGAAGAGACTGTTTCGGCCTATTCGTCGATAAATAATGCAGAAGACTCCGTTTCGATTTTTCTGGTAAACCGATCGACAACTCAGTCTAAGTCAGTAAATGTGACGCTTTCGAATTTCGTTCCCGAAAATGGCGCCTATAACTTCTATTCCTTAAAAAATCTTCCTTCAAACGAAACGTTTGTTTCGCATACATCCAATGCCTTGAAGAATGAAATGATAACAATAAACAACGGGGCTTTTAGCGCTTCTCTTCCTCCCTTATCCACAACGGCAGTGCTGCTTTCAAAAAAATCATTGCCCTTAGCCATTCAGGAAGAAATAATAAATGAAAAACCGAACTTTAACGTATTGGTTGACCGACAAACAAATTCGATAAATGTATCTTACAAAATAAAAAAATCCTCTAACGTATTGATTAAGATATATGATATCCGGGGAAGAATAATTAAGACTGTTGACAAAGGGCCCACTCCCTCCGGGAACTATAACCTACGGCTAAGTAATTCCGATTTGATGGCAGGTTCATACATAATTCGGTTTACGGCTGGCGCATTTACTTCCCAAAAGAAGTTTGTTGTTATTCAATAGCACTTTTCAGAATCTCTGCTTGGTCAGCTTTTTTATCACTTAAAATTAATTTTTTAAAATTAGTTGGTAATTTCAATTCAATATTTAACTTTGCATCTCAAAGTACTTTAATCTCATGAATACAAAAAACGATCCTATTGAAACACTAAGTGAAATCCGCACCATGATGGAGCGGTCATCCAGGTTTATTTCCCTGAGCGGCTTATCTGGAGTTTCCGCTGGTATCTTTGCCGTTGCCGGGGCATTATGTGTTTGGATTTTTGGCGAATATAATTCTGTGGGGCATTATAGTCCACTGCAATACGAACATTATATTTCAGGCAATATCTATCCCTGGTTTTCAATTGTTGTAGCCATGCTTGTATTAACTTGTGCCATTATATCCGGAATATACTTTACCACCCGAAGCGCCCGAAAAAAAGGCTTACCAATGTGGGACAATACTTCGAAACGGTTAGTAGTTAATCTATTCATTCCTTTGGCAGCCGGCGGTATTTTTGCCCTTATTTTAATATCGAAAGGGTACTTTGAACTCGTTGCCCCTATTACGTTGCTTTTCTATGGCATTGCTCTTTTAAACGGAAGCAAATTTACCCTCGAAGAAATCAAATATTTAGCCTACACAGAGATAGTTTTAGGTTTAATTGCAGCTTACTTCACAGGGTTGGGATTATTGTTCTGGACTCTTGGTTTTGGAATATGCCACATAGTGTATGGCATTAAAATGTACTATAAATACGAACGATGAAAGATATTATCCATGGATTGAATAAAGCTTTTGAAAGCCGAATCCGTCTTGGCATAATGTCAATTCTGATGGTAAACGAAAATGCGGAATTCAATATGCTTAAGGAAGTACTAAATATTACCGATGGCAACCTTGCCAGCCATACATCTGCACTAGAAAAACTTCAATTTATTGAAGTGAAAAAACAATTTATAGGTAAAAAACCAAACACTACCTATAATGCTACTGCCCTTGGCAAAAAGGCTTTCCGTGATCATTTAGACTTTCTCGAAAAAATTATTCGGACCAAGTCCTAAATTTTTTTGTCAATTTACTTTGTATTTCAAAGTTCTTTTAATATTATATGAAATGAAAACTATTTATCAAATCCTTATTAGAATAAAACTATTCTTCCAACGCATGAAACTGTTCATAATCCTGTTACTCATTCATGGGAGGCGCATACTATGAAAATCGATTTTATTATCGCCTATATCCAGCGCTACGAGATGGGGCACGAAAAAGATTTCGTCCCTCCGATTACCGGAATTCATATGGCTGCCATAACTCCTGCAAAGCACAAGTTTAATCTTATTCACCAACAAATTGAAAAAGTAGATCTCGAAACAGATGCCGATTTAATTGCTATTTCCTTTTTCAGCGGCTTTGCCCCAGCAGCATTTCAATTAGCCACTGAATTCAAAAAAAGAGGGAAAACTATAATTGCCGGAGGTCCTCATGTAACATTCAATATAGAAGAATCCTCCGGATACTTTGATTCGCTTGTTATTGGAGAGGCCGAATCGGTATGGGAAACATTGCTTCAGGATGCTGAAACTGGAAATCTTCAATCCATATATAAAGGTACTCCTACAAATCTGAAAGATCTGCCAACTCCAAGATACGATATGCTTTCGAACCGGTTTTTTATTAAAAAGGTTATTCAGGCAACCCGGGGATGCCCATATTCATGTTCTTTCTGCACTGTTCCAGCTTTAAACCCAGGTTTTAGACTGAGGCCCGTAAATGATGTTATCCGCGATGCTTCCTACGACAACTTTACCCATTGGTGGCAGCGCAAAGTTGTTTGGTTCTGGGACGATAACCTTACTGTAAACAGGAATTATATCCGGCAACTCCTTACTGCCCTGAAACCGCTCAATAAATGGTGGTTAACCCAGGCAAGTCTCGATATTGCTAAAGATCCCGAATTACTCGATCTGATGAAAGAGTCGGGGTGTATTGGTATCTTTTTCGGTATCGAATCTTTTGGTGAAGAATCCTTAAACGATGCCAATAAAAAACAGAACAGTATTGAAAACTATAAGAAGGCTATAGATGCATTGCATCAGCGGGGAATTGCTGTGATGGCAGGGTTTATTTCGGGATTCGATCACGATACTATTAAAAGCATCCTTGAAATGGCCGATAAACTCATGAAAATTGGCGTGGATGTGCCTTTTTTAAGCATCATGACCCCCTTTCGAGGAACTCAAATTTATAGCAAGCTTCAAAACGAAAATCGAATTATAGCGGACAGAGGCTGGCATTTTTACAACGGCTACAACGTAGCATATTATCCTAATAAACTAGCACCGGATGAATTGCTGGAGGCTCACCGCTCATTATGGAAAAAAGCGTTCTCATTTAAACATTCCTCAAAACGCATACTGAGAGGCCTTTTCACGCTTCGTCCAGGAGCTTTTTTCCTGATATTTTTTATGAATGCATTCTACGGATTAAAAAAAATAAGAAAAAATTATCCTGTGAATATGACAACCCGAAATTACTCACAATACAATATTCGAAATAATAATCCTTAAAACAATTCATTATGAACACATTACAAGAAGCAACTCATTGGATTAAAAACTCCATTACAATTAAAATGGCTACTATTGGATTTTTGGCGCTAGTGCTGCTAATACCAGCTAGTATGGTGCAAGACATCATTAAAGAACGAAGCCAAAGTCATAACGAAGTAGTGAAAGAAGTCACCGGAAAATGGGGAACAAGCCAGATTATCGCAGGCCCTATCCTCACCATTCCCTATAAAATAATTGAAATAGAAAACGGAAAAACTACCGAGCGTATAACGCATGCACATTTTCTTCCTGAAAAATTAATCATTTCGGGAATAATTAATCCCGAAATCCGAAACCGAAGTATTTATAAAGTGATACTTTACAATGCCAACATCAAGGTATCTGGAAATTTCGATAAGCCAAACCTGGAGGCACTTAATATTCCATCGGAGAATGTTCAATGGGAAGAAGCATTTATAACCGTTGGGATCACCGATCTAAGGGGAATTAGAAGGACTGTAGAAATTGACTGGGATGGCAAGAAACTGCAGGGCAATCCCGGAGTGCTCGATAAAAAAATTGTTAATTCCGGAATAAATACTAAAGTCGCGTTACAACCCGATTCTGGCTCCAGCCAATTTTCGTTTGCAATTGACCTGAATGGAAGTGAAAATATCAGTTTCGTCCCTTTTGGAAAAGAAACACATGTTACTATGGAATCAAAATGGAACTCTCCGGGTTTTCAGGGAGCATTTCTCCCCGAGAAAAGGGAAGTTACCAAAGATGGGTTTAATGCTGAATGGAATGTATTACAGCTTAATCGCAATTACCCGCAACAATGGACCAATTTGGATGATCATGAGGTTACTGAATCAGCTTTTGGCGTTGATTTAATTTTCCCGATAGACCATTACCAGAAATCGACCCGTTCGTCCAAATATGCCGTAATGTTCATCTTCCTTACATTCCTTGCCTTCTTTGTAAACGAAGTGATCAATAAAGCGCGAATCCATCCCGTACAATATCTGCTAATAGGGCTATCTTTAATTATTTTCTACACCCTTCTCGTTTCCTTGTCAGAGTATATAGGGTTTAACTGGGCATATTTATCGGCAAGTATGGCAACTATTGCTTTAATTGCAGGATACGCAATGAGCATTACCAAACGCAAAGTCGGCATTATCATTGGCTTAATATTAGTTCTGCTTTATGGATTCCTATTTGTATTGCTTCAATTAGAAGATTACTCATTAATGTTTGGTAGTATCGGCCTGTTTGTAATTTTAGGAGGAATTATGGTTGCCTCCCGTAAAGTAGACTGGTACGCGCCTTTGAATAAAAAGAAAGAATAGAAATTTATTATCCAAAGGGTAATAGGCAAATGCCAATGCCCTTTGGATTAAAAATTGGGCATCTCTAAAAACTCGAATTTTTGATTACTTTTTAAAAGAAACACACTTTGACTCATCTCATTATGTAAACGTTATGTCACATTGAGCGGAGTCGAAATGTGTTTAAAATGAGTTATTAGAGATGCAACTATAAAAATCGCAGAAAATTATTGCTCAATCTCAAAACGAATATTTACCTCGTACCTTAACTTAATTTTTTGAAAGCCAATCTCTCCTTTCCCAACCGAGCCTCCCTCGAAACTAACCATTGAATTTGAGTATTCACTCTTGGACGACTTATAACTTTTATTTGAATATAAAGCGGCAGGGATAAAATCATCTGCTATCTCATGAAGATAGATAACTTTACCTACTTTCGCTCCTAATGGAGCTAGCATACTTTCTGCCTTTTTACGCGCAGCTTCCACTGACGCAACTTTTATTTGCAACCGGTATTTTTCCAATTCGGTATGACTTGTTTTTGAAAGTTCAATATCCTCCAGCTGAATAACTGACAAATTATTTAGTAGAGGTTCAAATTTGAAAGGATCTAAGACCTTCAATACATAAGTTTTACTCAAAAATAAATCTTTTTCTTTTTTCCGCCGGTATTTTATAAAAGCCGATTCAATATCTGAAATAGCAAGCGATTCAATAGGAATACCCGTATTTACAACTACCTCCTTGATTTTTCGCTCCAATTCTTCTAGGGTAATTTTTTTCTTATTATCATCCATATACTCTTTAGCCGAAATCTCGAGGTAAAACTCGTTTGGAATAATTTCCATTTCGGCGCTACCGTTAACTTCAATGTGCCTTAAATCGTTTAAACCAACAGGAGCCTGTGCCAATAAGCTCGCATGAGCCATTGTACCAATAAAAAACAGAATTATACTTTTCATACTATCATTAAATTTAGGTGAAAACCGCGATTAAATTAAGAAAATATAAATATCGTTAAACAAAAAAATAGTAATGCCGTAAAAAGCAATAACCATTCCAACTATTTTTTAAATACATAAAAGTCATAATAATATAAAAACTTCCATAACCCTATGATTCAATAATCATCTAAAACCTCTAACCAATTAACCTTTAAAATTATGAAACAAAAAATTATCCTTTTGCTATTATTTTTCCCGATTCTAGCCTATTCCCAAACAGATAGTTTAAGTATGGACCTGGCAGCGTTGGCAAAAATGGATAGTATTGAACAATCCCTAAAATATCAGCATGGTACGGTACAATTGGGAGATGGATTTGCTTCTTTAGTAGTACCGGAAGGGTATAAATTTCTCGATGCAGCCCAAAGCACCTATGTATTAACAAATCTTTGGGGAAATCCCCCCAGCGATGTGTTAGGGTTACTTTTTCCAGAAAACATTTCTCCATTAAGTGAGAACTTTACTTATGCGGTGGAGATAAGTTATTCCGAAGAAGGATTTATAAAAGATAAGGATGCTAAGAAAATTAAGTACGATGAACTCCTGGAGCAAATGCAAAAAGAATCGCTGGAAGCGAACCCTGATAGGGTAAAAGCAGGTTATGAACCGGTTGAACTTGTCGGTTGGGCAAGTACCCCTTTTTATGATGAATCAAGCAAAAAGCTACATTGGGCGAAAGAATTGAAATTTGGCGAAGCCGAAATGAATACACTGAATTACAACATCAGGATTCTTGGTCGAAAAGGCTACTTAAATTTAAATGCAATTGGAGATATTACCGTACTTCCGGAAGTTAAAAAAGATATATCCAAAATCCTGACAAGTGTAAATTTTAATAAAGGGTATACGTACGAAGAATTTAACCCGAAATTGGATAAAGTAGCCGCATATGGCATTGGTGGGCTAATTGCAGGCAAAGTACTAGCAAAAGTGGGATTATTTGCTGTTTTCCTGAAATTCTGGAAAATAATTGCGCTAGCAGTAATTGGTGGATTTGCAGCATTCCGTAAAAAAATCTTTAAAAAAGAAGAATAAAATCCACTAATCTACCATTCGGAAAAAAGTTTATACAACATGCAAACTATCATTTTGCATGTTTTTTTTATGCCTTAACTTACCCTCTTTTAAAATAATATAAACCCCTATGAAAAAACTTTTACTTACCCTGCCATTATTGGTATTTATTGCAATATCTTGCAATAAACCTAAAACTATGAAAGAGGTCAATCCCTTACTCGTCTCATTCGAAACTCCGTTTCAATTACCACCATTCGATCAGATTAAATTAACACATTTCGAACCAGCCATCGATTCAGCCATTCAACTTGCCAAGCTCGAAATTGATTCTATTATCAACAATACCAATCCCCCAACGTTCCAGAACACCGTTGAAGCCTTGGAATACAGTGGAATTCTTCTAGATGAAGTTTCAAGTATATTCTTTAATCTGAATGAAGCAAATACGAATGATACCATGCAGAATATTGCCAGCAAGGTTTCACCAAAACTAACAGCTTTTTCGGATGAAATATACATGAACGACAAACTTTTTGCACGTGTTAAAGATGTATTTGCCAATAAAGACTCTCTTAATCTAACTGCTGAGCAAAAGACACTACTCGAAAACACTTACAAAAACTTTGTTCGTGCCGGAGTAAACCTTCCTGCAGATCAAAAAGAAAAACTAAAAAAAATAAATAGCGAGCTATCGTTGCTTACCCTAAAATTTGGACAAAATGTACTGGCTGAAAACAATCGTTACAAGCTTGTTATAGATAAAAAAGAAGATCTCGCAGGACTTCCCCAAACTGCAATTGATGGCGCTGCCGAAGTTGCAAAACAAAATAAAATGGACGGTAAATGGATATTTACACTTCAAAACCCAAGTGTAATTCCATTTCTTCAATACGCCAGTAACCGTGATTTAAGGAAGGAAATTCAGCAAGCTTACATTAACCGCGGAAATCATAACGATTCACTTGACAATAAACAGAATATCCAAAAGATTTTACAATTGCGAATCGAAAAAGCAAAATTGTTAGGATATAACAATCATGCCGAATTCATCCTCACCGAAAACATGGCCAAAAACCCTCAACGTGTTTTTGACTTACTAAATAAGGTTTGGAAAGCAACTTTGCCTGTCGCCAAAAAAGAAGTTGCCGAACTTCAACAAATTATTAACAGTGAAGGTGCCGGATTTAAACTCGAAGCTTGGGACTGGCGGTATTATGCAGAAAAACAACGTAAAATAAAATACGATCTGGACGAGGAACAGGTTAAACCCTATTTCAAACTCGAAAATGTGAAGGATGGCATCTTTTGGGTTTCTAAAAAACTCTATGGTTTAACGTTTGTAGAGCTAAAAGACGTTCCGAAATATCATCAGGAAGTATCGGTATATGAGGTACTCGATTCTATCGGGGCACATCAGGGAATAATTTATATGGACATGCATCCAAGGGAAAGCAAACGCGGAGGAGCCTGGATGACTACTTTCCGCAGCGAATACAAACGTAATGGGAAAAAACTTCCTCCGGTGGTTTCTATTGTTTGCAACTTTTCGCGTCCTGCCGGAAATGCGCCTGCCTTACTAACATTCGATGAAGTTACTACATTCTTCCACGAGTTTGGCCACGCATTAAACGGTTTACTAGCGGATGTTACTTATAACAGCCTTCCAATACCTCCCGATTTTGTTGAGCTTCCTTCACAAATCATGGAAAATTGGGCAGTTGAGCCCGAAGTGTTAAATAACTATGCCAAACATCATCAAACAGGGGAAGTAATTCCAAAAGAATTGGTTGATAAAATTGTAAAAAGCGGACATTTCAACCAGGGTTTTGCGACCACTGAATACCTTGCAGCATCGTTTCTGGATATGAACTACCACACCTTAGACCAAGTTCCAGGCGAATTCAATGTTGTAGAATTCGAAAAACAATCGCTCAATAAATTGGGATTAATTCCAGAAATTGTAAGTCGTTACAGGAGTACTTACTATCAGCACATTTTTAGTGGAGGATACTCAGCTGGTTATTATGGCTATTTATGGGCCGAAATGCTGGATGCTGACGCGTTTAATGCATTTAAAGAAACAAGTATTTTCGATCCTGCCACAGCAAAAGCCTTCTGCGATAATATTCTGGCTAAAAGTGGAACAGAGGATCCTTTAAAACTTTATGTTCGCTTTAGAGGCAAAGAGCCCATTATTGAGCCACTTTTAAAACGAAGAGGTTTAAAATAATCTCTTTCAACAAAAGAAGGCAATCTGCTTTAGACCTTTGGCCTGAAATAGATTGCCTTCACATTTTAAAAGTATTACCTGTTTTTCCTTTTATTTCTTTGTAGCTGTCATAGGGAATGCATATCCCTGAGCTTCCACTTTTCCTTCGTAAGTAGTTGCTGAAAAAGTACCGGACATATTTATCGACATTCCGTTGTAGCTGAAAATCCCACTTAACACATTATTGGTAATAACCAATTCCTGAATATCAGTTTGACCACCCGCAACAGATACAGTGCCTTTCAAAACTTTTCCTTCCTCGGTAATAACCATATCACCCATAGAATCTCCATCAGGAGTACCCTTAACAACAAATGCCCATGTTCCAACATAAATAGGAACCTTAGCAGCTTCCTTTACAACAGGCACCGATTGACCCGGCTTAGCAGATGCTGTTTTTTTTGCTGAAGAACATCCGGTAAAGACTAAAAAAGAGATAGCAACAAAGGCCATCATAGAATGTTTGATTGCAATTTTCATAGGAATAAAAATTTAAAGTTGAATATTTAACAATTGCCGAAATTTAATAAAACTTTGGATGAAAAATTCCGATTATATCTTTAAAACTAAACTAATCTTATAAACCAAAACAAATTTTGATTATTCGCAATTTAATCAATTTCACCGCAACACAATATATACTAGATTATTGCAATTTTTTTTTCTTTTATTTTGAAATTTTTTTAGTAGCTCCAGTTTATTAACTAAAAAAATTAATAGTTTCGCCAAATTTAAATATCGAAGTATTAACTGATAATAAAACATCATTTGTTGCTTATCAACAAAAATAAATACACAGTTGAAACAATAATAAACATAAAGTTTTTAACATTTAATTCATAATACTAACATGTATGCGATATGAATGTGACTATTTTTTATTTACATTTGTTCGCATTTTAAAGAATGAAACTAAACCTTAATAAAATACTGACAATCTTTGGAATAGCTATTAATAGCCTATTTATCCTTTTTGGGGGCATATTGGCGTTTAGCAGTTATTTTTCTTACATCCCTCGCGACATGAAAAAGATAGTAGGAGTTATTCTTTTGGCATATGGTTTGATACGAATTATATCATTAATTAATAAGATTAACGATGAAAACGATTAAACCTTACAAATCCCTCTTTTTACTTTTATTACCACTACTAGCTATAAGTTGTTCCTTAAAAGGGCCAAGACCAGTTACAGAAACCCCAACAAGTGGTGCTATTAAAGTGGGCGTTGATGAATCCTACCAATTATTATTAGATACAGAAATCCATACATTTCAATCAATTTATAAATATGCACGGATTAATCCAATCTATTCGAATGAACAAGATATTTTTGAATTGTTCATAAAAGATTCGATCCGAAACATAGTAGTAAACCGCTCTCTGACAGATAAAGAAAAAGAATACCTGAATAGTCAGCAAATAGTGCCAAGAGCAACCAAAATTGCAATTGATGGCATTGCCTTTATTGTAAATAATCAAAATCCCGATTCCTTATTGTCTTTTTTTCAGCTTAAGAAGATCTTTACGGGTGAGAATAATACCTGGCAAAAAATAAGTAAAACCTCTTCTCTATCAGACTTAACCGTAGTGTTCGACAATAAAAAATCAGGAAATGTTCGTTTTCTGGTAGAAAAATTAGGATTAAATGATTCTCTTCCCGAATATTGCAAAGCTGTTACTTCAAATGCTAATGTTGTAGATTATGTTGAAAAACATGCCAATGCAATTGGGGTAGTCAGTGTGAATTGGATCAGTGATAAGCACGACTCTATATCGCATACTTTCCTAAATAAAGTGAAAGTAGTAGCGGTAAGCCCTGTTTACGACGAAAGCAGTTACGTACGCCCTTATCAGGCATATATTGCAGATCAGTCGTATCCATTTATCAGAGAAGTGTATTATATTAGTCGCGAAACTTTTTCGGGACTAGGCTCTGGATTTGCTTCTTTTTTGGCAGGAGATCAGGGTCAGCGAATAATTTTGAAATCTAAGCTGGTACCGGCAACGATGCCAATTCGATTTATACATATTTCAAACGAATAATTAATAATTCAATACTTGAGTATTATGGTGAGGATTAAACTAGCTGTCATTGTTGTTACACTTGTTTTTGGAGTTAACAATATTTTTGGACAAAAGATAGAAGATGCGCGGAGTTATGCTTTATCTGAAAGATACGATGACGCAAAAGATGTTCTTAATCAGATAATAAAAAACGAGCCAAACAATGTAAGTGCTTATTTTCTGCTCGGACAAACTATTATCAAAGAATATCTGAACGATTCTCTTTCAAATTCGCTCAATGATGTTTGTGATGAGGCTAATAAAGCTTTTGAAACCGGGATAAGCAAAGACTCTACTTATTATTTGAACTATATTGGTAAAGGCTTATTAGCCCAACTCTGCCAAAGCGATACTATTACAGCAAATAAATTTTTCAATAAAGCGCTTGGCTCATTCCCTAAAAATAAAAAGAAATTTACTAGGGATCATGCCCTTATCTGTGTTAACATTGCATTGGGGTATACACTGGGGAATGTTACCCGCGATAAAAACATTCCTTATTTTATTAATAAAGCAAAAGAAATTGCCCCAACCGATTTTGAGGTTCATATAAATGCTGGGAATATTTACCTTAATAAAAAGGATGGAACAAATGCTATTCAAAATTTTAATAAAGCATTATTAATAAATCCAAATTCGCCAATTCCTCAAATCAAAATTGGCGACCTTTATGTAGCTGCTAAAAATTACGATCTTGCCAGAAATTATTACGATCAGGCCAAGGAACTGGATTCAACTTATGCACCATTATACAAGAGCTATGGAGAACTCTGGAGTATTGCCGGTAAATATTCTTTGGCTAAAGAAAATTTCCGCAAATATCTTTCCTTCTCCGGGAATAATATTTCGGCTAAGGTAAGTTATGCAATCTCCCTCTTCAAAACAAG
Organism: Bacteroidota bacterium; assembly: GCA_020048915.1. Taxonomy (GTDB): domain Bacteria; phylum Bacteroidota; class Bacteroidia; order Bacteroidales; family JAAUTT01; genus JAAUTT01. Next base: position 4,135 of record JAIFLU010000174.1, on the reverse strand, counting down.
AGAGTTTTATGAAGCTATTGAAGTTATTGAAGAAATACAAGCTGTTGACAATAGTCGCAACTTCCTTAATCGCATTGCAGGTTATTCCGCTTTCGATATGAAAAAACCACATTACAAGCAAGCCAGCGAATTTCTTGAAGAATTCTTTAAAAATGCTAAACCATCCAGTATCATTCTGAAAGATTATCTTTATTATGGCCGTACTCTATTAAAGCTTAAAAAAGACTCTCTTTCAATAGTTAAAGGGTTTGAAATGCTGAATAAGGCTTCTGAATTAAATCCATCAGACGAGAACCTTCTTACAGAAATTGGACAGGGATACTATAATATTGATAATTATGATCAATGCATTATTACCCTTAATAAAAAAGTAACCGCGGGTACAGCTACAACAACCGATTTAAATTACATTGGTCGTTCGTATATGCAACTGAAAGATTATATTAAGGCTGGCGAAATATATGATAAAATTGTGATTGCAGAACCAAAAAACATGGAAGCATATATGCGAAGAGCCAATGCCTATGCTTTTCAGGATCCTGAATCAAAACTGGGCTTAGCAAAACCTAAATACGAAGATATTCTTACATTAGGCAATACCGATCCTAAAAAATATATGAAAGAAATATATGACGCCAATAAATTTATGGGCTCGTTTTACCTCTTTAACGATGACAAAAGCAAAATTGGACTAAGTGAGGAATATTATAACAAAATACTTACCTTAGACCCCAATAATAAAGAATGGTTAAAAACGGCGTATACTTCTCTTGCTATATTATTTACTAAAAAAGAAGGCCAGGAAGTAACTGCCAGAAATTGGTATTATAAATTGTTAGAAGTTGATCCTGCGAATGAAAATGCAACAAAGGCGATTAAATCTCTAACTGCTATTATCAATACAAGAAAAGCAATGGGTAATTAATGAATAACTAATGAATAATTATAAATGTTTAATCTTTAAAAATTAATTTGGTATGAGTAATAAAGGACAATCACTAAAGGAGGCTTTGCAATCTATTTTTGCTACTTCGGTAATTCTATTATCGTTCGGAGTTTCTATTTTAATCTTTTTGTATGTAATGGGTGACCCCGTGAATTTCGAAGGTGGCAATCCAAAAGGCCATCCACTTCAAGGAAATTACCTGGGTTTGATTTATAAAGGTGGAGTTATAGTACCCCTTTTAATTACCGTTGTTTTGGTGCTGCTTACTTTCTGTATGGAAAGATGGATCACCCTATCCCGTGCAAATGGTAAAGGACGTTTAAGTACTTTCGTTCGCAATATCCAAACATTATTGAAAGAAGATAAAATTGAAGAAGCTTCCCAAATTTGTGACAAACAAAGAGGTTCGTTGGCAAATGTATTAAAAGCTGGTTTACACCGGTACAGAAGTTTACAAAGTGATGCCACGTTGCCAAACGACCAGAAAGTAATAGCTATGCAAAAAGAATTAGAAGAAGCTACAGCTCTTGAGTTACCGCTTCTTTCGAAAAACCTGGTTATTCTATCAACCATTGCTTCTATCTCAGTGCTTATCGGTCTTATCGGAACTGTTGTTGGTATGATCAAGGCATTTAGCGCGTTAGCAACTGCTGGTGCTCCTGATGCTTTAGCTCTTGCTTCCGGTATTGCTGAAGCGCTTATCAATACCGCTTTTGGTATTACGGGTTCTACTATTGCAATTATTGCTTACAACTTCTTCTCCTCGAAAATTGATGATATGACATACAAAATTGACGAGGCCGGTTTTAGTCTAACACAAACTTTTGCAACTACACTTAAGAAATAATTTTAGAAAGGATATTAGAATATGTCAAAATTTAAAATAGCACATAAAGCGCCCTCTATTGATATGACGCCGATGGTAGACTTATTCTTTCTTCTTCTTACTTTCTTTATGTTAACCACTTCGTTCCGTCCACAAGAGGCTGCTCAGGTTGATACACCCAACTCTATCTCGGGTTTATTGGCTCCTGAAAAGAATGTGTTCACTATTTATATTTCAAAAGACAATAAAGCCTTTTTTAATATCGATAACGGACAGGATTCTACCAGCCACGTGCGCGCTGCACTCTTAAAAAATATGGGCGATTATTTTAGGGTACCTTTTACTGCTGATGAAATTATAAAATTTGAAAAATTAGCTTCTTTTGGGATGCCTATGAAAGACGTAAAAGGGTGGATTAATGCGGAAGGTAGTGCAAGAGACAGGATGCAGACCGGAATCCCAATGGATTCGCTTGATAACCAACTGGCTATGTGGGTGCATTTTGCACGCTTGAACAATCCAGCTGCTGAAGTCACCATAAAAGGAGATGCAAAAAGCGAATATAAAACCGTAAAGAAAGTGTTCGATATGGTGCAGGATAAAAATATCGATAAGTTTAACCTTACCACGATCATGGATAAGGTGGAAGTAAAACCACTAAAATAATTAAGTTATGGCAGAAATTATTGAAAACGAAGGTGGTGGCCACAAAAAAGGTAAACGAAGGGCGAAAAAACACCCTGCCCATATTGATATGACCCCCATGGTAGACTTAGCTTGTCTATTATTAACTTTCTTTATGCTTACCACTGCTTTTAGTAAACCTAAAGTAATGGAGATTGTTTTGCCAAGCAAAAAGAAAACCGAAAAGCCTCCTGAGGTAGATGATAGTCGAGTTGTTAATATTATCCTTGCTGAAAACGATCAAATATTTGTTTATAATGGAATGGCAGACCCTACCAAAGGAGTTCTTCCCACTCTAGTTAAAAGCAATTACAGCAAAGATGGTGTCCGTAAGATCTTACTGGAACGGAATAAAGATCTTTTTGAGAAGATCTATTATTATAACGACAGCTTAACCCGTGGGCTTGGTAAGTATAAAGCCAATCAACCCAAAGACTCCATTGACCGACAGGTAAGACGTTTACGAACAGGCGATAAAACCGGACCTATTGTACTTATCAAAGCAGCAGATGGGGTTACCTATGGTAATTTGGTCGATATAATGGACGAAATGGCAATAGCTAGTATTGCGCGTTATGCTGTGATCGACTTAAACTATGTTGAGAAAAAAATGCTCAGCGATGCCTTTGCTGGTAAGAATGTTGAAAATCAACAATAACCTTTAAAAGAAAAAATTATGTCGCCCAAAGAAGACATTATAGTTTTAAACAGCTTTGAGGAGATTGTATTTAGCCATCGAAATAAGGAATACGGTGCCTATTATATAAGAAAACGCTATAAGAAATATGTAATTCTTGCATTTTTTATGGCTTTCTTTGTAGTAGCTTCTGCTGTAATGGTTCCTTTAATTGACAGTTATTACAATAAAACTAAGCTGCGTAAGCAGATGGAAAAAACGGTACAGGTAGTATTGGAAGATGTCGATGAAGCAGCTCCACCACCACCACCACCTCCTCCTCCCGCAGCATTGGTAGAAGCTGTAAAATTTGTTGCCCCTGTTGTAGTTGATTCCGTGAAGGAAGAAGTTCAACTCGCAACTTTCGATGAAAACCTGGAAGCAGCAGTTGCTGAAGCTCCTCCTACCGAAATTATTGTAGAAGAAAAGAAAGAAGAAGTTGTTGAAAAAGAAGAACCTGCTTTCCTTGTAGTAGAAGAACCTGCTACATTTCAGGGGGGAGACCTTGGCAACTTCAATATCTGGGTATCACAAAACATTAAATACCCACAGTTAGCTGTCGAAAACGGCATTTCTGGTAAAGTTTACATTCAATTCGCTGTAAATGCCAAAGGATCAGTTGTAGATGCTAAAGTATTGCGCGGTGTGGATCCTTCGCTTGATCAGGAAGCCATCCGGGTTGTAAATTCTTCTCCTAAGTGGACTCCTCCAAAGCAGGGTGGCCGTCCGGTAAAACAGTTATTTACCCTTCCTGTTGTATTTAAATTACAGGAATAACGATAAATATCTCATTAAAAACCCATTCGTTTACGGATGGGTTTTTTTGTGCTTTTTATTTTCGTAAATAATAATCTAACACTACTAATATTCAAACGTAAGGGTTAATACAGTATTGAGCATACATCGAATCAGCAAAAGATGACGATGAATTATATTATAACTACTTAATTCAATGCCGTTTAGTTAAGAATTAATGTTTGATCCCAGCCGGGGTCAGATGTTT
>JAIFLU010000189.1 GCA_020048915.1 Bacteroidota bacterium | reverse complement strand
GTATCTGGCTTTTGTTTAACTCTTCCGATCTCATTTAAATATTTAATTTCAAGTTTAACCATATTTGAGATACATATGCGGTTCTCATTGATCATTTGTAATACTTTCTTACTAAAAAGGTCAAGCTCTCCAGAATATAACCAAATCGCAACATGAGTATCAAGAAAAACTAAGCTTTCCATTCCTTCTCCCAATTATTGTGAATTATTTCATCAGGAGCGCAATTTAGAACATCTCTCTTTTTCAGGTTTTCAAGCTTTGATTTTGATGGTTCAAAAATAATTTTAAGAACCTTACCTTTCCTTTTTATTTCAATTGCTTCACCTGTCAAAATTACTTGATCAAGTAGATTATACAAGTTTTGCCGTAATTCAGATGGTGTTATCATAATAAACATTTTAATACAAAGATAAATAAACGTACGTTATGTTTCAATAAAATACGTACGTTTAATTATCTTTTTTTCAAAACCTTTTTGGCCGAATTTTCAACCCGAATAGTTTTAGCAATATTCAAATATCTGTAACTATTCACCAATATTATAAAAAAGGGTAGTTATTAGTACTTTTTGAGTTGATTTTGTGATTATTTTTCAAAATCGATAACTTTATTAACAATTGTTGATTACTAATTATCAAGTATTGGCCTCAAATATAGTTAGTTTGTGATATGTTCGCTTCTTTTACTAAAAAAGAAGCCATTGACACCAGAACAAAAACGCATATCAGAACTTGAGGCAGAGGTTTCAATACTTAAAACCCTGGTGTTACAATTATTACAAGAGATTGAGCGATTAAAACATCCCAAAAACAGTTGCAATAGTTCAGAGCCACCTTCTAAAGATGAGAATAGGCCTTTAAAAACGAAAATCTTGCGAACATCAGATGGCAAGAAGCCTGGTGGTCAAGCTGGTCACGAAGGCAATACACTAAAAATGGTTGAAAACCCTGATATTATTATTGATTACAAACCAGACTATTGCTCCCATTGTGGAAATGAATTATGCGGTAAACCAACAGAATTGGCATATAGCCGTCAAATTGTAGATATACCGCCAATTATTCCTCATTATACCGAGCATAGGGTTTTTCGAATAAGCTGTGAATGTGGCCATCAAACCGAATCTTCATTTCCACAAGGGGTAAACGCCCCTGTTAGCTATGGGCCTAATGTGGAAGCTACTATTGCGTATATGCACACACGCCAATAAGCCAAGGGGGCTATTTACGATATACTTGACCGTTTTGCCCAAAAAGCACTTCCTGCATACAACCTTATAGCCAAAAAGGTTGAAAATACTAAAATTGTTGGCGCAGATGAAACAGGGGCGAAAGTATATGGACGCTCGGGCGGGTTCTGGACATGGCAAAATAAACTGGTCACATATATCGCCTTTTCGCATAACCGGTGCACTGCTACTATCAATACCAACTTCTCAAAAGGTTTTGAGAATGCCATCTTGGTGCATGATTGTTGGAAATACCATTTCGAAACAAAGTCCCAACCCCATTAATTATGTATCGCCCTCCTGCTGCGCGAACTAAAGTTCTTTGAAGAACGATACCGATCATCTTGGGCTACATCCTTTAAACAACTATTGTACGATGCGCTGGAACTGAAAAAACACTTAACTCCATCTCAATATTACTACCCAATAAATCAAAGAACAGAACTCGAATACAAATTGGAGGTTCTGCTACAAACCTCATCTCTGAAGATATGAAAGAAGTCTATACCTTTCAAAAACGTATGGTCAAGTATAAAGACTATATTTTTACTTTTTTATATCATTACCAAGTTCCTTCTGACAATAATGTATCTGATTCATTTTGTTTATAAATTGTTTCAAGGATTGGAAAAAACCTTTCATCTGGGAATTCCCTTATAGTACTTAATACATAAATTCTACATGAGTCATTTAGGAATGCAGACATAATAAATTCAAAATCTTTTTCGTCCTGATATCTTGCCAGTCCTATTAGTGCTCTCCAATTTCTTTTTTCGATTATTTCTTTTTTGACTTTATTATAATATTCAGGTTTTGGTTCAAGTGATTCAACTAACTGATAATATGAGAACAAATCATAGTCATTATGAAACATAATGCTGTCTAATTCTGAAATTTGTTCAACAGATAATTGTGAGAATGATTTTTCAATGAAAAACTCTCTCACGTTTGTATATCGTATGATGCATCCTCCTTGGGATCGAAAAGAAGTAGTGTCATGTAAATTTCTGATTAACAAGTCATAAACATTCGAGTCCTTTTTCAAAACTAACCCCCAAAAAGCATAACATTTCAAAGCAGCATTGTCACCAGAAGCAAATTCAATTAATTCTTGATTCGATGCTTTTCTTAGTAAAATCTCAAATAATTCAAATTGTCGAGGTACTGACCCTGCAATGCCAACTCCACCTTCAGGTACCCAATTGTTTTCTACAATTTTTTCAGCAACAGATTTTGTTGTAAATATGTAACCCTGATCAAACAAATAGTATCCAAAAGATAATACTACCAACGATAGCAGTATACTTAAAATTTTCTTCCTTTTAGATAAGTTCCTAATCATCATTTTAATTGGCTATAAACATTACGATAACGACAATTGTCCTTATCGTAATTATTTCAACTAGGGTTTTTCCCTTGCAAACGCCCTAAATAACTTAAATTTTTGAACATTTTTTATTTTTTGGAATCTGTATTCGATCCAAAAATAATTGGATTTTACTTCTTTTCAGACATTCGATTCCAAAACTGGGTTTTAGGAGATTAGCCTTGTAAAATAATATCACTATCGATGTTAAGCTTTTTGTATAAAGCCCGTGCTATTTCCATTGTAATATCGCGCTTCCCATTCAGATACTCACTAATCCTTGCTGGCTTGGTATCAAGTAATTCTGCCAAGTCTTTTTGTTTGAGTTTTCTTTCAAACATACGCAGTTCAATCACTTCCTTTAAGGTAGGTGTTCCAATCGGAAAGTGTTCATTCTCATAACTTTCTACAAGATCAGATAAAACAATAAGTTCCTGTAAATTAGGATTATCCTCTGGCGTTTCATCATTCACGAATTTTAAAAGTTCTTCTATCCTGGTAGTAGCTTTTATATATTCTGATTCAGTTATCTTTTTCATAATCAGTTAAATTTTATCAATATTTTTAATATTATCGTAATCTTTATGGGTTCCAACCCAACGTATGTAAACCCTTTTAATATTAAAGAGTATTTGAACAACAATCCGGTAATGGTTTCCTTTTACATTAAAAACAAATCTTGAATTACCAACAGAATCAACAGAGTTAAATGTCTTTTTAACATCGGAAAAATTGTCCCAATTAGCTTTACTGGCTCTTTTATACCAGTCTTGCAATGCTACTTGAGCATTAGGGTCTTTCTCAAAGAACTCTCTTAACTTTCGAAATGAAATAATGTGCATAAAGATTATTATGATGCAAATATAAATAATAAATATACATTATATGTAATTATGTTTCAAATAATGTAAATCAAAAAGAGTTAATTAATCATCATCTCTTTTCTTCCATACTTTTTTGGCGAATATTTCAATTTAGGATGTTTAGCAAAATCCAAGTAATAAGTCTTCCTGCGAATATTTAATATTTCTGTAATCTCATATACTTAAATTCTCTCTTGTGCTGAGCTATATTGATCTTATATATCTAGGAACAATTTTTTTAAAGATTCTCTACTTATTTATTTATTTTTGAATTCTGATTCTCTTTCACATATTTCAAATACCTGTAATATGTTGCTTTACTCACTTTTATTATTTTCAAAATCTCAGAAACAGACAGGTCGAGGTATTGGGATAATTGAAATGCAGCATAGGCTGTTTTCTTTTGTTCCTCATTTAATCCCTTCTTTCTGCCACCAACACGGCCTTTTTCGCGGGCAGCTTTTAACCCGGCAATAGTCCGTTCCCGGATAAGTTCTCGCTCGAATTCAGCAAAGGAAGCAAAAAGATTAAAGATTAGCCGTCCTTGAACGGTTGTGGTATCAATATTGTCATTTAAGCTGATAAATTCAACATCCTTTCCTCGGAAAAGCGACATTAAATCTACTAAGTGTTTTAGGGACCTTCCCAGGCGATCAAGTTTCCAAACAATAACCACATCACCCGAGCGGAGATGGTTAATCATTTGGTCTAACTCTGGTCGCTCTTTAACGGCACTTTGTTTTTCCTGAAATATTTTTTCACATCCGGAATTTTGGAGGGCATCCAATTGCAAATCGAGATTTTGATCTTTGGTCGAAACACGAGCGTATCCTATCTTCATAAATGTACTAAATAAACGTCAAAAGGTGAGACGAATTAGTAAAACGGGTTTATGATACAAGTTGTGAACTTGAAAATTATATTGCCGCTTTATTTGATAAATATCTTGCCAGTAACTTAATCGATTGTATTCCTTCTTTTAATATTGTTTTTTTTCATCCAATTGCAAAAAGTAGCTTCAGTTACTCCATATCTTTTTGCTATAAACTTTTGGGTTGCACCATTATTTAGTAAAGCCTCAATTTCAATATTATAGACGTCCAGCTTACTTTTCCCCGGCCCTTTTGGCCTACCTAATTTAATACCTGAAAGCTTTTTCGATTGGAGAGATTCTTTGGTTCTTTTGCTTATTAGATCCCTTTCAATTTCTGAGGCCATTGAAAAGACCATGGCCATGACTTTACTTTGAATGGTATTGTCCAGCTGCCAATTTCCTTTAACAGTATAAATATTTATCCCCTTTTGAATTGCGATAGAAATAATCTCCATGCACTCCAGCATACTTCTACCTAATCTGGAGAATTCACTCAATAATATAACATCGTCTTTATTCAACTCTTCTAAAATTGTAGCTATTTTCCGTTGCCTCCAGGAAACCTTACCCGAAACCTTTTCTTGAATGAATTCCACCTTTCCTAAGTTTTTTTCATTGGCTAAATGAAGAATGTCTGATTTGTTTTTCTCAAGGTCTTGGTCAAGAGTTGAGACACGTAAATAAGCAATATTTCTGGGCATAATTTTATGAATTAGAAGAAATGGTCATTTTTATACTTATAATATAATAATAATTATTAAAAATTGAAATATATTTATCTAATATTACTTATTGTATATAGGAAGGTTTAAATTATAATTTCCGCCTTAATTTACTCACTATTTTATACAATTATGAAAAAACTTTCTACTTTAGAAAAGTATAAACTAATTCTACCCATAATTGCTTGTGAAATTACATGTTTGGAACAAGGGAAAGAGCATGGTATACCTGCCAGAACTCTCCGTCACTGGGTAAAACAGTTCAATTCAAAAGGATTAATTGGGCTTGAGCGAAAACATAGGTCCGATAAAGGTAATTATCGATGTGTTAATAATGATTTGGTTGATTTAGCGACAGGACTTGCACTGCAAAAGCCCCCATTATTAATATCGGCAATTCATAGAAAGATTGCAATAATTGCCAAAAGATGGTCGATTGAGATTCCTTCCTATGATACTGTATACAATATTGTAAAACGAATTAACCCAAGATTACTAACATTAGCTATAGATGGCAGCAAAGTATATCAGCAAAAATATGAATTGATATATAGAAGGGAATGCAAATATCCGAATGAAATTTGGCAAGCCGATCATACTGAAATGGATATTTATATCCTTGATGATAAAGGAAATGAAAGAAAACCCTGGCTAACTACAGTTATCGATGACTATAGCCGTGCCATTGCAGGAAGGTTTCTCAGTTTTGATGCCCCATCATCTTTAAATACTGCCTTAGCGCTTAAGCAAGCTATATGGAAAAAGAAAAATCCTCAATGGGAAATTTGTGGAATCCCCAGTATATTATATACCGATCATGGAACCGACTTTATGTCAATACATATTCAACAGGTATGTATAAATCTTAAAATTAGAATGATCAATTCCATTATCGGCAGACCGCAAGGAAGAGGAAAGATCGAGCGTTTCTTTCAAACACTAAATGAATGTGTTTTAATTGATCAGCCTGGTTTTTCCATAAATGGGAAATCATATTCTAAAGCCTCTCTTAGTATCGAAGAATTAGACGTGCTGTTAGAAAAATTTATTGTTGAAAAATATCATCTTGATACACATTCCACCACGGGACAAGCTCCAATAAAAATGTGGTCTTTTAATTTTTTACCATGTTTGCCCGAATCAATTAGTGTGTTAGATGAATTGCTTCTTACCATTGACAAGCCGAGGAAAATTCAAAGAGATGGGATCCGATTTATGGGATTTAGGTATATCGCAACAACGCTGGCTGGGTTTGTCGGAGAATCAGTATTTATAAAATACGATCCACGTGACCTTGCAGAAATTAAAGTTTATTATAATAATGCCTTTCTATGCAAGGCTATTTGTCAAGATCTGGCAGAACTAACAATAAGCTTGAAAGAAATTAAAAAGGCGAGAAAGGATGTTAAGAGAAAGCTATACAAAGAAATTAAAACCTACAAACGTGTAGTTGATGAAAAATCAAAAGAAGTCGTAATTATCAGCAGTAATAAAACTATTAAAAAAGTAGCGAATCTAAATACTCCCTGCAAAAAATCTAAAATTAAACTTTATGAAAATGAATGAATTAGAAATATCTGGTAAATCAATTAAAGAATTCGTTCAAACAAAAGAATACAAAAGGTTTCAGGAATTTGCCAATTCGGTAGCTGAGTATAAATATATAGGTATCTGTCATGGAGAAGCAGGAGTAGGCAAATCATTAGCTGCTGTATTCTATACAAAATGGGATGAAAAAATAGGAGATGAAAAAATAGTTGATGGCATAACCGAGGAAATTAAAAATAAAATTAAAGGTTGTAAAGGAGTAATGATTACAGCACCAGTATCTAATACACCTAAAATAATCAATCAATCTATCAGACATAATATTTCTGGATTTGGGTATGCTCATAATAAATCCATGGGAGAAGAGGACTTTATAAAAATTTTGCAAGATGCTGATAGGCATTGTCCTTTAGTGATTATTGATGAAGCTGATCGCTTAAATATCAATTCGTTGGAAGCAGTTAGGGATATATATGATCGTATTCAGTTCGGATTGATATTCATAGGTATGCCGGGAATAGAAAAACGATTTTCACGATATCCACAGTTGTATTCAAGATTAGGATTTAGTCACGAATTTAAAAACCTAACAGAGGATGAAATGAGATTTCTTTTCCCAAAAATATGGAAGACTTTAGGTTTTGAATATAATTCTGATCATTATCCCGACATAGAGGCCATGAATACTATTTTAAGAATTACAGCAGGTAATTTTAGATTAATAGATCGTTTATTTAGCCAGATAAAAAGAATTTTAAAAATTAATAAACTTGATCGGATCACTAAAGAGGTTGTTGAAGCCGCAAGAAGATGCTTGATAATTGGCGACTCTGAATAGCAAAATAATTATCAAATATTTAGGCAAAATAATTATCAAATTCACATACAAGTTTATACTATAAAAATGAGAAAGTCAACAGTCTCTTCAAATGGCCGTTTTGTGAAACTAAATTGCAATTGTTTTTTTTCAGTACTAAGATAGGAATATTAGCTCCGCACGACAAAATCCAGTTTTTAAGGTCGGCAGTCATTTTATCCCTGATGACAGGTTCAACGGCTGCAAGGTCGGTCTTCTCACCAATGTCTTTTTTGAGATTAAAAAGTTCTATTCTTCCCTCGGGAATATATTTTCCGTCCTGATCGAGATCGACATAATCGCCAAAGAACCATAAAATTTTGTAATTGCCTTTCACCATGGAGGCCGAGGGCACAGCACCCCACTGGATGTCGTACAATGGCTGGTAAAAAAATATCGGACGATCGTGAAGTTTTTGGGAGGCTTTGTTGTTTCCGGTGAACACAGGCAGCAGACTTTTGCCGTTGAGTACCTGACTTTTCGGACGGGGAGCTTTGGCAATATCGAGCAAGGTTGGGTAAATATCGATAATATGAACCGGGATATAGCTTACCTGCCCAGGCTTAATTTTATCCGGCCACTGTACCATAAATGGCACGCGGGTTCCACCTTCGCAAGCCGATCCCTTGCCATACCGCAAAGGAGCATTGTCGAACTGGGAATTTACTCCTCCATTGTCGCTCACAAAAAACACCAGGGTATTCTTTTCCAGGCCAAACTCTGCAAGTTTGGTCATCAAACGACCTACTGAATTGTCCAGATGTTCGATGGAAGCCAGGTATTCGGCAAAATTGAGTCCCTTTTCAGGATAACCCAAATCGCTGTATTTTTTCACCAGGTCTTTCGGAGCCAGTATCGGGTTATGCACCGTGTGGTGCGACAAATAAATGAAAAATGGTTTGGACCTGTTCCGTTCCATAAAGCCAATGGCTTCGTTTGTAAGGAAATCGACCCCTTTGTCTCCATAGCTCTGGTATTCGGAGGGGTCGGTACGAGGGTTTACATAGTCGAAACCATAAAAATGTGCCTTTTCTGGATACAGGTACGTGTAATATCCGTCGTTATCGTAATGGCTAAGGTGCCACTTGCCAATGCAGGCCGTGGTATATCCGGCAGTTTTTAGGGCTTCGGCAACAGTGAACTGTTCACGGGGCAACTCCTCGAGATATTCAGGTTCCTGAACTCAGGCATAGGGAAAGCCATAATCCGGAATTACATGCCACATTTTATTGCGTGCGGTGTACTGACCGGTTAACAGGCTGGCCCGTGAAGGAGTTGACTGCGGAGTTACATAACCCTGCGTGAAGCTGATACCGTTCCAGGCGATGCGGTCGATGTGTGGCGTTTTTCCCAGTTGGTTGCCGT
>JAIFLU010000097.1 GCA_020048915.1 Bacteroidota bacterium | reverse complement strand
ATTCATCAGCAAGAATTGCAGCAGGGTGATTATGAATATTATCATCCTCCGAATTAAATTTAGTTTCATCTATATCAATAGTATCCAAATCAATTCCTCTCTCTTTTGCCGCTGCATTTAAAAGTTCCATGCACTGCTGCAAACTTTCGGAAATGCCTTTGCAAAACTGTTCATTATCAAAATCAGTTTCATTAAACATATCATCCTTACCTGTCCTTTCAAAAACGGAACATTTTGATGTAAATTCGCAGCGTTCGCACCATCTGTCGCAATAATTATGGATTCCGCTAATAAATTTCCTTTCCTTCATACTTTCCTAAATTAACTATAATAGTCTCCCTGTAGCTAGTTATTTTCTATAACACTTAAAAAGTAAAAATGTCAAATTAGGTGCCCAAAGATTTCAATTTTGGCTTCAACATCTTCCGAAATTGGATTGCTAAAGCTGAGCTAAAAACTTTTTCTTCCTGAAAAATAAAAACAAATTCCACAATTATTGATTACGCTGAGATTTATTATGTTTTTAAATTTGCCTCTGTATTAAAACCCGTTGCTAAAATGATTAAAACAAATGCGGCGCGATTACTCGATGCTAAAGGTATTTTTTACGAGCTTGTACCTTATGAGATAGATGAAACGGACCTAAGCGCTAAAACTGTTGCAACGAAATTAGGCCAAAACATTAACAGGATATTTAAGACCCTGGTAATAACAGGTGATAAAACAGGAGTAATTGTGGCAGTTATACCTGGCGGAGAAGAACTGGATTTAAAAAAAGCGGCTATCTCTTCCGGAAACAAAAGTGTTTCGATGGCTGCAATGAAAGATATTCTTGGCCTCACAGGCTATATCCGTGGTGGATGCTCGCCAATCGGTATGAAGAAAAAATACCCGGCTTATTTTCATGAAAGCTGCTTATTACACGATTATATTTTTGTAAGTGCCGGAATCAGGGGACTGCAAATTAAAATCAATCCAAAGGATCTTATTAATATTACAAGTGGGAATATATGCGATCTGGTTTAAAGTGAAAATTTTCAATCATGATGAATATTAAGAAAACGATACAGTACTTATTCTTTCACCACTTTCACCTGAAATACCTCTTTCCCAATCTGTATCTTTAAAATGTAAAGCCCGGCATTAACTTCTGAAAAATCTATTTTATCGGATAATGAGCCTGTTTGAACAAGCGTCCCATCTAACGCATATATTTTTGCAATACTGTTATAAGGAATGGGGATTGTAGAGGATAAATAGAGGTAATCTCTCACAGGATTGGGATATACCGAAAAAGTGTTTGTTTGGTTAAGCACACTATTGACTTTTGCAATCGCAATATAATTTGTTTTTTGTAGGGTATTACTGCCAAAGGTATTTCCGGTTTTAAGCTTAACCGAATAGAGTCCGGGAGTGCTGTATGTAACCGTAGGGTTTTGAATAACCGAAGTTGTTGGATTCCCTCCTTCAAACGTCCATTCCCAATATGCAGGTTCATTAATGGAGAGATCTGAATAAAGCACTGTTAGCGGAGCCTGACCAGATTTATAACTGGCAGTAAAATTAGCTTTCGGCGCTAATCCTAACGGACGTTGTCCGGTTGCAAAAAACACCGGCCATTTCGCCAAAAAAACCAGATCGGAGGCGGGGACATCGGATGATATTTTATCGCTATTCAATATTGCTTGCTTAATAATACTATTCCCCAATGCATCGTAAGCCGTGAATGCAATTTTATCATCCAACCTCGAAAATGAGGGAAAACCGACGGCGTTATTATCGGTAATTAAGTTTAAATCTCTTGTCTCAATATTTAATCCTAAAATTGCATATTCCTTATTTGCTTCGTCGAAATAATCGAAGGCAATAATATTGGGCGAATTCTTCGAAAAAACTGGATTTCCAATACTGACACTATCGGGTAACGATCCAAACAATTTTGAAATTATTCCATCGCCAAAGCTGTTTGTTTTATTATCCCAAACTTTCATAATTCCAATATCCCAATATTCAATGTTATTGCCATTACTGGAGTTAATGCTGTTGAAGGCATCGTAGATAACGTATTCCCCCGTAATATCAAACTCAATAGCATCAGCATACAAAACCCCGCCACTCTTAATATTCTCCTGAGTTGTCGGATTGTAAAGTTTGAATTTGGCCCAAATTCTTGATTCAAAATCGTATAAAAAAATCGATGTATCAACCGAGGTGGTAATTACTGCCATGCGCGCCCCATCTTTAGAGATAGCAACATTGTCCCAGATGGCATCATTTGAAATAAGATTTTCGGCTGGATTTATGGGATTAAGAGAAACAGCCTTCAACTGATTTTTATCGGTAACAATTAATGCGGCGCTCCCATCGTCTACTACACTTGCTTTCCGTTTCATAACAGTTGCAGATAAAGGAACAAAGTCGGAACCCGCTATAGAACATTGATAGAATGTTACAATGTCAGTAGTATCGGTATTTGTCATTAAAAGATAATCCTGCCCCGGATTAACCGCATAGTTTTGATCGGCAACTACTGGTTGCTCTTCATATATCCCCACAGCATTGAAAGCTATCGCCACCTGAATGACCTCGTCGGAATTATCGCCGTAAAGATCTTTTGCAGCGAGGATAACTGCAATTCGCAAATCGATAAACTGTGCCGATTTTGTCAGGTAGGTTTTCAGTGCCCTGTAAAAAACCTGCTCTGCTTTCTCCTTCGAAGTAGCAGTTGCAAACAGGTAAAATGCATGATTAATAATTCCGCTGTTGGTATGAACGCCACCATTATCATCCAATCCTAAATACATTTCAGAAGTATGTGCGGGTTGCCATCCGTTAATGCCGTCGTTGTGCGGATTCGACATGTCCCGCAGCATTCCGGTAGAAATGTAGGAAGTTTTGGTGATATCTTCACCAATAAACCAATCGTCGCGGTCGACCATCGACCCGAAAATATCGGCATATGATTCATTAATAGCGCCCGATTGCCCTTTGTATTCGAGGTTAGCCGTATTGCCAATCACCCCATGGCCTATTTCGTGCGCGGTCACATCAAGCGCTCCAGCAAGGGGCTTTAGCGAATTCCCTCCATTGCCATAAAAAACAGCTGCCCCGTTCCAAAAAGCATTTTCCATACTTTCGCCCTCTTCACTGGCAACATTAATGAGCGAAATAATATTTCCGCCTTTATCGTTAATGGAATTGCGGTTAAATGTATTTTTAAAATAACTATAGGTTTGAGATGCATTGAAATGAGCAGAAACAGCAGTTGGATTGGTCCATAGATTATCCACAGAAGTAATTTGTTTATAATCCAGCGTAGTACTCGGGGTATTCTGAGCATCGAGGGTTAATATAAATCCTTCGTTTTTCGTAGCATTATACATCGGTAACGAAATATTCATCATATAATAAAGCCCCTTTTCCTGGTAGGTGTTAAATGTTCGGGATACACCGTTTAAATCTTTTCCGGTAGCGAACTCCGGCCCATCAAACTTGGTATTATTATACTTATCGATAATTGCTCCGTTAGTGGCATTTACAAAATAAAACCATTCGTCGATAAAATTTGGCCGGATGGTTATAAAATAGGCTAAAACATACGATGGATGAATATCGCTCTTCTCCAGAATAACCGTATCAATTTGAG
Source organism: Bacteroidota bacterium (assembly GCA_020048915.1). Classification (GTDB taxonomy): domain Bacteria; phylum Bacteroidota; class Bacteroidia; order Bacteroidales; family JAAUTT01; genus JAAUTT01. The sequence continues at coordinate 5,237 of JAIFLU010000097.1, read as the reverse complement.
GGCTGTCGTAATTCAAGAACGATTTCTGAGCAGAAGTTAAATCGTAGTAGTTATCCTTTTTTTTTAAATCGACCGTAACAACATTCAGAGCTGTGCTTGTGGAGATTTTTGGATCAATATCAACATCGTCATTTATAATACAATATTTCCCATTAAAAATCTCATTTCCAGTGGAAAGATGGATATAGAAATCGGTATTGTAAACTCTGAAACCCTTATACTTCTGATACATTCGAATATGCTGAATTCCAAACGTATCTTCCTCAACCCCGGATACAAAAAAACTCTTTTGAGGCTCTTCAATTTGCATGAACGATTTAATATCTTCTAAAAAATGATAGCAGTTTTGGGTTGCAGATTCAGTTTTAGCATTCTTTAGTTTTACAGCCTTACGTTCAATTGATACCGGCGCATTGTTAGAACCCCGAATTACAATAACTGAACTATCTTTTTCCCAGGAAAAATTTAAGCGATTGTTTACTGGTAAATGAAAAGGAGAGATTGAAATCTGCCCATTCTTTAATTTGCTTTGTCCATTTATTTGAACTGGAACAAATGAGTAGCTAAGAGCGGAATCTGTTTTTAGATAGCTCTTAAATGATTTGCCCGGAACTTGCGCAAATAAAAACGGACTGACCAGAAGGAAAAATACACCAATACTTATTCTTTTGTTCATAAAACCAACCATTTTTCAAATTCAATAGCCTATAACAACTATGGTTTTTCAATTCAGGTATAATTTCAGTAAGAATACCTTTTCATAATTACTTCTAAATTTAGGGAAATTATACCAATAATAAAATAAGCAGTCCGTCATGAAAACTAAAGCAGAACAATGTAACCAGGCATTTCCCTTTTGAATAAAATATAAAAGGGTTGCAGGTAAAAACCTACAACCCTTTTAATAATAAAAAACAAATTATTTTACGTATTCTGCTGCATTCAGAAAATCGAAACTTTGTTTTACACTTTCGAGAGGAGGCATGTTATATTCTTCCACTTCAATCACAGTGTATTTTAAACCTGCTTTGGCAGCATTGTCAAAATAAGGTTTGAAATCCATAGTTCCACTCGCTCCAAGTTCAGCAACATCCTTAACATGGAAAAACTCAAATCTGTTTGGATATTTTTCAAAATAAGCTACAGCATCGCCGCCTCCTTTTTTAATCCAAAACAAGTCTAACTCCATAGCAACTTTAGTTGGATCGGTATTATCCAAAAGGTAATCGTAAATAGTAACTGAATCAATTTGCTTGAATTCGGCATCGTGATTGTGGTACCCAAATCGAATTCCTTTGGCATTACATTTTTCGCCAACAGCGTTAAAATATTTGCAATACAATGCTAATCCCGAAATGCTTTTATAAGCCGTATCTCCCATCCAAGGCTGAACAATGTATTTTACACCGGCAGCAAGGTGAGCATCAATGGCTTTATCCCACCACATCATAGTCGAATCCCAGGCAGCAGAATCCGGAGCAGCTTGTCCGGTATGCGATCCCCAGAATTGTAACCCATTGGTTTCGCAAAGCGCTTTAAAATCAGCAGGCTCCATATCGTAGAATTTACCATCCTTATACCCGGCAGCTTCTACAAATTTATAACCCATTTTACCAACTTCAGCAATTACCCCTTTGGTATCTTTCGAAATGGTGTCGCGAAGCGAATATAACTGTAACCCGATAACTTTTTCAGATTTCTTTTTGCATGAAACTGCACCTGTAAGCAGCATACCACAAACCAGTAACTTTGCAGTAGTTTTTAATAAACTTGTTTTGAACATTTGTAATAGTTTTAAATTAATAATTGTTAGTAGATTAATATGCAAGAACTGCATGCAACGAATAATACATGCCATTCTGAAAAGCAAATATAATGCACAACCCGTTTCACTTTTAGTTTTACCAAACTTTTTTTACTTTTATAGCGAACTAAAATTTTTCATGCAACAAGTTTTTAATTGTCGTTCCAATTGCGGGGCATGCTGTATAATCCCTTCCATATCGTCTGTTATACCCGGAATGCCTCATGGAAAACCAGCCGGTATGCGGTGCATCCAATTAACATCGAATAACAGGTGTGCGATTTTTGGAAGTGATAACCGGCCAAGTGTCTGCGACGGATTTAAAGCCGAAAAAATCGTATGTGGCAACAATCGTGAGGAAGCTATTAAAATACTGGCAAATTTGGAAGGAATTGATTTTAACGAAACACATGAAAAAAAACATATCCTTTAACTGCTTATAAAGAGGCTATAAATAAAAACTAAACTAAAGTATTATTTTAACTATACTTTGTTAGGTTAATATGAATTTATTTTAAATTTGGCAAAAACCTGAATCCCATATTTGAACTACTTCCCTATGAAAATTGCCACCATTGTTGGAGCGAGGCCCCAGTTTATTAAAGCCGCAACTATTAGCAGAATTATTCAGGAAAAATCCGATATACAGGAAATCATCATTCATACGGGGCAACATTACGACGATAACATGTCGGAGGTTTTCTTTACCGAATTGAATATTCCCCGTCCACATTATAATTTAGGCGTTGGTTCTTCGATGCATGGAAAGCAAACAGCTAAAATGCTAGAGGGTATTGAAGAAATACTGGTAAAAGAAAAACCCGACTGGATAATTGTTTACGGTGACACCAACTCTACCGTTGCCGGTGCATTAGCTGCGGCGAAATTACATATCCCCATTGCTCACATTGAGGCAGGATTAAGAAGTTATAACAGAAGGATGCCTGAAGAAATAAACCGTATTGCTACTGACCATATCTCCGATGTTTTATTTGCCCCAACCCAAAACGCCTTAAATATTTTAAAACAGGAAGGTTTGGCTGAAAGATCACTTTTCTCAGGCGATGTAATGTACGATTCCATTCTTTATTATAAGGAAATTTCCCGTTCAAAAGTTAAATTAGAGGATATTGCTGATGTTCAGCCCGACCGTTATTTTTTAGCGACTATTCACCGACAAGAAAATACGGATGACATAAAACGTCTTCAGGAAATTTTTCTCGCTTTTTCAGAATTTGATATTCCTATAATTGTTCCATTGCATCCCCGGACAAAAAACATCCTCGATGATGTCGCTTTTCGTTCGAATGTTAAAATTATAAGCCCTGTAGGATATCTCGAAATGGTATGCCTCACCAGCAATTGTATAAAAGTTTTTACCGATTCGGGCGGGTTACAAAAAGAAGCTTATTTTCTTAAAAAACCTTGCATAACCTTGCGGGAAGAAACAGAGTGGATCGAAACCCTGGAGGGCGGTTGGAATTTTACGGTAGGAGCCGATAAACAAAAGATTTTAGATAAGGTGCATTATTGCAATTATGAACCTCAAAAAGAATATTTTGGAGATGGAAAAGCTGCCGAAAAAATTATCAATTACCTTTTGAAGAAATAAAATAAGGGATTCTGTAACACCTCATATTACAAAATCCCTTTTATTCGAAGCTTGCAATAAACATATCAAAAATAGGTAATCCTTATTACATGTATGGCCATCATATCTAAGAAGATATTAGCCAGTTATTAACAATATATCTTTTATAAAACCGGCAGCTTCCATGGATCGCGATAATGGGCATTTGCCAGTTCCTGGGCTTGCGGATCGTTAATAAATTTTTGATTTATACTGTCCCAGTATACCTTTTTTCCCAGTCGAATGGCTATATTTCCTAAGTGGGCGTTTATGGCAACATTGGCGCCTGTTTCGATATCACAAATAGGTTTATTACGTGTTTTTATACAATCGATAAAATTAGCAGTGTGGGCAACCCTGTCATCCCCCTGAGATTTCTGCAGCGGAACAGGAGTCATTTTGTATGCTTTCATTAATTTATTGGTTGGGTCGTACTCTGAAATTACTTCCCAACCACTTCTGTCAACAACTAAAGTACCTTCGCTGCCGATAAATGCTACACCATGACTACGATCGTAAGGTCCACGGCCAATACCAATTGTATGCTCCCAACTCATTAGGAAATCGTCGAATTCATAAACAGCATTCATCATATCGGGAGTTTGCATGGCATCGTTCGGAAACGCATATTTTCCTCCTGCAGCTACCACCGATTTCGGCCCACCTGCTTTAGCTCCAAACAGCACCATATCGAGCATATGAACACCCCAATCGGTCATTAACCCTCCCGCATAATCCCAATACCAACGAAAAGTAAAATGGAACCGGTTGCGGTTAAACGGCTTTTTAGGTGCAGGGCCAAGCCACATATCGTAATCAACTCCGGCAGGTACAGGTTCATCGGGTAGAATTGGCACAGTCCCTTTCCAATCAAGCCAGCTCCATGCTTTTACCATTCTCAGTTTTCCAAGTTTTCCGGAATGAACATAGGCAATGGCATTTTGCCAATGAATCCCGCTTCGTTGTTGCTGCCCTACCTGAACAACATTATTGTATCGTTTTTGTGCCTTAACCATGGTAAGGCACTCTTCTATACTATTTGCCAATGGTTTTTCCACATACACATCCTTACCGGCCTGGCAACCATATATCATGGGCAAAGCGTGCCAATGGTCGGGCGTGCAAACAAATATGGCATCCACTTCTTTATTATCGAGCACTTTGCGAAAATCTCCCACATTCACGGTTTTCTTTCCGGTTTGCGCTTCGAGTTCAGCCGACCGTTTATTTAAAATATTCTGATCGACATCGCAAAGCGAAACAAATTCCACCCCCGGGGTTTTTAAAACGGCATTGAGGTTTGACCACCCTATACCATTACAGCCAATGAGGGCTAAGCGAACCCGATCACTGGGGGCTACCGTTTTGGTTTTTGAAAATACATTGGTAGTTGCAGCAGCAAGCCCTGCTCCCAGAGCTGATTTCGAAGAATATTCAATAAATTTCCGTCGTTCCATATGTTAGTAGATTAATTGCAGTACCCAAATTACGTAGAAAATTGAAAGAAAAAAAGATTTTTGACAAAGCTCCTAGGTAGTGTCTATTAGATAACTCAATATTCGGATAAATTGCCTACGCTCACCCCTCGATCCCCTAAAGGGGAAGATTCTAACCCACAGTGCCTTGAGGTTCTCCCCTTTAGTGGAGTTAGTGGGGTGCGAGAGAAAATGAGTGTTTTCTTACTAACACTAGGTAATTGAATTAGCCTCAAAAGGGGAAATATAACAAAAACAAAAGCGTTAAATATTTAACACAGAATAGAGAAACCCGAATTAAAAATAGGAGAAGGGGAAATTTACTTTC
>JAIFLU010000315.1 GCA_020048915.1 Bacteroidota bacterium | reverse complement strand
AACATCAGCCATTCAACTGCTTAACTGGATTTTAACCGATAACGAAACCCTGCCACAAAAATGGAGTTTCCCGGATACCATCATTCAACCTAACCAATACCTTATTGTATTTGCTTCTGGCAAAAACAGAGCAATTGCTGGTAAAGAATTACATACAAATTTTAAGCTTTCGGCAAATGATGTTTTTCTTGCATTAATTGATTCGAATGGTATAAATCTTTCCTCTGTATTTTCAGATATTCCAGAGCAATTTACAAATGTTTCGTATGGAGAATTTAATTCCGCACAAACTTATTTTGATGTTCCAACTCCTGGCTATGCAAACATCTCCAGTAGCTTTATTCCTCCTGTACTATTTTCTGTTAATCGGGGATTTTTCACGCAACCATTTCAGGTTATCTTAAGTTCTTCCATTCCGGGAGCATCCATTCGTTACACAAAAAACGGCAGTTTCCCAACTGAAACAGATGGACTCTTATACTCATCGCCAATATCAATAACTACAACAACCCCTTTGCGAGCTGTGGTTTATTTAAATGGAAAAAGCAGCTTTGCCTCGTCCCAAACCTATCTGTTTTTAAGTGATGTAAAACGACAAAATAATACGCCTGTCGGTTATCCTTCTAATTGGGGACCATATACTGCCATTCCCGGGAATGCTCTTGCTGATTATGAAATGGATCCTGAAATTATTAATAATCCGCTTTATTCCGGGTCTATAGATAAGGCTTTTAAGGACATTCCTACTCTTTCGGTTATTACATCTATTGACAACTTATTTTCGTCCGGTACCGATCCTTTTACAGGAGGTATCTATTCGAATACCGGGGCTCCTGTTTCGGAAAAAGATGTACCGGCACCTGTTGGAACCACCAAAATTACTCAATACGATATTGGGTATGAATGGGGAAGGCCAGCCTCTGTTGAATACTTTGATGAAACCAATTCCAATACTTTTTTTGCTAATTGCAGAATTGAATTACATGGAGGCCACAGCCGCCGCCCCGAAAAAGACCCAAAACATTCATTTAATATTGAATTTAAGGGAGAATATGGTATTCCAAAGCTTAAAAACAATCTCTTCCCAAACACCAATGCTTCGAAAGAACATGACGCTTTCGTTTTAAGGGCAGGGTTTAACAATTCGTGGACGCATGTTGATTATTCCCAAAGAAAAAGAGGAATGTATATTCATGATGCATGGATGAAAGATTCTCAGCTCGAAATGGGAGAAACATCAGCACACAGTAAATTTGTCCATCTCTATCTGAATGGAATTTACTGGGGAGTATACAGTATTTCGGAGAGGTTAGATAAGGATTTTGCGGAAGCTTATTTTAATGGAAAAGAAGAGGACTTTGATATCATTAAAGATTATGGAGAAGCCACAGCAGGATCAACAGATGCATGGAATGCAATGATGGTAATGGCAAGTAAGGGACTGGGCTCCGACTCTTCGTATTTTAAAATTCAGGGGAAAAATAAGGATGGCACCGACAATCCTGCTTTTCCTTCTTACGTAAGTATCGATAATTTTATCGATTACATGTTATTAAATTTTTATGGCGGAAATAACGATTGGGACCATCATAACTGGACTGCAATCCGCAACAGAAATAACCCAGGGAATGGTTTTAAATTTCTGGTTTGGGATGGCGAAAGGGTTTTAGAAGGCCTTAATGATACGGTAGTTCTTAAAAATAATTTGAACCGGCCAAGTGGACTTTTCACCAGTCTTAAACAAAATAAGGAATTTCGACTTGAATTTGCAGACCATGTTCAACGTCATTTATTTAATAATGGTGCGTTAACCCCCGTTAAAGTTGCCGAGCGGTGGATAAGACGTTCTTCTGAAATTCAATATCCCATAATTTGTGAATCGGCACGCTGGGGCGATTACCGAAGAGATGTCCATCCATACGGAGGAACAAATTTTGAATTGTGCACCAAAGCCAATTATTGGGATAAAGAACAAACAAGATTAATCAACACTTATTTTCCTCAGAGAACGGCTATTTTAATAAACCAATTGAAATATGCCGGACTTTTCCCTTCTATTGAAGCTCCAATTTTAAGTTGGTATGGCGGTCAATTCAGAAGGGATACTACTGTTTCGATTTCAGCAGCAACAGGTACTATCTATTACACCCTTAACGGCGAAGATCCTCGTAAAATTGGTGGGGAGGTCTCTCCTACCGCCATCCAATACAATGGAACACCATTACATTTTAGTGATACTGTCACTATTAAAGCCCGCGTAAAATCTGGTTCAAACTGGTCTGCAGTTGTAAGGGCCGATTACTTTATGATATTCACCAATCCTTCAACAAATAATCAATCACTAAAATTTGTCTCTCCCGAATTACATGTATATCCTAATCCAGTGGGCGATTTGGCTTATTTTGTTTATATACTTCCCAAATCGGGTAATGTGGAATTTTCCCTTTACCGTGCTGACGGGATTCTAATTTCAAAATTTTATTCCGGTTTGGGTTTTCAAGGGGAGAATAGGAATCAATTAAATACATCCAATTTAATCCCAGGGATTTATTTTTATACGTTTACATATAACAATCAGGTCATTACAGGTAAATTAGTAAAAACTAATTAGCTTCCCGAGCATTGGATAAACCTTTCAGGCATTTAATCCTTTTTGGGAATGTTGACATAAGGTTGTCACCTGGCGAAATTATATTTAAACAAACTTTAATATGTAAGAGAATGAAAAAAATATTTATTATTTCGTTGATTGTTAGCTTTATGCTAAATTTTGCAGAACAGTTGAATGGTCAAAATATCTCGACTCAACTAAAAGAATCAATAGAATTGCAGGTTGATTCTGTATTTAAGACGATGGTAAAGGCCGCTGAAGTCCTAGATTATGATAAACTAAATCAGGGGGTGGATGATAATAGACATGCAGGATTTATTTCTAACGGGACATATTTTGAACAGTTTGATGCCTTGATTGATAAAGTAAAAGCATTGTCGCAAGGGATTACTAAACAAGCTTTAACTATTCAAAGCAAAAAAATTACAGCTTTGTCGGAGCAATTTGTTATTCTTGTTGCATCAGTCGATGCAAAAATAAATACAGCTTCCGGAAATCAATTTACTACAAAATTCAATTGGTCTTTTGTCTATGAAAAATTTGGAAACAGTTGGAAAGTAATTCATTCGAACCAATTTAGTCAACGCTAAAGTCTTTATAAGAATATTACCTGAGCAATAACAAATAAACCAAATTAGTACCATTGACTTTTTAATATAAGGCTGCTTATAACAAAAGCCGATGTAAATATTGCGCTACACCGGCTTTCATTATTACTTTGTTAATTGAAACCTTACTCTAAAATTTCCTTATCGTGCATTTTTTTGAGGAAACCAACAAAGTCGTCGTGCCGATCACTATCCATCCATTCCATTGATTCTTTTGGATGCTCATTCATCGATCCACTAATCATGTAAGGAATATGGTAACCCCATGAAATATCTTTATGAAGCGGGTGGACTTTGCTTTGTATTCCTTCTAAAATAGGAAGTAACCGATACTTAGGATTTTTCAGGAATGCAATCAGGCATTCCATTGGGCAATTGCCAGCTCCGCGGCCTAAACCCAGAAAAGTTGCATCGAGCATTGTAGCGCCGTTAATAATTGCTGTAATTGTATTGGCAAATGCCATTTGCATATTATTATGTGCGTGAATACCAATCTGTTTCTGAGGCAATGCTGTACTATATTTCTTCATTAACGATTCAATATGTTCGCTGTATAAGCTCCCAAAACTATCGACCAGGTAGAAATTTGGCACCCTCGATTTTGCAATATCTTTCAATGCTTCATCCAAATCGTGTTCAATTACTTTCGAAACCGACATAAGATTTATGCACACTTCATAACCCTTATCCAGGCAATGTTCGGCATGATAAATTGCTTTATCAATTTGGTGAATATAACAGGCTACGCGAATCATGTCGAGTACGCTTTCTTTTTTGGGCTTAATTGCTTCAAGTTCGATACGTCCAATATCGATCATTGCCGAAAGTTTTGTATTGGTTTTATTATCTCCTACAATACGTCGTAAATCGCTTTCCTCACAAAATTTCCATGGACCGTTCTCTTTTCGGGAATATGCTTTCTCGCTACTTTTATAACCAATTTCCATGTAATCGACTCCTGCTTCAACACACGATTTATAAATGGTTTTTACAAAATCGTCGTCGAATTTCCAGTTATTCATTAATCCCCCATCCCGAATGGTACAATCGACAACTTTAATTTCTTTCTTATACATATTTGCTCCGTTAAAAATTTGTAATATAGTTATTTGAGTATTTCTGTTTTTCAATTTCCAGGTATTGACCACGAATATTTTATCAAAGTTTAATTTTAAATATTCTTTAAACAATAAAAAAACATTTTCTTTGTTTTATAGTTTCTCATTTGAAAATGAACAAAAGACTCAAAAATCTTTATTCAAAGCTCCTTACAATTTTTAAATGGGTTTAAATTTGTTATACAATACTTTAATCAGAAACTTTAGGTGTTAAACCTATTTGATTTTCACCTAAATAACATCTGAATGGAGGAAAAACCTAAGTACCTAAAACATATTCAATACTTTAGAGCTTTTGCAATAATAAACATTGTATTTATACATACTTGGGAATTCCCTTCCGATTGTCGGCATAATGCATCGTTTTATCTTCTCAACACAATCAGAGAGTTAGTTTTTCACGATAGTACTATTTATTTTCTTTTTATTTCAGGGTTCCTATTTCAGTATTTGTCTCCTAAATTTGAATTACTTAAATACTATAAAAGTAAATTACATTATGTGATATTTCCATATATATTTATGACCTTACTGGTGTTAGTTGATCATAAAGCATGTTTCATAGCGGATAATAATTATACTTTTATTTCTTTTTTTCGAGATTTTTCAGAATCCCTGATAACCGGAAATGTTCAACCTCAATTTTGGTATATTCCTTTTATAGCTATCGTTTTTATAATCAGCCCTTTATTTTTAAAAATTCCGAAAAATGCATTTTCAAAAATCGCCCTATTGGGGTGTCTTTTGCCATTATTGGGAACCAGAACAGACTCAAGCTTATCTTTTCTGCAGTATGCTTATTTTTTGCCAGTTTATCTATTAGGGATGTATATCTCAATGAATTACTCTAAGGCTATTTTGTTCATTAAGGAAAAAAGTTGGTTATTTATTAGTTTAGTTGGAATTTCATCAATTTTGCTTTTGTTGCTTCCTTCGGACATATATGATTTTGGATGGATGAATTTAGCCGAATCACTGTTTTATATACAAAAAATTTCCCTTAGTTTATTATTACTTGTCCTATTAATGAAAATTGAGAATAAAGAAATAAGCTTATTAGATAATATTGCCACTTATAGTTTTGCAATTTATTTTACCCATGTATTGGTAGGGAATAGATTTCTAAAGACGTGGTTTTATAATCAAGTTTTAACGCTGTCTCCGGGAGTAATAATTTTCTTGTCTATTATTTTTGTTTTATCATTAATTTTAATAAATCTTATATTCTGTATGCTAATAAAAAGATTTTTAGGCAAATGGTCAAGATATTTTATAGGAGCTTAATCCCAAATTTTTAAAAAGTCCCCCTCTTCCTGAATAATTATAAGTGAATGCAATAAAATAGTAAATAAAGTTTTAAAAAATTAGGTAAGTAATAAATTTAGATATAACTGCTTTAAGTGTTTATATTTTTGTAAATTTTAATTCAAATTAGCCTTTCATTGTTTTTAATGATATCTCTCACCCCTCTGTTTTCATAATATTATATCTTTACCAAAATTTTTTTAACATGAAACAACGTCTACTACTCTCGCTTTTATCTATTATTGCATTATTTTCTTCAGCCTTTGCACAAGTGCCAGCAGAAGGATATAAATTTTCGGTACGAAAGCAACTTCCAGCTACATCGGTTAAAAACCAAGAAAGAACAAATACCTGCTGGAGCTTTTCGGCCATAAGCATGTTGGAATCAGAGCTAATCAGAACTGGAAAGGGAGAATTTGATCTTTCTGAAATGTTTATTGTTTACCATAATTATATTGCAAAAGCCGACAGATTTGTTCGAATGCATGGTAAATCGGAGTTTGCCGGCGGTGGAGAGAATAACGATGTTACGGATGTAATGCAAAAATGGGGAATTGCTCCGGAATCTGCATTTAGCGGATTAAAACCAGGTGAAGCAGGTCATAATCATTTAGAGATGGATAAAATCTTAAGAGGATATGTCGATGAAATTGTTAAAAATGGAAATCAATTGCTAAGTCCGGTCTGGCTTTCCGGTTTTGAGAGTATTTTGCAATCCTACCTGGGAAAGCTACCAGAAGACTTTAAATTTGACGGAAAGAAATATACCCCTGAAACTTTTTCTTCAAATTTGGGGCTAAACACAAATGACTATGTGATGATTACTTCTTACACCCATCATCCATTTTACAGTAGTTTTATCCTTGAATTACCCGACAACTGGTCGTGGGGTAAGGCATACAATGTCCCACTTGATGAGTTAACCTCCATTGTAGATAATGCAATAAACACCGGTTATACAGTTGCCTGGGCAAGCGATGTGAGCGATAAGGGGTTTAACTTTAAACAAGGAATTGCTTTAGTACCCGATATGGATGAGAAGAAAGCTTCGGTTCAGGATTGGGAAAAGGTTTTTTTAGCTCCCGGCAAAGAGAAATTAATTACCCAGGAACTTCGCCAACGCGATTTTGATAACTATGCTACTACCGACGATCATGGAATGCATATTACAGGAATAGCGGGTGATCAACAAGGTAATAAATACTATTGTGTTAAGAATTCCTGGGGAATAGAAAATCCATACAAAGGTTTTATCTATGTTTCACAACCTTATTTTAAATTAAGAACCACTGTAATTTTCCTCAATAAGAAAGCTATTCCCGAAGGAATTAAAATAAAATTGGGCATACTTTAAACCTGAAGAGTTGAATTGATAGGATAATAGAATGAAAAATGTTAAAGTTGGGTTAGTTCAGATGTCGTGCAGTGCGGATATAGATTTAAATATCCAGAATGCAAAGGAAAGGATAAAGCAAGCCGCTTTCCAAGGGGCACAAATTGTATGCTTACAGGAATTATTTTCATCCCTTTATTTTTGCGATACGGAAGATCATTCGAAATTTCAATTGGCCGACAGCATTCCAGGACCAATTACTGAGGATTTGCAACTTCTTGCTAAAGAATGCAATGTGGTGATTATCGCCTCCCTATTCGAAAAAAGAGCGCCGGGATTATATCATAATACCACAGCTGTAATTGATTCCGATGGTAGTTACCTCGGGAAATACCGCAAACAACATATCCCGGATGATCCCGGATATTACGAAAAATTTTATTTTGCTCCGGGAGACGAAGGATATAAGGTATTTAAAACCAACTATGCCACCATTGGAGTATTAATTTGCTGGGACCAATGGTATCCAGAAGCTGCAAGAATAACGGCATTAAAAGGTGCCGAGATATTATTTTATCCAACCGCTATCGGCTGGGATATTGCAGAAAATGAAATTGTAAACAACGAGCAATACCAAGCTTGGCAGACCATGCAGCGAAGCCATTCCATTGCAAATGGGGTGCATGTGGTAAGTGTAAACCGTGTTGGTTTAGAAAACGGACAGCAATTCTGGGGAGGTTCTTTTGTTAGCAATCCATTTGGAACAATTGTATACCAGGCCTCTCACACCGACGAAGTAGTACATGTCCAGGAAATAGACCTTAATTTAACAGAGCATTATCGTTCCGTATGGCCTTTTCTGCGCGATCGTCGCATCGACACCTATCAGCCTATTCTTAACCGTTTTATCGATCCCGAAGAATAAATTTAAAGAGGTTGCTTATAAAGCGTAGTTTCCAACCTGCGCTTGTTTTTTATATTTATTCTTTTTTTACAAACGATCTCAAAAATGTTACAATGACCCCGAAACAATTAGGTTACCGATTCCCGGCAGAGTGGGAAAAACATGAAGCCACCTGGCTTACCTATCCTTATCAGGAAGCCTCTTTCCCGGGAATGATGGATAGAATTTATGATTCCTATCTGAAATTTGTTAAGGAGATTTCATTAAGTGAAATAGTGAGAATAAATGTGCCTGATGAGGCATATAAGCAACAACTCCTCAATCTGATGAGCAGTTATAGCATTGACGTAAATAAAGTTGAAATATTTCTCCATCGAAGCGACGATGTTTGGTGCCGAGACCATGGGGCATGCTTTGTAATCAATCCTTCCGCCAGCGCCACAAAAGCAATTGTCAACTGGGGATTCAATGCCTGGGGAGGAAAATATCCTTTCGAAAACGATAATGCTATCCCACTAAAAGTAGCGTCCCATTATGGATTACCCATTTTTTCACCCGGAATTATTATGGAAGGAGGCTCCATCGATGTGAATGGAGCCGGTACATTGCTAACTACCGAGGCTTGCTTATTGAATAAAAACAGGAATCCCCATTTGTCTAAAAAGCAGATTGAAAACATATTAATGGAGTATTATTCAGTTGAACAAATTATTTGGCTGGGCGATGGTATTGCCGGAGACGATACAGATGGGCATGTAGATGATATTACCCGATTTATTTCTGCCGACACAATTGTAACTGCGGTTGAATCTGATAAATTGGATGAAAATTATCAACCCCTTCAGGACAATTTAAAAGAACTTAAGAAACTTCGTTTATTGAATGGTAAACAGCCTGCATTGGTTGAATTACCCATGCCCAAAGCTGTTTATTACGATGGGAACAGATTGCCGGCATCTTATGCAAATTTTTATCTTACAAATAATACGGTGGTTGTTCCCACCTTTCG